>DASSBA010000016.1:0-26420 GCA_035699205.1 Gemmatimonadales bacterium
CGGTCGCGGAGGGTCTCGCCCTCGATGAAGGGCATGACGTAGTAGAGGAAGGACATGGGTCGTGAGTCGTGAGTCGTGGGCTCCTGGGCTGGGGCCTCACGACTCACGTCCCACGACTCATGACTGACGGCTTCCCCGGAATCGAACAGCGGCAGGATGTGCGGGTGCTGGAGATTGGCGGTGAGCTTGATCTCGGCGAGAAAGCGTTCGGCGCCGATCACGGCGGCGAGCTCCGGGCGCAGTACTTTGAGCGCTACGCGGCGGTCGTGGCGGACGTCGTCGGCCAGGTAGACGGTGGCCATGCCGCCGGCGCCGACTTCGCGGTCGAGGCGGTAGCGGTCCGCGAGCGCGGATTGGAGGCGACCGAGCAGTTCGGGCATGGGGCGGCTTGGTTGGAGAGTGCCTCAAGATGGCAGTCCGGGCGGGGGCGGGCTAGGGGCGGAGCCGCGCCGGCGCGCTGAACCGCCGCCTTGACGCAGGCTTCGTCGAAGGCGGCGTGCACACTCTCCGGCATCCCCCCGCGCAGGCCCTCGCGCTCGACCCGCGTCTGTACGAGACCTGGTACTTCTACGCGCGCGTCTGCTTCCAGAAGGGACAATTGGCCGAGGCGGCGCGTATGTTCGAGCAGGCCGGGGCCCTGCGACGGACCCGGAGGACGGCGCGGTGCTGTACGGCATCGCATGCGTCTCTGGGCTGCTGGGCGAGCGGGACCGGGCGCTCGCCGCCCTCGAACGGGGAATCCAGGCGGGGTTTGGCCGGCGGGAGTGGGCCGAGCGGGATCCGGATCTCGCGTCGCTGCCGATTCACCCCGGTGTGGAGTCGAAGCATTCCGCGGTCGAGCCGTTCGCGTGGCGGCGGCGGGCGCTGGTGGCGGCGTGACGCGGTGCGCTATGGATCGCGACCACGGGAGCGCGCGTCGAGCCCTGTTCATTCTTACGGGCCGTATAGCCGGTAAAGGTTGAGATAATAGCCAGGTGAACCGAAGCTCCCACAGGGACATCAAGCGGTGTGGGCGTGGTCCGATCGGCGCGTCTCGAGCGCCCGCGCCGGGGGGCCGGAGTCTCACCCGCCCTCAGTGCCGCATCTCCAGGCTGTCGCGCAGCGCCCGCGCCTCCACCGCCAGCGGGTGCTCGGGGCCGAAGCCGTTCGCCAACGCCCTCGCCGCGCGGAGCGCCGCCCGGACCGCCGCGGCCGAGTCGCCCCGGGCCGCGGCGACGCGCGCCCGGACCAGCTCCGCCCGCCCCACGTGCGCACTCCGGGAGAACGCGAGCGAATCCAGGCCCCCCGCCCGGACGGCGAGGTCCGCGAGCGAGTCGGCGCCGCGCAAGTCACCACCCTCGCGGCGCCACTCCGCCGCGGTGAGCAGCGCGTAGACCAGACGGGGCGCGGGCTTCGCCGCCGCGTTCTCCGCCACGAGCGCACTGTCGAGCATGGCCCGCGCGCCGGCCGGGTTCCCCTCCGCCCGCCTCAGGCGCGCGCGCAGCCACGCGGCGGTGATTCGCCGGGTGGGGGTGTCCCGCGCGAGGGTGGCGGCGGCCCCGCGAGCACCCACCAGCCGCCCCTGCTCGAGCAAGAGCTGCGTTTCCGCGGGGGGCAGCCACATCGCGGTGACCAGCCGCGACGTCTGGCTGGTATCGCCCACCGCGGCGTCGAGCCACACCGCGGCGGAGTCGAGGTCGCCCTGCCGCAGCTTGTTGATACCGTAGAGCGCAGCAATCCGGCCATCGACTGCCCCCCTGCCGTAGGCCGCCTCCACGCCGCGGATGAAGGCCCCGGTCATCGAGTCCAGGGTCCGGAACTCCCCGAGCTCCGCCAGCGCCGCCCCGAGGAACGAGAGCACCGTAGGGTAGACATCCGTGTCGGTGTAGCCCGAGGAATCGAGCTGCACCAGGATGCTCTGCTGGACGCGCGTGGCCTCCCGGGTTCGGCCGAGCGCCCGGAGTGCGGCGGCCAGATCGTTGCGGCTCTCGAGACCCTGCATCGCACCCGGCTCGGGAGTGAGCTCGACCGCGCGCCGAAGGAGACGAATGGCCGAGTCGGGCCGGCCGCCGGCCACCAGGAGCTGGCCCTCGGCGTCCAGGCACTGGACTTCGACCTCACGCGGCAGCGGGCCGGCTCCGATCTCCTGACCCCGTGCCTCGGCCAGCGCCGCCCGAGCCGAGTCGAGCTGGTCGTCGTAGGTCAGGCTGAGCACCCGCAGGCAGTTTACCAGGGCCACGTGGGCCGGCAGACCCGCCGCCCGAGCGATGGCGAGCGCGCGGCCCAGCACCCGGCGATGACCCTCCATGTCGTTCATGTCGAACAGGCGGGCGGACAACTGGGCCATCACCTCGACCACGACGGCCGGCTCTGCCTGGTACTTCCGCCGGAGCATGGCTTCCGCCAGCTCGATCCGTTCCAGCACGGACAGCGTGCGTCCCCCCACGCCGCGAGTATCTCCGGCGAGCACCCCCTGCACGTCCGCCATGGCCTGCCTGCGGCGCGATTCCGCGACCGCGGCATCCCGCTGCCGCCGAGCCTCGCGGAGCTGGACCAGCGAAAAGGCCGTCGCGCCCACCAGGGACAGCGCGGCCACCGCCGCCGCCGCGACCGCCGCGCGATGCCGGCGGATGAACCTGGCCGACCGATAGCTCCACGACTCCGGCCGCGCATGCACCGGCTCGTGATTCAGATGGCGCCGCAGGTCGTCGGCCAGCTCACCGACGGTGGCATACCGCTCTTCCGGGCGCTTCCTCAGCGCCTTGGCCACGATGTTGTCGAGGTCGCCCGCGTACTGGCGCCGTACGGTGCTCAGCCGCGGCGGCTCGGTATCGAGCGCGCCCTGCAGGTATTCCGCCGGGGAGCGCCCCCGCTCCGCGGTCGGATGCCGTCCCGCGAGCAGCAGGTACAGCAGCACGCCGAGCGCGTAGACGTCGGTCGCGATGGTGACCGGCTCGCCCCGGATCTGTTCCGGCGCGGCGTACTCCGGCGTCAGCACCCGCCCGCCCACGTCGGTGAGGGTCGAGGCCTCGGCTTCGCTCCGTCCGTCCTGGAGCAGCTTGGCGATGCCGAAGTCGAGCAGCTTGACCGTGCCGTCCTGCGTCACCAGGATGTTCGAGGGCTTGAGGTCGCGGTGCACGATCAGGTTGGCGTGCGCGTGCGCCACCGCGCCGAGGACGTCGAGGAACAGCCGGAGCCGCGCCTCCGGAGACAGCCGGCGCTCGTCGCAGTATCGGTCGATGCGGGTGCCCTCGACGTACTCCAGCACCAGGAACGGCTGGCCGTCGTCCGCCACCCCGGCATCGAGCAGGCGGGCGATGTTGGGATGGCTCAGCCGTGCGAGCAGGGTGCCCTCCCGGCGGAACCGCTCGCTGCCGACCGGATCCAGCAGCGCCAGGTTCGGCAGCTTGACGGCGGCGTGGCCCTCGTAGCGCCCGTCGCTGCGCCGGGCCAGCCACACCGTCCCCATCCCGCCGTGCCCGAGCGGGCGTTCCAGGGTGTAGGCTCCGAGCTGCCGGCCGTCCAGTCCGGCGTGGCTCGTGGCCTCCCGGGAGAGGAATCCTGCCGCGTCGAGCCTTGCCTGCTCCGCCAGCAGCGCCACCAGCTCGGAGGCCTGGGCCGGCTGGTCGCGCCGGAGTCGGGCAAGCCAGGCCTCCCGCTCCGGCTCCTCGAGCTCCAGCGCCTGCCGGAGCAGGGCATCCAGCGTGGCCAACTGGTCCTCGGAGACGCGCTTCATCGGGCGATCAGTCCTGGAGCAGGCGGTGGAGGAGCAGCCGGGCCCTGGTCCAGTCACGCTGCACGGTGCGCCGGGACACGCCGCGGAGCTCCGCCAGCTCGGTCAGGGAGAACCCGCAGAAGAAATGGAGGTCCACCAACTGCGCCAGCTCGGCATCCGCCTCCGAAAGCCGGTCGAGCGCGGCGCCGAGCTGCTCGAAGTCGACCGGAGCCGCGGCCTCCGCGGCGGCGAGGTTGCTCCAGGCCGAGGTGACGTGAAGCTCGCCGCCCCGCTTCTGGGCGCGGCCCCGGCGGGCGTAATCGATCATCAGCCCGCGCATGGCGCGGGCGGCATAGGCCAGGAACTGGCCCCGGCTCGCGAACTCCACCCCTTGCCGCGCGCGGAGGTTGAGATAGGCCTCGTGCAGCAGCGTCGTGGTGCCGAGGCTGAGATCGGAGCCGCCCCGACGCAACTGTCGCTCGGCGAGAGCGTGCAGCTCGCGGTAGAGCGCGGCGAAGAGCTCGTCGGCCGGGGGGCCGTCGGGGGATGCCACGGATTGCCTTTCTGGGCAGAGGGAGAAGTTACGGGCCTGCCGCGGCGCCGTCAAAGCGGTGGCGGGGCCGGCCCGTGTCTCACTTTGCCCCCGGATTCCGATCTCCTCAGTGCAGCCCACATCGCCGCTCTCGCCAGGGGGTATCCATGCGCGCACCTGTCCCTGTCACTCTCAGTCTGGTCACCATCCTCCTCGCCTGCCAGGATCAATCGGGCACCCTCGCGCCCGAGGAAACGTCGGCGGTCCGCGCGCCGGCCACCGCCAGCTTCTCGACGGCGAGCCAGATCGCGCAACTGCGCCGGCTGGTGGCCCGGTTCCACGACTTCGATGCGGCGGTGGCGGCCGGCTGGTCCGCCCAGATCACCCCCTGCTGGATGGACACCGACCTGCCGAGCCAGCCCGGCACGGGCGGGATGGGATTCCACTACGGCAACCTCGAGTACATCCTGGACGGCGGCGCAGTGAACCTGCTCGAGCCCGAACTGCTGCTGTACGAGCCGGAGAAGAACGGCAAGCTACGCTTCGTGGGCGTGGACTACATCGTGCGCTACGCGGACCATCCGGAAACCGCCGACCCGCCGACCCTGCTGGGGCAGAAGTTCTCGAAGGTACCCGAGGTCGGCGTCTGGGGCCTGCACATCTGGGTGGGCCGGGAAAACGCGAGCGGGATCTTCGAGCCCTGGAACGAGAAGGTGAGCTGCGAGTTCGCGGCGGGGGCGACCGCGGCGGGGCATCATCACGGAGGGTGAGTTCCGGGCGCGCCGGGGCCGGGTTTGCCTGGTCGGGTGCGTCACCGCCCGACCAGCCCGGCGAGCCGGGCGCGGGCGCTGTCCACCTCGGCCCCCAGCGCCGGCTCGGCGTGCGCCCTCAGCGCCAGGAACCTCCGCCACCCCCGCACGGCCCCGGCGGTATCCCCCACCTCGCCCGCGATCCGTGCCCCCTCGCGCAGATAGGTGGACCAGTAGACCGGGCTCACCGGCAGCGCCACCTGCACCCGCCCGATCGCCCGCGCCGCACCCGGCAGGTCGCCGATCGCTTCCCGAAGCCGCGCCGTCACCAGGTTGGTGAGAGGCCAGTCGTCCAGCACGTCGCTCGCGACGTACATCGAATCCGCGCGGTCCAGGAGCCGCCGCGCATCGGCCCCGTTCCCGTCCCGCCAGGCGAGCCACGCGTCGAGCAGCCAGGCGCACATCACCCGGTCGTCGTCGTTGAACGCGGCATCCGCCCGGGTCCGCTCCGCTCCGAGCCGCGCCGCCCAGGCGCGCGCTCCGTCCCGGTCGCCCCGGCCCAGCGCCCAGAGGCCGAGACGGCAGTGGCCGCGCACCTCGGCGCCCGGCGGCGGGGCGGCACGGCGCGCGCCCGCCGCGGCCGTGAGTGCGCGCACGTCCGCCGCGGCGGCCGCGGTGTCGCCGTCCCAGAAGAGCGCGTCTTCGATCCGGGTGAGACGCCCCCATCCGGAAAACGGCGGGGCCGACGCCAGGCTGTCGGTAAGGGCCAGCGCCGCCGCCGGCCGGCCGGTGTTGAGCAGCCAGTCGCGGCGGTAGCGACGGGCCTGCCAGAGCTTGGGACCGGTGACGGCGCGCCGCTGGAGCTCGCGGATGGCGAGCTCGACGTCGCCGAGCCCCACGGCGTCCGCCTGCGCATTGCCCGCCAGCCACACGAGCGCGTCGTCGCCCCAGCGGTCGAGCGACCCGCGCTGGCGGGCCACCAGGGCCGAGTCGCCCAGGGCGATGCCGATCCGCCAGCGCAGGTAGGGCGACCGGTCGCCGGGAACGGTATCCTGCGCCAGCCAGCGATGGGCGAGCGCCCGGAATCCGGTGGTGTCCTCGAGCCAGAGCTTGGCCATGAGGAGGTGATCGAGCGGAAGCACCCATGACGGGTCGAGCTCGAGCGCCCGGCGGAAGCTCGCCTCCGCGCGCACCACCGGGCTGGACAGGTCGTTCACGCCGCCGTCGTGGAGCTGGAGATCCCCCAGCTCGAACCAGGCGTCGGGCACCTCCGGTGCCGCGTCCACCGCGTCCTGCCACGCGGCGATGTAGGAGATCATGGACGAGGCCGCGGGGTACCTGGGCCCCACCCGCGCGCGGAGCAGGACCCGGCCCTTGGGGCTGAGCTTGGCGCGGTACGCCCACGCGAGCCGGCTGGCGTGGTCCGCCACCTCCGTGTCGTTGTGCCGGAGCGCCACCCCGATCTGCTCGAGCGCGGCAAGGGCGAAGGTCGAGTCGTCCTGCAGCGCCTCGCCGTACGCCGCCGTGGCCTCCTGGTACCGGCCGCGGCGGTCGGCCGCCTTGCCGCGGAGGTAGGCGGTGATGGCCCGGGCCGAGGAGAGCTCGCCGAGCGAAGGCAGGACGGCGGTCTGCCCCGCCAGGAGCTGGGCGGCGAGCCGGTCCACCAGCACCGGCAGCGAGTCGAGACTTCCCGCCGCGTGGGCCTGCACGGCACGGCCGGCGCCGTCGGTGCGGCGAAGCGTGGCGCTGAGCTGGACGCCCGCGCCCGAGCGGACGAGGCTCCCGTCGAGCACGCGGCCGGCGCCGGTGCGGCGGGCGGCCGCGTCGGCCGCGTCGGGCGGGATCGGCATGCCCGGCCGATAGTGCAGCGCGGCGAGGAGCTGGCTTGGCGGCACGGCGCGGGGCCCCGCCGAGCCGTCGAGCTTGACGGCGAGCAGGTCCACGATCCCCTCGCCCAGGTAATCGAGGGAGGGGTCGGGCGCGGTCACCCGGAACGGGAGGACGGCCACGGCGCTCGGGTCGAGCGCGGCGCCGCCCGCCGCCCCGCGTCCGATGACGCGGCGGCCGACCACGGCGCCGGCCGCGGCGACCAGGAGCACGGCCGCGACCGGCGCAATGCGGCGCGTCCGGCCGCGGGAGGGCGCGACGGACTGCACTGCCGGCGTGGCGGCGAGGGCTGCCGCCAGCTCGGCCGCGGTGGCGAACCGGTCGGCCGGCGACTTGGCCAGGAGGCGCTGGAGCACGACGTCCAGCGCCGGCGGCACCGTCTCGCGGAGCCGGCGGGCGGACGGGACGGGGTCGGCCAGGCGTTTGGCGACGATTGCCTGCGCCGTGGGGCCGGTGTAGGGCGGCTCGCCGGTCAGCAGCTCGTAGAGGACGCAGCCCAGGCTGTAGAGATCCGAACGGCCGTCCACCGCGGCGCTGCCGAGCGACTGCTCGGGGCTCATGTAGGCCGGCGTGCCGAGGACCAGGCCGGTCTCGGTGAGGCGGTCGGAGCCGCCGGCCTCGAGCGCGCGGGCCACGCCGAAATCGGCGAGCAGCGCGTGGCCGGCGCTGAGGAGCACGTTCTCGGGCTTGATGTCGCGGTGGACGATGCCCTGGGCGTGGGCGTATGTCAGGGCATCAGCCAGCTCGGCGGTCCAGCGCAGGGCGTCGGCGAGCGGCTGCTGGCCCTCGCGGCGGAGGCGGTCGCGGAGGGACTCGCCCTCCACGTAGGGCATGGTGAACCACAGGAGAGTCGTGAGTCGTGGGTCGTGAGTCGTGGGTCCACCCCCCACGACCCACGACTGCCTCTCCGGAATCCAGCACCGTGAGAATGTGCGGATGCTGGAGCCGCGCGGCCACGCGGATCTCCCGAAGAAAACGTTCGGCGCCGAGCGAGGCGGCGAGCTCCGGGCGGAGGAGCTTGAGGGCGACGGGCCGGTCGTGACGGAGGTCGTGGGCGAGGTAGACCAGGGCCATGCCGCCGCGGCCGAGCTCGCGGTCGAGCCGGTAGCGGCCGGCAAGGGCGGCCGCGAGGCGGGTGGTCGAGTCGGGCAGCGGGGGGTCCGGTCGGAGACGTAGCTAACAGTACAGCGCGAGGGCGCAGCGGGCCACCGGCGGGCCGCTGAAGTGGCCCACCCCGCGCCCGCCGCATAGCTTGGATCCCATGCCCAGCGAGCCGCGCGACCGCCTGCAGGAGGCGCTGCGGGAGCGGTACACCCTCGAGCGGGAGCTCGGCCGCGCGGCCTACGTGGCGCTCGGCCGGTATGCGGAGGCGGTGCCGGTCCTCCGGCGGAGCTTCGACCCCGCGGCCCGCCAGTCGATGCCGCTCGCGATGCTCGGCTACGCCCTGGCGAAGAGCGGGCGGCGCGCGGAGGCGGAGCAGATCCTGCGCGAGCTGCTCGACCGCCGGCGGCGAGCCTACGTGGTCCCGACGAGCCTGGCGGTGCTGTCCGCCGGCCTCGGCGACACGGTCGAGACGTTCGGGTGGCTCGGGCGCGCGGTCGAGGGCCGCGATCCGTTCCTGCTGTACAACTACGTGAACGATTCGATCATGGCGCCGTTCCGGCGGGATCCGCGAGGGCAGGCGATCCTGCGGGCCATGGGGCTGGCGCCTGCGCTATGACCATCCGGGCGCTGGCGCGTCCGCTTCGCGTTCTGGCGGACCTGGTTGTCTACCTCGGCGCCGAGCGTCGGCAACCTGCATCGCAATATTACCTGGCCGCCGCCACCTCTCCCATTTCCGGAGCGCCTTCTGAGCGCGTCCCCATTCGAGATTCTCGAAGGCCCCAGGAGCATCGAGACCATCGCATCAGGTCGCAGCATTCGGGAGCTTCCGCGGCTCATCAGGTATTACGGCAAGGGGCGCTGGCGGAAGCGCAAGGGCATCGCGAGAGTGAGCCTGAACGATGGTACCGTGCGCGAGGCGGAGATACATTGGTATGAAGCCTCCGGCATCGGCCGGAGGGAGTACAAGATCAAGCGCTACCTGGGTCTCTCATGAACAGAAGAACCGGCCGCCGGCCTCCCAAGCGCTTCGCGCTCTGCATCGACAGTGGAGAATACCCGGCTTCGCTCCAGCGCCGGAAGCTGTACGAGGTGCGGCCGGATGCGGACGCGGAGACTCACGGTCAACTCCGTGTGATCGACGATTCCGGCGAGGACTACCTTTACCCTCGCGAGTACTTCCAGCCGGTGAAGCTGACCCCATTCCTGAGCCGGCTGGTTGCAGGCCGACGCTCCGGTCGGATCAAGCTGCCCAAGCCGACGCGCCGCGCCGAAAGGGTGACCACGAGCCGGTAAGCTTCGACGGCCGGCGGTGCGACGCGCAGTCCCGGAGGGACCCTGCCCTCGCTCGAGGAGGGGAGGCTGCTCCGGTCGGACATTCGGCTGAAGGAGCTTAATCAGCGCGGCCGCGCCGCCTGGAACTCGTGCGTGAGCCGGTGCGGCGCGGTCCGAGGCAGCAGGAGCGCCGCCACGAGGCTCACCGCGCCCGCCGCGGCCAGGTAGACCGAAGGCGCGAGAGGCGCGCCCGTCCTCGAGAGCAGCCACGCCCCCATGAGCGGCGTGGTCCCGCCGAGCAGCGCCATCCCCAGGTTGTGCGCCACCGAGACCACGGTGCACCGCACCCGCCACGGCGCCAGCTCGGCCATGGTGGCGGGCAGGGCGCCGCTGCCGGCGGCCACCAGCAGGGCGAGGCCGACCTGGCCCGCGATGATACTGCCGGTCGTCCCTCGGGCCATGAGCGACATCAACGGGTAGGCCAGCAACGCGAGCGCGGCACCCCACGCGACCAGCACCGGCCGCCGGCCGACCCGGTCGCTCAACGCTCCCGCCGCGAGCGAGGCGGCCAGCGACAACGCCATCGCGAGCGTGTTGATGCCGAGCGCGGTGCGCGCCGGCACCTGGGCCACCTGCGCGAGCCAGGTGGGCGCGTACACGAACGCCGTGTAGAACCCGACGGCCAGCCCGGCCACCAGCGCCACGAGGTGCAACGTGGTCCGCCAGTAGGACTGCAACGCCTCGACCAGCGGCGACCGGGACGGCGCCTGGTGGGGCACCCGCTCGATGTAGTAGCGCCGGATGGCGATCCCTCCCAGACCCACACCGATCCCGAGGATGAACGGGATGCGCCAGCCGTAGGCCATCACCGCTTCGGGCGACATCACCGCATTCACGATCGCGCCGGCCGCCGAGCCGAGCAGCGTGCCCGCGAAGGCGCCGACCGGGCCCCAGCTTCCCATCCACCCACGCCGGCCCGGCTCGGCGCCTTCGACCAGGAACACGGACGACGCGCCGTACTCTCCGCCGACCGCGAGCCCCTGCATCAACCGGCAGGCCAGCAGGAGAATGGGCGCGGCGATCCCGATGGTCTCGGTGCCCGGCAGCACCCCGATGAAGAAGGAGGGGAACGCCATCGCCATGACCGACCACAGCAGGGCCTGCTTGCGCCCGAACTTGTCGCCCACCCAGCCGAACAGCGCTCCGCCCAGCGGCCGCATGATGAAGCCGGCCGCGAAGGTACCGAAGGCGGCGAGGAGCGAGGCGGTGGGGTTGTCGGCCGGAAAGAAGTGCGTGCCGATCTGCTGGGCGAAGAAGCCGAAGAGGGCGAAGTCGTACCACTCGAGCACGTTGCCCGCGACGCCCGCGATGACGCCCCGGCGGACGGCGCGCGGAGTGTGGAACTCCTGCGTGATCACGCCGGGCGGGGTGATCGGAGGGACGGTGGTCATGGTCTCGTCGTGATGGAAGATGCGGCACGTTAAAGCACGCGCGGGGGGCGCGCCAGGGGAACGCTGCAGCCACCACCCTGCCGCGAGAGGTCCTGGCCGCCGCCGACAGCCAGGCCAAAGCCCTCGATCGGCCACGGAGCTGGGTCATCGCCGAGGCGATCCGGAGCTACCGGGGCGCTTCACCGAATCCGGCGCCGCCCGGCGCCGCGGAGGTCGCGGCGGCCCGGCGGCAGCACCTGCTGGCCGACCTCCGGCGCACTCCCGAAGAGCGGCTGCGCCGCGCGGCCGCGCTGCTCCGCCTGGCGCCCGAGTCGGGGGCGCGCCGGCGGGCGCAGATCATCGGATTCGATTCGCTGGAGGACTTTGCCGCATGGAAGAGGGCGCGCCGCGTCGAGGCAGGCGCTCAACGCCGCCGGTGCCCGGTACCTGGTCATCGGCGGCATCGCCTGCATCCTCCACGGGTACGTGCGGGCCACCACCGACCTCGACGTGCTGATCGAGCGGAGTCCTGACAACGCGGGCCGCGTGCTGGAGGGCCTCGCCAGGATCGGCTACGGCTTCGCGCGCGAGTGGACCGCCAAGGAGCTGCTCGCCCGGCCGATCACCGTCATCGGCGACGATCCGGCGGTGGATGTCTTCACGGTGGCGTGGACGGTCAAGTACGAGCAGGCGGTGCGGCGTGCCGCCTCGGCGGAGGTCGAGGGCGTGACCATTCCGTTCATCGGCCTCGACGATCTCATCGCCACCAAGCGGACGGGCCGGCTCCAGGACGCCGCGGATGTCGAGGTGCTGGAGGAGATCAAGCGGGCGGCGGGTCCAGCCTAGCCGCACGCGTCTACGCCCAGCTCACCTCCCCCCGCGCCCGCCGCTCCTGCGGCAGCAGCGCCGCGTAGATCGTCCGGTGCACCGGCACCTCCACCCCCAGCCGCTCGCCGAGCCGCACCACCGCCCCCACCTGCGCCTCGAGCTCCGACGGCCGGCCCGCCAGCACGTCGCGCTGCATGGACGCCGTCCCGTCCGGCGGCAGACCGTCGATGAACTCGAGCGTCCGCTTGACCGCGTCCGCCGGCAAAGCAATCTCGGCACGTACGGCGACAGAATAGATCTCTTCGAGCGCCTCCCGCAGCAGCCCGCGTGACTCGGGCAGGCTCCGAATCACCCCGACCGGCGCCCGGGTGACCGCGCCCACCCCGCTCAGGGCCGTGATGAACAGGAACTTGTTCCACATCGCGGCCCGGATGTCCGCCGGCACCTCCACGGTGACGCCGCGCGCCCGCGCGAAGGCGGCGCGGAGCACCTCGGCCCGCGCGCTCGGCGAGCCGTCCAGCTCGCCGAAGGCGACGTAGGGCACGACCCCCATGTGCCGGATGCGGCCCGGGCCGTCGAGCGAGGCCAGGATGCTGCAGAACCCGCCGAGTACCCGCTCGGCCCCGAGCACCGCCGCGAGCTGGTCGGTGGCATCGATGCCGTTCTGGAGCGGCACGACGAAGGTCCGCTCGCCCAGGAGCGGACGCAGGGACTCCGCGGCTTCCGGCACCTGCCAGGCCTTTACGCCGAGGAGGACCACGTCCACCGGTCCGACGTCGGCCGGCGTGGCGCTGACACGTACGGGATCCAGCCGGAAGTCGCCCGCCACGCTCGTGACGGTCAGGCCGTGCTCCCGCAGGGCGGCCAGGTGCGCCCCGCGGGCGATGAACCGGACGTCCTCCCCCGCCTCGGCGAGGCGCCCGCCGAAGTAGCCGCCGGTGGCGCCGGTGCCGAGGACGGCGATGGTGAGCTGTGGCATCCCGCATTGTGGCCGGGGATCGGCCGGCCGGCAAGCGTACTGGCCTCCCACGCTCGCGGCCCCTAGCATTCTCCCATGGATACGACCCCCCGACCTCGCCCTCCTCCTCATGCGCCTGCTGGTCGGCGCCGTCTTCGTCACCAGCGGCTGGAGCCACGCGAAGGACCCGGTTACCCGCGGCCGGAGCATCGGCATGTCGCCCGGCTTCACCCGTTTCCTCGGCCTCGCCGAAATCGCCGGCGGGCTCGGCGTGGCACTCGGCGTGTTTACCCAGCTCGCCGCGCTCGGCCTCATCCTCGTCATGCTGGGCGCGATCCAGAAGAAGGTCTTCGTCTGGCACACGGGGTTCTGGGGCGAGCACGGCACCGGTGGCTGGCACTACGACCTGATGTTCGTGGCGATGTGCCTGGTGATCGCGACTACGGGCGGCGGGCGGTTCGTGGTGGTCTAGGTGGTCCATGGTTCCATCGGTTCGTTCGCTGGTTGCGGGGGCCGTCCTCGGCATGACCGCCGGCTGCGGCTCCGACGAGCCGACCTCGGCGCCGATGCCCACGGGCAGCCTGGTCGTCATGCCCGCGAGCCTGGTCCTCGGGGTCGGGATGTCGCGCCGACTGTCAGCCACCGTCTTCGACGCCTCGGGGGCCTCCGTCCCCGGTGCGACCGTCAGCTTCGCATCCAGCGACCCGGGCATCGCCCCGGTCACCGCCGACGGGCTGGTGAGCTACGCGGGCGCCGGGCAGGCGGAGATCAGAGCCAGCGGTGGCGACCTGCTCGCCGTCGTCCCGTACACCGGATTGCCGTCCGGACACCCGCTCGGCACGACGACGACATCGGCGCCCCTCCCGGGCGGCCATGGGGGTGACGGCCCGTTCGGAGCGGCGGTGGACCGGGACGGCCGGATCCTGATCTCGCAGAGCAGCACCGGCCGAGTCGCCTCGCAGCTCTTTCCGGACACCGGCTTCACGACCCGCGACGTCGGCGGCGTCCCCACCTCCATCGCGCTGCTCGCCGGGGGCACCGCGCTGGTCACGCCAACCGGGGCCGACACCAGCGACGCCAGTGTGATCGAGCTGTCCACCGATCGGGTCCTCGCCCAGGTCCCGCTCGGCGTGCGCGCGCCTTCCGCCGTGACGGCGCCCGACAGCCAGACCGTCTACCTGGGCACCGATGACGGCCGGGTGCTCGAGTTCGACGCGGCCTCGTCCCAGGTGACGCGGTCCATCGCCCTGGGCGTGGCGCAGAGCCGGGCGAACCACCTCGCGCTCAACCAGGCGGGCACGCTGCTCTACGCCAGCTCGTTCACGACCGGCACGATCTCCGAGATCGATCTGGCGTCGGGGTCGGTGGCTCGCGACTTCATCGTGGGCGGGGAGCCCCAGGGCGTCGCGCTCTCGCCCGACGGGGCCGAGCTCTACGTGGCGGACGAGGCCGGCACGGGACGCATCGATATTTACGATCTGGTCCGCATCATCCATGAAAGGTCCATCCCGTCGGGCGCGGAAACGAGCGACGGCGGGCCGTTCGGGCTGGCCCTGTCGCCCGATGGTGCCACGGTGTACGTCGGCGTCATCACCAAGGAGGGTCCCGGATTGATCCAGGTCATCGATGCTGCCACCCGGACGATCGTGCGCACGATCGAGAGTTGCGGGCGGAGGCCCCGGCGGATCGCGTTCGGGTTCTCGGGGGGGCTGGCGGTGATCGCGGACGAGTCGGGGTGCGTGAACTTCGTGGAGTGACCCGTCCAGCGCCGGCCACGACTGGCCGGAATCGCACCTGATCGCGCGATTCGGAGTGGTCCGGGGGGGAACGCATTCCCATTTTCTACGCCGCCGAGCGAGCCCGGCGGGGCCCGGAAGGCCGGCCCGACGCCCTGTCCATAACTGCAAACGCGACGCGCGTTATCGACTGAGTTAATGCACAACGAGGAAACACAGCCATGAGACGGGTGCGCGCCCAGCCGTCACCCCGGCTGGTAGAGGCGCTGGCGCAATTCGGCGCCGGGCTCCGCAACCTGCGCCGCAGACGCCGGATCCCGATGGGCTACGCTGCCGGCCTGGCCCACATCTCCCGCTCCACCCTTCACAAGCTGGAGCGGGGCGACCCCGGCGTCGGCCTCGGCATCTACGCCGGGGTGCTCGAGACGTATGGGATACTCGAACGGTTGGTGAGCGTGACGGAAGCGCGCTGGGACCGGGTGGGGCTGGCATTCGACGAGGCGCGCCTGCCGCGGCGCGTCCGCGGCGCCGTTCAGGAACCCGCACCGCCCCGATCGCCGGCGAGAAACGCCCGCATCGCCTCGGTCACCTCGCGCGGGTTGGACGCGAACACGTAGTGGTTCGCGCCGTGCAGCTCGAGCACCCGGGCGCCAGGCAGCTCGCGCGCAACCCGCGCGCGCTCGGTCGCGGCCCACTGCTGCAGGATCGTGGTGTATCGCCGCGCCGCGGCGCGCTGCGCGCGGTCGAGCCGGGCCCACAGGGGAAACACCTGGGGCGCGGAGTCCACCACCGCGTCGATCACGAGCGCCGGCGCGCGCACCGCCGAATAGTCGGGGTGGCCGCAGCCGGCGAGCATGAGCGAATCGACACGCGCGGGCGTCACGTCGCCCACCAGCCGTCCGCCGGCGTCGTAGCGGCCGATGGCGCGAAACTGGGCCTCGGGGATGTGCGGACCGTAGGCGCGCTGGACCCAGGCCTGGACGGCGGCGGGAGACGCGGAGTCCGCACGCTGCATCGGCGGGGGCGTCGGGATCGCCCGGATCAGCCGGCCGACCTCGCTGTGGTCGTAGGCCGCGTCCAGATACACCAGCCGGCTCACCCGCTCCGGATGGGCGCCGGCGAACGCGGTGAGCTCGTCGCCCGCGATCGAATGGCCCGCGAGGTCCACGCGCGCGAGGTGCAGCGAGTCGAGCACGGCCGCGAGATCCGCGACCCGCGTCGCCAGGTCGTACCCGGAGCGCGGCCGGCTCGACGCGCCGTAGCCCCGGCGGGTAATCGCGAGGACGTGATGCCGATCGGTGAATTGCGGTGCGAAGTCGTCGAAGCCGTGGGCCACGTCCTGCAGCCCCGAGAGGAAGACGAGCGGCGGCCCCTGGCCGCCCCAGTCGAGCACCTCCAGACGCACATCGGGCGCGACTGCGACGAACCGCACCCGATGCGGTGACCGATCCACCCACCGCGGCCGCGCTTGCGTCTGGCCGGCGGCGGCGGCCGAGACCGCCAGCAACAGCACGGCAGCAATTCCGGGGGCGGCGTGGGTCACGGGGGTACGATGCCGGGCGTTATCAGGGCCGTCAAGCCGGGATCGTGGATCCGAGCACCCGGATGGTCGAGCGGTGGCGGCCGGGCGAGCGGCGAATCTCAGTCCTCCCGCCCCACGAGCGCCCGGAACCCCGGATCCTCCCGCACCCCATCCCACGTCGGATCCACCCGCAGCAACGGCACCGAGATCCACGACGGCACCGCGAGCAGCGTCCGGAGCTGCGTCACGGTCGAGTCCGCCTCGCCCAGCGTGGCATAGACCACCGCCAGGTTCCGGAGCATGTCCACCCCGTACCAGGTGTCCTTCGAGGCCGGCCGCAGCTCCACCGCGCGCCGGCCCTCGCGGATGGCGTCCTCCCGCCGGCCGAGGCCGGCCTGGGCCAGGGCGAGCGACGCGTGGAGGGCGGGATCGTCCGGCCGGGCCCGGCTCCGCCGTTCCAGGATGCGCGCCGCCGAATCGAAGTAGACCCGCGCGGCCCGTGCGTCGCCGTCGAAGCGTCGGGTCCGCGCCCTGGCCAGATAGTACCCGGCGGAGTCGGAGGCGAAGCGGTCGAGGGTGAGCCCCTTCACCGCCGCCCGCATCGCGTCGTCCATCCCCCGCCAGAGCGCCGCGCCGAAGTCGAATTGCGGCACCCAGAACGCGATCGACGCCGTGCCCGCGCGGCGCATCCCCTCATTGAGCACGGCGGTGGCAGCGGCGAGGTCGCCGTCACGGGCCACGATCAGGAGCGCCTTGTAGATGTACGCGGGCGAGTCGGGCTCGAGCTCCAGCGCCCGGTCCACGTACCGCTCCGCCTCGGCGTATTCGCGCCGGCGCAGGTGCAGCTCGAAGAGATCCAGGCTCTTGACCAGCGAGCGCGGGTCGAGCTGCACCGCGCGCTCGAGGTCCGCGCGCGCCTGGCCCCACTGGCCGAGCCGCCGCTCCACGAGGCCGCGAGCCCAGGCCAGGTCGCCGTTCCCGGGGTCGCCGGCGAGAGCAATCCGGAACTCCTCCAGCGCCTTCGGGTAGTCGAGCTCGCCCCAGTAGTGGATCTGACCCTGCGCGAGATGCGCCTCGGGCAGGCGGGGCTGGAGCGCGAGTGCCGAGTCGGCCGCGCGCCGCGCCAGGGCCAGCCGCGCCTCGGTCCGGTCGGAGAAGAGGTGGAACTGCCAGATGTGGCTCCGGGCCAGCCGGGCGAAGGCCAGCGCGAACGAGGGGTCGAGCTCGGTCGCCCTGGTGTACATCTGCTCCGCCGTGCGGAGGCCGCCCGGGTCGCCCGCGCGGGTGAAGTATTCGTTGCCGCGGAGGTAGAAATCGTAGGCGCGGAGATCGGCCGTGGGCCTGGCGGCGAGGACCGCGTGGTGCGGCGGCTGGAGCGCCAGGTCGAGCGCGGTCGCCACCTGCTCGGCGATGCGCGACTGGACGGTGAAGACCTGCTCCAGGGTCTCGTCATACCGGCCGGCCCAGAGATGGCGGTCGTCGGACACGCGGATGAGCTGCGGAGTGACCCGGACGCGGCTGGCCTGCCCGGGCGTCTTCTCCCACCGCACGCTGCCCTCGAGGATGTAGTCGGCGCCGAGCTCCCTGCCGATCTGCTTGAGCGGCTTCTCGCTCCGCCGGTACTGGTCGGCGCTGGTGCGGGAGATGACGGCGAGGCTGGGCAGCATCGCGAGACGGCTGGTGATCTCCTCGGTGATGCCGTCGGTGAAGTAGCCGTCCTCGGCCGCGCCGAGGTTCTGAAACGGCAGGACGGCGATGGCCATGGTCTCGGGGTGCTGCTCGCCCCGGCGCGCCAGGCCGAACGCCAGCGCCAGCGCCACGATCAGCGCGGCGACCGTGCCGAGGGCCGCCAAGCGCCGCGACCGGCGCCGGCCGTGGGTGACGGCGCCATGGCCGCCGGATGAGCCGGCCTGCTCGAGCGCCGCGGCGAACTCGGCCGGCGTGGCGAACCGCTGGGCCGGCTGCTTGGCCAGGGAACGCTCGAGCGCCTGCAGCACGGCCTGCGGCACATCGGGGCGGCGCGCACGGAGCGGCGGCGGCGGTGCCACGATCTGCTGGATCATGACCCCCTGCGGGGTGACGCCGGTGAACGGCGGCTCGCCGCCGAGCATCTCGTAGAGCACGCAGCCCAGACCGTAGATGTCGCTCCGGCCGTCGAGCGGGCCCTCGCCGCCGGCCTGCTCGGGGCTCATGTAAGCCGGCGTGCCGACCACGCGGCCGGACTCGGTCAGCCGTTCGTCGCCCGCCACCTCCATGGCCGCGGCCACGCCGAAGTCGGCCACGACCGCCTGGCCGTCCTCGAGCAGGATGTTCTCCGGCTTGACGTCGCGATGGATCAGGCCATGGCGGTGCGCGTAGTCCAGCGCCAGGGCCACCTCCCGCGCGATGCCGAGGGCCACGGGTAGCGGGAGGCGGTGCTCGCGCTGGAGCCGGCGGCGAAGCGATTCGCCCCGCAGGTACGGCATGACGTAGTAGAGCAGTTCGTCGGCCTGGCCCGAGTCGAACAGGGGCAGGATATGGGGATGGGAGAGCCGGGCGACGAAGCGGATTTCTCTCAGGAACCGCTCGGCCTCGACCCCGGCGGCGAGCTCGGGGTGGACGACCTTGAGGGCGACGTGGCGGTCGTGCCGGATGTCGTGCGCGAGATAGACGCTGGCGGTGCCGCCCCGGCCGAGGAGGACCGGGCTGCCGTCCGGCTCCCGCTCGATGCGGTATCGGTCGGCGAGCGACGCGGCGAGACGTTCGGGCACCGGGAGCATGGCGCGGACCTGGCGATTAGGCCTTCCGGAAGGATATCGGGTCGGGGGAGGGGCGACCAGCGGGGCTCGGCGGCGTCAGGCGACGATCACGGGCAGCTGGTAACCCGCGAAGACGGGGTCGCGGGTCACCAGGGTGAGCTCCTCGACCTCCGCCTGAGCTACCAGCAGGCGGTCGAATGGATCGCGGTGATGGGTTGGAAGCGCGGTGAGACGTTGGGCGTGGAGAAACGTGATGGGCAGCTCGAGGAAGCCGGACTCCCGAACGGCTTCATCCACCGTGCGGGTCGGGCGCAGGCGGCCGAGTCCGGTCTTGATGGCGATCTCCCAGGCGGATGCGGCACTCACATAGACGGTGTCCGCCTCCTCGATCGCCTGCCGCGCCTCCGCGCTGATGCGCCGCCCCTCGTCCCACCAGAGGAGCACGTGGGTGTCGAGCAGCAGGTTCACCGCCCGCCACTCTCGAAGCGCTCCTGAAGATCGTCCGGCAGTGGGGCGTCGAAGTCCTTACCTACCCGCCACCGTCCCCTGCCCTTGCCGGGCACTCGGAGGGGCCGGGTGTCCTCGAGTGGCACCAGGCGCGCGCGCGGGCGTCCCGACTTGGCGATCACGATCTCCTCGCCGGCCGCGGCACGGTCAACCAGGCGGGAGAGCTGGGTCTTGGCCTCGTAAAGGCTCACCGTCTCGCGGACCATGCGTTTGCGTGACATGGTGAGCAATCTGAGGAGATTGACCAATTTGGTCAAGCTGTGGGCGCGATGGTGAGAGCGGTGCCAGGGACGCCACTCACCAGAAGGCGGGCGGCCCCGTGGCCACCGCCCCGCACCGGCACTCCGGCTGCGCCCGCCCGTCCCGCAGCTTCCCGCACCCTTCGCACCGCACCCAGAGCTCGCCCAGCCGCTCGAGCGTCCACGAGCTCGCGTGGAACGCCGAGCCTACCGAGCCGCCGAACATCTCGGATGACGCCTGCCTGTGATTGGCCTCGCGCATCACCTGCCGCTGCGCCTCGCGGCTCTCCCACAGGGTGACCGTGGTGAGCCGCCGGCCGATGACCGCGCCCTGGAAGCTGAGGAAGCCCGGCATGCCGCGGAGCTGCAGCATGATCCGGCGGCTGGTGTCGCGGATCTGCTGCACCTCGTCGTCGGTGCGCGCCTCGATCATCGTGAGCGAGACGGCGCCGGGCGCGGCCGTGCTGTCCGACCTGACCGACGTGCACACGCCGAACCGCACGGGCCCGGCGGCGAAGGGCTGGACGTTCACCTGCACGCCCATCTGCCGCATGAGCGTGGCGCTGTCGAAGTAGCCCTCCACCCGCTGGACCCCGTCGTCGCAGGCGGTGATGAAGTCGGCGCCGGGCAGCGCGATCGTGGCGCCGGTGGGCGGCAGGCCGCGGAGCGAGCCCCGGTTGGTGCCCCGCATGATCCAGCGGAACACGATGTCGCCCGGCGCGGTCTCGCGGTAGTCCACTTCCTCGAACGTGAGATCGGGAAAGGCCGTCCACAGGCCGCCGGCGTACACGCCGAGCGGGCCGGCCTCGATCGGCCCGCCGGTGTTCGGGTCCTCGTAGGTCCCGCCCGGACGGAAGGTCCCGGCCAGCCGGTCGGCGTCTCTCGCGTTCCACGCGGCCACGTAGCGCCGCGCGACGTCTATTCCGCTCATGGTGCCTCCTGCGGTCGCGGCAGTGCCAGCGGCCGGATGATCTTCTGGTAGTCGGGGTCGGACCAGAGCCAGCTCAGGTGCGGATCGATGGCCGTCCACGGGATCACCCCGCTCCGCTCGGCCATGCCGCGCGCTAGCTCCGCGAGAGTGTTCTCCCGGTCGCGCAGCCCGTAATTCACCACGGCGAAGTGATACCGGGGCACGAAGCGGGTCCGCGACAGCTCGTCCAGCTCGGCCAGGATCGACCGCGCTTCCGCCGTCTTCCCGACGTACCCGCAGATGTAGCCCAGCGCGCCGAGCAGCAGCGACCAGCGCCCGGACCGGGCCACACCCTCGCGGGCGTACGCCTCGGCCTCCGCCACCCGGCCCAGCACGCAGAGCGGACGCACGATCGTCTCGTACGCCGTGACGAATCCCGGGTCCATCTCGAGCAGCCTCAGGCAGTGCTCGACGGCCTCCTCGTCCCGCCCGGCATAGTGGAGGCTCCGGGCCACGCCCTGGTGGACGATCATCGCCAGCGGCTCGATTTCGGCGGCGCGCCGGATGAGGGTCAGGCTCTCGTCGTGCCGGCTCATGACGGTCAGGAACAGCGAGTACCACAGCAGCGCGGGCACGTAGTCCGGCTTGAGCTCGAGCGCCCGGCGAAACCGCCGCTCGGCCTCGGTCCAGTCCCAGTCGTACAGCATCGAGGTGACGCCGAGCGGGGAGTGCGCCTCGGCCAGCGTCTCGTCCAGCTCGAGCGCGCGCCGCGCGGCGGCCCGGGCCCGGGGCATGCCTTCGGCGGCCGGCACGCCGCCGAAGTAGTCGAAGCCGAGCATGGCCCAGCAGTCCGCGATGCCGGTGTAGGGCAGCGCGAAGTCCGGGTCTCGCGCCAGCGCGGCCTCGAAGCAGTCGATGCCTTTCCGATAGCCGTCGAGGGTCCGCATGTTCCAGTAGAAGCGGCCCCGAAGGTAGGCGGTGTAGGCCTCGAGGCTGGTGGTGGCCGGGACGACGAGCGGCCCCGAGATCGTGGCGGCGGACGCGGCGGCCCGGCCGCCCGTCAGCCTGGGCCGGAGGGTGCCGACGATCGAGCGCGACAGCTCATCCTGCACCTCGAACACGTCGGCGAGCTGGCGGTCGTACGTGTCCGACCAGAGGTGGTAGCCGTCGGCGGCGTTGATGAGCTGCGCCGTCACCCGGAGCCGGTTGCCCGCGCGCCGGACACTGCCTTCGAGCACGGCGGTGACGTTGAGCCGCTGCCCGATCTCGCGCACGTCCAGGTCGCGCCCCTTGAACGCGAACGCCGAGGTCCGCGAGGCTACCCGCAGGCCATCCACGCGGGTCAGCGCGTTGATCAGCTCCTCGGTCATGCCGTCGCTGAAGAACTCGTTCTCCGGGTCGGCGCTCATGTTGACGAACGGGAGCACGGCGAGCGCAGCCACGCGCGGGACGACCGGCGGCGGTGGCGGTGGCGGCGTGGGACGGCTCTGGCCGGCCTCCGCGTCGGCCAGCGCGCGCGCGAGCTCCGCGCCGCTGGGGAACCGGTCGTCCGGCCGCCGGGCCAGCGCGCGGGCCACGAGCTGTTCGACTCCCGGCGGCACCACGGCCCCCACGGCGGCGAGCGCCGGCGCGGGCTCGGTGAGGCGCTGCGCGATGATGGCGATGGGCGTGCTGCCGGTGAAGGGCGGCCGGCCCGAGAGCATCTCGAACAGCACGCAGCCGAGCGCGTAGATGTCGCACCGGGCGTCGAGCGGGCCCTCGCCGCCGGCCTGCTCGGGGCTCATGTAGGCCGGGGTCCCGATGAGCATACCGGTCTGCGTGAGGGCGGAGTCGGCCGCGGCGGTCACGGCCCGGGCGACGCCGAAGTCGGCCACGACGGCGTGACCTTCCTCGAGCAGGATGTTCTCCGGCTTCACGTCGCGGTGGACGACGTTCTGGCGGTGGGCATAGTCCAGCGCGTCGGCCGCCTGGCGGGTGAGCCGGAGCGCGGCGACGAGCGCGACCCGGCCCTCCGCGACCAGCCGGTCGCGGAGCGAGCCGCCTTCGATGTACGGGGTGACGTAATAGAGCAAGCCGCCCGCCTCGCCCGAGTCGTACAGCGGGAGCAGGTGGGGATGGTGCAGCCGGGCGGCGAGCCGGATCTCCCGCAGGAAGCGCTCGGGGCCGACCACCTCGGTGAAGCGCTCCTGGAGCACCTTGAGCGCGACCACCCGGTCGTGCCGGAAGTCGCGCGCGAGGTAGACCACGGCCATGCCGCCGTGACCGACCTCGCGCTCGACCGCGTAGCGGCCGGCCAGGGCTTGCTGCAGTCGGTCGAGCAGGTCGAGCACCAGGGGATCCGTGAGGTCGGGCATGCTAGCATACCATGGAGTCCAGGTGACGGCCAGACTCAGGCCCGCATCGCCGCCGCAAAGACCGGGGGCACCCTGGCCCAGCTCGAGCGCTCCTCCAGCGCCGTCATCCGCGACATCAGCACGTGGGCGCTCCGGTGGCTCAGTGCGTAGGCGGGCTTCGGCATGGCCGTGATCGGGTGCCGCAGCACCACCTTCTCGATTCCCTCGAGCATCGAGGTGTTGTGGACCCATCCCGTGCCGCCCTGGATGTCGGCCGGCGTGGACGACGGATGCGCGCCCCACGGCGGCGTTCCGAACGCGAACGACAGCCCCGACCACGCGTTGACGGTCACGGTGCCGTAGCGCAGGGCGGCGATCGCGCGCTCCACCGCCGCGCCGGTCGCGGGGTCCTTCATCGTGCGGGGATGCACCACCAGGCCGGCCGCGAGCGTGCCCCACAGCCGGTCGTTGGCGAACCGGACGGCTTCGGCGAGAAACTCCGCCGGATCGGCGCGGCCCACCGAGGTTTCCGCGATGATGGGCGCGAAGGACTCCTCCTGGAACAGCGGCTCCGCGGCGGCGCCGGCGTCGAGCCCCGGCACCAGCGTCCACGGCAGCGATCCCTCCGCCCTGCCACCGATCCGGGAGCCGCGGCCCGCCCGGAAGCGCTCCCACCGCTCGCGCGCGCCGGGATAGTACGCCTGGCGGTCGGCCGCGCGCTCGAGCGCCGCGCGGAGAAAGCCGAGGAACTTCTCCCGCAGCGGCCAGCCGCGCGGCAGCACCACGACCCGGTTGGCGTTGCAGTTGAACGACGCGTTGAAGGTGAGCCCGCTGGCCACGTCCTCGGCCTGGAAGACGAGCTCCTTGTCGGAGTAGGGGCCGGGCACCACCAGCACAGGCGCCACCCCGCCGAGCTCGGCGGTGACCGGCTTGGCGGTGACGGGCCGGCCCTCGCGCTTCCGCGCCTCGCGCTCGGGGCCGGGCGCGCCCCAGACGAGCTGGTCGTAGGTGCGGTCGGAGCCGGTGATGTGGATCTCGTCCACGCCCGGATGCTCCGCCAGGTAGGCGCCCTCCTCGGCACCGCCGTGGACCACCGACAGGAAGCCCACGCGGACGGCGTCGGCGAAGGCGCGATCGAGGTACGGCCCCAGATACGCGTTCACCGGGTTCAGCTTGAGCACGCACGCCTTGCCCTCGTTGAACAGCTTGGTGATCACGTCCATGGACGGAATCGCGTTGATGTTGCCGGCGCCGAGCACGAGTACCACGCGGCCCTCGTGCGCCTTGCCGCGGTAGAAGCGCGCCCGGGTCGCGTCGAGGTCGCCGTCGGCCAGGCCGGCCTGGAAGTGCACGTCCACCCGCACGCCCTTGAACAGGGTGCCGTCGATCGAGCCCGCGGGGAACACCTGCGCGGTGACGCGGCCGTCCGCGGTCCGGCCCCGCTCGCCGAGCGGCGTGGTGCCGGTATGCTTGAGCGCCAGGAGCGACTGCTGCAGGAGCCGGAGCTGGCGGACGACGAACCAGGGCCCGGCGCTCCACTCCTCGCCCTCGAGCGGCGTGCCGAGCGGAATGCCCTTGGCGGCGCAGGCGGCGTGGACGCTGTCACGGGCGATCTCGAGATAGCCGGCCTGCATCGCGCGGGCGAGCGCCACCCGCTCGTCGAGGGACAGGCGCAGCAGGCGTGCGGCGCCGTCGCGCGCCCGAGCGACGGCCTCGTCGAGCGCGCGGGCCGAGCTGGGGGTCGGGGTGGCCGGCCGGTTCACGGCCGGGGCGGACTTTGGGGTGCTGGCGATGGAGGTCATGGCGGTTCACCTCGTTGAGCTGTTGAACGGTGCGGCGGCCCGAGCTTGCGGCCGGCGGCGGTTGCCCCGCCTGGTCATGGCCCGTACACTAGGCCGCACCCATCAGCCCGCCGTCAGGTCTCCATCAGGAACCGACAGATGGCCCAGCGCCCCGCGCCACCGCTCAGGCTCCGGCTCCTCGGCACCCCCGGCATCTCCCGGGCGGGCGAGGGGACGGGGTCGCCGGTCCAGGGGCAGGCGCTGGCGCTGCTGGCCGTGCTCGCCTGCGCGGGCGAGCGCGGGATCGCCCGCGACAAGCTGCTCGCCCTGCTCTGGCCCGAAACTCCCGCGTCGCCAGCCTCCCACCGCCTGAGCCAACTGGCCCACTGGACCCGGCGGACGCTCTGCCCGGCCGGGCTCATCACCGGCACGAGCGAGCTCAGGCTGGAGCCCGTCGCGATGGCCTGCGACCTGTGGGACTTCGATGCCGCCCGTCGTGCCGGAGACCTCGAGCGGGCCGCGGAGCTGTATGCCGGCCCGTTCCTCGACGGGTTCTACCTGGCCGACAGCGGCGAGTTCGAGCGCTGGGCCGAGTCCCGGCGCACCGAGCTCGCGCGCGAGTATCAGGAGACGCTGGAGGCGCTCGCCGTTCAGGCGGAGGTGCGGGGGGACTCGCTGGCCGCATCCGAGTGGTGGGGGCGGCTCGCCCGGGACGAGCCGCTCAGCTCGCGGGTGACGATGCACCTGATGACGGCGCTGGCCGCCGCGGGCGAGCGGGCCCGCGCCCTGGCCCGGGCGAACGCCTACCAGGAGCAGGTCCGGACCGAGCTCGAGGCGGAGCCGAACCCGGCGGTGCTGGCCCTCGCGCGGCTGCTCAAGCGCGAGCCGCGCGAGGCGCCGGCCGGCATGGCGATCGGGATCCTGCCGCTCGTCGGCGTGGGCGACGACGCCGCGGCGAGCGCGATCGCCGAGGGCCTCACGGAGGAGCTCCTGACGGCACTCGCCGAGATCCCGGGCGTTCGGGTGGCGTCGCGCACGGCCGTCACCGCCGCGCAGCAGGCGACGCCCGATCTGCGCGAGCTCGGCAGGCTGCTCGGGCTCGCCGCCATACTGGAGGGCAGCGTGCGCATCGCGGGCGGGCGGCTCCGTCTCGCGGTGAGGCTGGTGGACGTGGCGGACGGGTGCCAGCGCTGGACGGAGCGCTGGGAGCGCGACGCGGGGCAGGTCATGGCGATGGAGGAGGCGCTGGCGCGGGAGGTGGCGGCGCGGATCGGGGGGCGGCTGCGAAAAGTGTAACCGAGCGGCGAGGACGGGCCGGCTACCGGCGTCGCAGGGGCACCGCCGCGGACAAGGTCACTGTCATCCGCGCGCGCGCCCGCAGACAGGAGCCGTCCACTGCGTCGCCTCGCAGGCGGACGTCGGACCGGGACACGGCCAGCGCAATGCCACGCCCGACCAGCGAGTCGAGTCGCACCTGGGGCGCCCGTGAGCCGCTGCGCTGCACGCGCAGCACGGCGGTCGTGCTCGCCGGCAGCAGGGTGTCGCCATTCACTGTGACGGGTGCCGCCAGCCGCGCCGCAACCCGCCTGGCGCCCTTGGCGGGCGCGCACGCGCGAGCGGGCACCGTCAGCTCGAGCGCCGTCCCCTTCGGCAACTGGCGTGGGGCGGCGGCCGCGCTGTCGGTGGTGGCTGCCGGGCTCGGCGCAGTGCCGGTGCGCGGCTTCGGAGCAGTCGCGGGGGCCGGCGGGCGGGCGGTGCTCGGGGCAGGCTTTTCGGCCTCCGGCGTCGCCGGTTCCTCGGATGTGCTCTCGGGCGGCGCGGGGGCCGTGGCCACCACCTGGGGCGCGGGCTCCGGGCGGCGGAACGCACCGAGCTGATTGAGCCCGGCCACCAGTCCACTCAGCGCGGCAACGAAGCCGGTCGCCGCGGTCAGGATACCCGGCACCGACTTCCACCAGGACGGCTTTTCTTCGCTGGCCATGAGCCCTCCGCTCGGTTCGTCAGCTCCTCAATGACCCGGAAACCCGCCAGCCCGCTGTGAGCCGGGGCACGAACAGCATCTGGCCCCCCCGACGGCGGAGGTGGCGGCTCGCCGAGGCGGGGCGCGGCCGCGCACCCGAGGGTTGCCTGGCAGTTGGGGGTAAGCGCAGTGGCCGGAGATCTTTGCCGTATTCACCACGAAGGCACGAAGGACACGAAG
>DASSBA010000017.1:0-3434 GCA_035699205.1 Gemmatimonadales bacterium
GGCCGGCCAGGAGCCGACCTGGCTGGTGCACGGCGGGCTGGTGGATGCGCTGACCCGCCGGGGCGACGACTGGCGGGATCACCGGATCGCGGCGGTGTCCGCCGACAGCGTGACGGCCATCGAGGTCGCGCGCGGGTCGCGACGCTACACGCTGCGGCGGGCGGACAGCGCGTGGACGGTGTCGCCGGGCGGCGCCGCGGACTCGGCGCAGGCCGCGCAACTCGTGGCGGCGTACCATGCGGTGGAGGCGACGGGCTTCGCGTCGGCGGCGCAGGCCGACTCGGCGCGGTTCGACCGGCCGGACCGCCGGACGCGGCTGCTGCGGAAGAACGGCTCGCCGATGCTCACGCTGGTGTTCGACTCGACGGCGGCGGGGTTCTGGGTGCGGGCGGATTCCGGGAAGACGGTTTACAAAATCGACGAGTATACCGCGGACCGGCTGGCGCCGGCGGAGAGTACGGTGCGGGCGGGGCGGAAGAAATAGAGATCCGCGAGGGCCATGAGGCGAGCGCAGGCCGCATCCGCATAGGGTAAGATCCCGGGGAGTGCCTCGACCGCCTCACCCGAACGGCCGGTCGATCGCCGCACTCTGCGCCGAGAAGAAGCGCGGCCCCTCCTCGGTCATGAAGATGCAGTCCTCCAGCCGGATGCCGAACTCCCCGTAGATCGCGATCGTCGGCTCGTCGCTGAAGCACATCCCCGGCGCGATCGGCATGGTGTTGCCGCGGACGATGTACGGCCGCTCATGGCCGTCCATGCCGATCCCGTGGCCCGTGCGGTGCGGCAGCCCGGGCACCCGGTAGTCCGGCCCGAAGCCGGCGTCGGTGATCACCTTCCGGGCAGCGGCGTCCACCGCCTCGCAGAAGGCGCCGATCCTGGCGGCTGCAAATGCCGCGTCCTGCGCCCTCCGCTCGAGATTCCAGATGTCGGTCTGCCGAGTGGTGGGCTTGCCGAACACCGTGGTCCGGGTGATGTCGGACTGGTAGCCGTGCAGCGCGCAGCCGGAGTCGAGCAGCACGATGTCACCGGCCTTCAGCTTCTGCGGCTGGACGCTGCCGTGGGGGAAGGCGGAAGACTTCCCCAGCCCCACCAGCGCCCAGGGATCATCGCCGCCCACCTGCCGGAGCGCCGCCAGCATGTTGTTCTGGAGATCGTACTGCGTCATCCCCTCGCGCAGCGTGGCGAAGGCGGCCTTGAACGCGGCGATCGTCATGTCGCTGGCCCGCTGCATCAGGGCCAGCTCGGCGGCCGACTTGTACATGCGGCAGCCGGCGGTGACCGGCGTGGCGCTCACCAACTCGGCGGACGCGGCCTCCTTCCGGAGCCCGTCCACGATGAAGAACCGCACCTCCTCCTCCACCCCGACCCGGCCGGTGGCGGCGCCCCGGTCGCGCAGCAGGCCGGCGATGAGCCGGAAGGGGCTCTCGTCCTCCTGCCAGGTGCGCACGTCGTCGCCGGAACCGATCAGCTCCCGGGCCCGCGCCTCCTCGAAGGCGGGACAGATCCAGCCCGGCTCGCCGCGGGCCGGGATGACGAGGGCAAAGGTGCGTTCCGAGGGCCACCAGCTCACCCCGGTGTAGTAGACCATGGTGGTGCCGGGCTCGATCAGGACGGCGCCGAGCCCCTGCTCCGTCATGAGCCGCTGCGCCCGGGAGACCCGGGCCCGGCGCTCCTCGTCGCCGATGGGCACGGCGCCCGCGGTCATCGGCTCGAGCCGGCGGATGGGCGCGGGGAGGTCGCACGCAGGCGGCGGCTCGCCGGAAAGCAGCGTCGCGCCGGGCCCGAGGGCCGCGGCGCCGGCCAGGCCGGTGAGGGAGGCGGCGAACCTGCGGCGGGTAACGCGCGCAGGCTCTCCGGAATCGTTCATCGTCGGGTGCTCCGGCGTGCGGTGGTCCGGCGTGCGGTGCTCCGGCATGACAACGGCCCACCCTGTCGGGGTGGACCGTGGCGCGGCGCCGGGAGAGGTGCAGCCGGCGTGGTCAGCTCTCGGCCCGGAGCGGCGGGCGCACGACGCGGTTCTGCTCGTCCACGAACACGACGCGCGGGCGGAACTGCGCCACTTCCTTCTCGTCGAACTCGCCGTACGACATGAGGATCACCAGGTCGCCCGGCGCGCCGAGGCGCGCGGCGGCGCCGTTGAGCTGGACCACGCCCGAGCCGCGCGGGCCCGGGATGACGTAGGTCGAGAACCGCGCGCCGTTGTTGACATTCACGATCTGGATCTCCTCGAACGAGACCAGATCGGCCGCGTCGAGGAGATCCTCGTCCAGGGTGAGCGAGCCCTCGTAGTGCAGGTCGGCCGAGGTGATGGTGGCGCGATGGACCTTGGACTTCATCAGGTGGCGGCGCATGGGCCGGCGCGGCTCCGCGAAGGGGAGACTGAAATATAACGTTGCCGCCCGGGTCACCCGAAGCGTCGAGGCCCACCGGCAGGAGGCGTCATGCCCCACCCGCGCGGCGCGCGCGTGCATGCGCCAGACGGTCCCCGAGCATGATGACGCTCGACCAGACGAGTCCGGCGGCGTAGCCCGCCAGTACGTCGCTCGGGTAGTGCACGCCGAGGTAGATGCGAGAGAAGCCGATCACCAGGATCACGGCGGCCGCGCCGAGCCAGACGACCCGGCGGAGCGCCGGGTGCACGAGCCGCGGGGCGAGCAGGGCAGCCCCGGTGGCGAAAAAGCAGAAGGCGAAGAGCGCGTGCCCGCTGGGGAAGCTGAAGCTCGCCGGCGCCGGGTAGTCGAAGTACGGGGTGGGACGCGGCCGGCGAAAGGCGAGCTTGAGCACGGCATCGAGCACGCTCGCCCCAAGCATCGACACCACCAGCAGCACCGCGCCGCGCCACCACCGCCGCCACGCGAAGAGGGCGGCCAGCGCGACGCCGAGCGGCACGAGCACTGCCGGCCCACCCAGCGTGCTGACGAGCACGAGACCGCGGGTCAGCCCGGGCGATGCGAGCGTATGCACGGCGGCGCGGAGATCGAGATCCATGGCGAGGGTCTCTCCCTCGAGCATCTCGTCCGCCAGCCAGCCGAAGGCGAGCAGCGCGAGGACCGCGACGGCGAGCCCGAGGAGGGTGGCGAGCCCGGCGAGCGCCGCGGGGGGTCCGGCGGGCGGCGTGTCCGGCGGCGCGCTCGCGGGTGAGGGCGTGGGGGTCTTCGAGCGGGGCTCGAGCACCTCCCAACATAGTCGGTGTTGTCAACCTAATGCTCACGCACGCGTGTCGGCCGCACCAGGAAATGAGAACGCGGCCCCGCTCGACAGAAGCGGAGCCGCGCCCCAAACCCTCAGCCAGACCCTACTGCACCGCGTTCATCATATCGAAGATCGGCAGGTACATCGCGATCACCATCCCGCCGACGATCACCCCCAGGAACACGATCATCATCGGCTCCATCATGCTCAGCAGCGCGCTGACCGCGACGTCCACCTCCTCG
>DASSBA010000018.1:0-26526 GCA_035699205.1 Gemmatimonadales bacterium
ACCTGCAGAATGGGGCGCTCCAGCGTCCCGACGCGGCGCAGGTCGACGAGCTCGAATCCGAGGCCGGCGATATGGTCGCGAATCGGTGCGATGAGCGCGTCGGCAGACATCGGCGTTGCAGGAAAAAAAACGTGGGGGAACTCCCCCCACGACAGCCCCTAAATATTATCCCCGCCGCCGGATGGAGTCAATCGGACCGGGGCATTCCAAGGTACGCCACCATCCGCCCGCCGGCGCCGGCCGACGCCCGGTGACTATAAAAGGAAGGGTGGTCGTGGGCGCTGCACCAGCCGGAGACCGTCACCGCGCCCACGCCGAGCCCCGCGGCGCTCCGGGCGAGGTGGTCACGCAGATCGAGCTTCCATGGGGCCGGTCCGCCGGCCGGCTCGCCGCAGGCCGCCAGGACCTCCCGGCCGACCTCGTAGCACCCACCGCAGATGCCCACGCCGCAATGCATCAGGACGTCGCCCGGCGCCGCGCCCGTGACGGTGAGGAGCTGCTCCAGGCCGACCTCCAGGATGCCGCCCGCGGTGCCGCGCCAGCCGGCGTGCAGCAGCGAGATCCCCCGCCCGGGCACCAGCAGGTAGAGGGGGATGCAGTCGGCCACGGTGACGGTGAGCAGCATCCCGGAACTGGTGGTGATCCAGCCGTCCACTCCTTCGAGCTGGATCCACCCGCGTCCGGGCCCCACCGTTTCGACCACGACTCCGTGCACCTGGTTCCCGAGGACGACCGCGTCGAAGCCGGGGATGCTGCGGCGGAAGGTGCGCCAGCGGGTCATGACCTCGCCGACCGGGGCATCGCTCCAGAGCCCGAGGTCGAACCCGCGCCCGGGCCCGGCGCCGCGGCCGGTGATCCCGGCGATGACGCCGTGGCGGTCGCGCCAGGAGGTGATCTCGTAGAGGGGCACGGCACCGGCGGCGGGGGACTCGCGGAGGATCGTCATCCCCGCCGGACCGGCGCGCCTTCAGTCATCCACCCGCTCGATGTCCGCACCCAGCGCCCGGAGCCGCTCATCGATCCGTTCGTACCCACGCTCGATCTGTCCGACGTTGTGGATGATGCTCGACCCCTCGGCCGCGAGCGCAGCCAGGAGCATCGCCATACCGGCCCGGATGTCCGGCGACTCCACCGTACCGCCCTTGAGCGGCGCCGGCCCGGAGATGACCGCGCGGTGCGGATCGCAGAGCACGATGCGCGCGCCCATCCCGATGAGCTTGTCCACGAAAAAGAGCCGCGACTCGAACATCTTCTCGAAGACGAGCAGCATCCCGGCGCACTGGGTGGCCGTGACGATCGTGGTGGACATGACGTCGGCCGGGAACGCCGGCCAGGGGCCGTCCTCCAGCTTCGGCACGTGGCCCCCCAGATCGGGGCGGATCCGCCGCTCCTGGCCGCCGTCGATGGTAAGCCGCTGCCCGTCCACCCGCGGCCGGATGCCCAGCCGCTCGAACCCGAGCAGCGTACTCCGCAGATCCTCCGCCCGGACGGGCTCGATCGTGATTTCGCCGTTGGTCACCGCGGCGAGCCCGATGAAGCTCCCGATCTCGATGTGGTCGGGACCGATGGCGTAAGCGGCGCCGCCGAGCGGGTGGCCGCCTTCGATGGTGTACACGTTCGACCCGATGCCGTCGATCCGCGCTCCCATGGCCACCAGCGCGCGGGCCAGATCCTGTACGTGCGGCTCGCAGGCGGCGTTCCGCAGGATCGTGCGTCCCTTGGCGGCGACCGCGGCCATGAGCGCGTTCTCCGTGCCGGTGACGCTCGGCTCGTCGAGGAAGATGTCGGCGCCCTGGAGCCCCCGCTTGGCCTCGAGCTCGTAGCGGTCTCCCACCGTGACGGACGCGCCGAGCTGCTCGAGCGCCAGGAAGTGGGTATCCACGCGGCGCCGGCCGATCACGTCGCCTCCCGGCGGCGGCAGGATGACCGTGCCGAAGCGGGCCAGCAGCGGGCCCGCGAGCAGGATGGAGGCGCGGATCCGGGTGCACAGGCCGGGGTCGAGGACCTTGGGGCGGACCGGTCGCGCGTCGACGCGCACGAGATTGGGCCCGGTCCACTCGACGGTCGCGCCGAGGTCCGCGAGCAGCTCGAGCATGGTCTCGACGTCCCGGATGCGCGGGATGTTGTCGAGGTCCATCGGGCCGTCGGCGAGAATCGTACTGGCCAGGATCGGGAGCGCGGCGTTCTTGTTGCCCGCGGGCCGGATCGCGCCGCGCAGGGGACGCCGGCCGCGGACCAGAAATCGTGGAGGCATGTGCAAAGCTCACCGGGTCGGGGAAGCGCGTCAAGCCGATCGAGGGGGTTGCCATGCGTTCCGGACCGCGTTGTTTTACCCTTCGTACTCGCCGCTGCGCGGCCAGGCCGCCGGGACGTCGGGCCTTTTCGGGGAGGTCACCGTGGGATCGCACACACTCGCACTGCTGCAGGTCGCCGGTGGGCCCGCGTGGGTCGGCCCGACCATGGCCATCTCGCTGGCGGTCATCGCGCTCTCGATTCTGGGTGCGGCCGTCGCGCTCGCGGTCGCCGCGCTCCGGCTCTCCGCCCAGGCGAAGAAGATCAGCGGGCTGGTGGACGGCCTGCAGGACGACACGGCGCAGGCGCTCAAGGCGGTGCGCCGGCTGACCGAGCAGGGCCAGGACCTCATGGTGCTGGTGCGGCACGAGGCCGGCGCGTTCGCCCAGACCAGCCGGCGGGTCCGGCGCAAGCTGGTGCGCGGGGTGGACCGGGTGGAGCACAAGCTGGAGGACCTGGAGACGCTGTACGACGTGGTGCACGGCGAGGTCGAGGATGCGGCGCTCGACATCGCGGCGACGCTCCGCTCGGTGCGGCGGGGCAACGGGATGCTCGGCCGGGTACGGCGCGTGCTGGCGGCCGGACGCTCATGAAGCTCGCACGCCTCGCGCTCGCCTTCGCGGGCGTGGGGCTGGTGCTGCTGGCGCTGCCCGACGCCGCGCACGCCTGGACGCCCGGCACGCACATCTATCTCGGTGAATCGGTCCTGTCGAGCCTGCCCCAGCTGCCCGCGGTCGTGGCCGACCTGCTGCGCGCCTATCCGTTCGACTTCCTCTACGGCAACATCGCGGCCGACTCCTCGATCGCGAAGCATTACGCGCCGCTCGGGCGCCACTGCCACTACTGGCACGTGGGCCAGGAGATCCACGATCTGGCCGGCTCGGATGCGCTCCGTGCCTTCGGCCTGGGCTATCTCAGCCACCTCGCCGCCGACACCGTCGCCCACAACTACTTCGTGCCCCGCCAGCTCATGATCACGAGCAGCACGGCGGCGGTGGGGCACTCGTACTGGGAGACGCGGGTGGAGACCCATCTGGGCGACGCCTACGCCCGCTCGGCGCGGGAGGTGATCCTGCTCAGCCATACCGACGCCGACGCGCACCTCGATCGGATCATCGCGCCGACGATCTTCAGCGTGCGCACGAATCGGCGGCTGTTCCGCGGCATGGTGCGGCTGACCGAGAGCCCGAGCTGGCAGCGGGCCACGCAGGTCGCGCGCGAGTACAGCCGCTGGCCGCTCACCGACGAGGACGTCGAGCGGCACCTCGGCCTCTCCTTCGACTACATGATGGAATTCCTCGGTGGTGCCGCTTCGCCCGCGCTCCAGCTCGACCCCTCCGGCGAGCGGCCGCTCAAGACGGCGAAGGAGCTGCGCCGGCGCGTGCTGCGCGATACGGGGCGCCGCAACCCGTCCCGGCTGGAGAGCGCGGCGCAGGAGCACTTCGGGTTGCCCGACCAGCCGCTGGTGTTCTGGAGCCGGATCGCGCAACGCCTTCCCTGGCGGGCGCCGGAGACCGCCGCCCCTTCGCCCCGGGCACTCGTGAGCAACGACCGCTGAACGGCGACGCCGTAGTGCGCCGACTCGGACTGCGGCCTCACCCCGAGGGCGGGTTCTACGGCGAGACGTTCCGCAGCCCGCTCCAGCTCACCCTGCCCGATGGCCGCGTGCGTTCCGCGTCCACCGCCATCCACTATCTGCTTCCGGCGGACGCGTGGAGCACCTGGCACCGGGTGCGGGCCGACGAGGTCTGGCACCACTACGACGGCGCGCCGCTCCGGCTGTACCGGCTCGGGCTCGGCGACGTGCGGCTGACGAGCGACCTGCCGCAGGCGGTGGTGCCCGCGGGCGTCTGGCAGGCGGCGGAGCCGGAGGGGGGCGCGGTCCTCTGCGGGTGCACGGTGGCACCCGGCTTCGAGTTCGAGGACTTCGAGCTGGGCGACAGCGCGGCGCTGGTGTCGGAATTTCCCGGCGAGGCGGCGCTCATCCGGCGGCTGGCGCGGTGAGCGGCGTGCACGCGGCCGCGGGGCTCGGGCTGGTGCTCCTCGGCTGGGCGCCGAGCTCGCTGTGCGCGCAGGCCGGGCCTCGCCTGGTCCTCGAGACCGTCCCCAATCCCGCGACGCGCGGCAGCGTGGTCTGGCTCATCGCGCAACCTGCCGGCGGGCCGGACAGCTCGCTCTCGCTGGATGGGGCGGCCGGCGGCGAACCGCTCCACTTCAAGCGACGGGATGGCGCCTCGTTCCGGAGTCTCCTCGGGATCCCGCTGGACGGCGGCGATACGCTCCCGGTGACACTGCGGCTCTCGAACGGCGCGGTGACCGACACGCTCGTGATCGCGCTCGCGGTGCGGCAGCCCGACTATCCGAGCGAGCGCCTGCGGGTGGCGCCGCGCTTTGCCCAGCCCGACAGTGCGCACCGGGCGCGCATCGCGTCCGAGGTGGAGCAGAGCCACGCCGTGTCCCGCCGGACGCACGACACGCCGCGGCTGTGGAGCGGCCGCTTCCGCCGGCCACGTCCGACCAGGATCACCAGCCCCTACGGGTCGGCGCGCACGTTCAACGGACAGGTGACGAGCCGCCATCTGGGCACCGACTTCGCCGGCAAGATCGGCGCGCCGGTGCGAGCGGCGGCGCGGGCGGTGGTCGCCATGGTGGCCGACTTCTATCTCGCCGGGCACGCCGTGTATCTCGACCACGGTGGCGGGCTGTTGACCGGATACTTCCACCTGAGCCGAAGCGACGTTGCCCCGGGAGACACGGTGGCCGCCGGACAGATCATCGGCGCGGTGGGCCGGAGCGGGCGGGTGACGGGGCCGCACCTGCACTGGATTGCGCGATACGGGGGAATCACGGTGGACCCGGCGTCCCTGCTCAGGCTGCCGGACCCGGACGAGTAGGACGGGCCGAAGCGGGTGCGCGCTACCCGAGCTTCTCCTGCAGCACCGGCTGCACCCCCTTGGGATCCGCCTTGCCCTGGCTGCGCTTCATGACCTGTCCCACGAAGAACCCCATCAGTTTGGCCTCGCCCCCCCGGTAGCGGGCCACCTCGGCCGGGTGGGCCGCGAGCACCTCGTCCACCCAACCGGCCAGCGCTCCCTGATCACTCACCTGGATCAGGCCCAACCGCTCGGCGGCGGCGCGGGGCACCTCGCGCGGGCTCCGCGCCAGCTCGGTGTAGACGCGCTTGGCGGCCTGATGGCTCACCACGCCTTCGCGGACCAGCGCGACGAGCGAGGCGAGGCGCCCGGCCTCCACCGGAAAGGCGCCGGTCTCGTTGTAGGTCGTCATGACGTCGCCCATGACCCAGTTGGCCGCGATCTTGGGCTCGACTCCGGCAGCGACGACCGACTCGTAGTACTCGGCCAGCGCGGCCTCGCTGGTGAGCACCCGGGCGTCGTAGGCGGCGAGGCCGAAGGCCAGCTCGAAGCGGGCTCGGCGCGCGTCCGGCAGCTCCGGCAGGGCGGCGCGCGCCCGGGCGATCCACTCCGGCGCGAGCACCAGCGGCGGCAGGTCGGGATCGGGGAAGTAGCGGTAGTCGTGGCTCTCCTCCTTGGACCGGAGCGGGCGGACTTCCCCCGTGCCGGCGTTGAAGAGGAGGGTGACCTGGGCCATGCGCTCGCCCCGCCCGGCCAGGCCGATCTGGCGCTCGCGCTCGGCCTCCAGGGCGCGCTCCACGTTGGCGAAGGAGTTCAGGTTCTTCACCTCGGCCTTGGTCCCGAGTTCGGCCGCGCCGGGCCGGCGGATGGAGAGGTTGGCATCCACCCGCAGGCTCCCCCGCTCCATGCTGCAGTCGCTCACGCCGGCGTACACCAGGATCTGACGCAGCGTGACCAGGTACGCGCGCGCTTCGGCGGGCGTGCGGAGGTCCGGCTCGCTTACGATTTCGGCCAGCGGCGTGCCGGCACGGTTCAGATCCACGGCCGTCTTTCCCGGGAACCGATCGTGGAGCAGCTTGCCGGCGTCCTCTTCCAGGTGCAGCCGCGTGACGCCCACCTCGATCCGGCCGCGCTGGGGCGACTCGAACGCCACCCGCCCACCGGTCGCGAGCGGCTGGTCGAACTGCGAGATCTGGTAGCCCTTCGGCAGATCGGGATAGAAGTAATTCTTGCGCGCGAAGACGCTGGCCGGATGCACGGTGCACCCCAGCGCCATCGCCGCGCGGACGCCGAGCCTGACCGCCTCGGCGTTGGGCACCGGGAGCGCGCCGGGGAGCCCGAGGCAGGTCGGACAGACGTTGGTGTTGGGCGGGTCGCCGAAGGTGGTGCGGCAGGCGCAGAACATCTTGGTCCGGGTGCCGAGCTGCACGTGGACCTCGAGCCCGATCACGGTCTCCCAGTCCATCAGCGCACCTCCGCATCGGCGGCGACGCTCCGCTCGAGCGCCCCGGCCGCCGCGAGCAGCCGCTCGTCCTCGAAGAACGGCGCGATGAGCTGCGCTCCGACCGGCAGCCCGTCGCTCCGTCCCACGGGGAGGCTCAGCGCCGGAAGCCCGGCGAGGCTGACGGCGCACACGAAGATGTCGGCCAGATACATGGCGACGGGATCATCGGTCTTTTCGCCCGCGCGGAAAGCCGGGGTGGGCGTCGTGGGCGTCAGCAGCAGATCGATACCGCTGTCGAACGCGCGCCGGAAATCGCCCGCGATCAGCGCGCGGACCCGCTGCGCCTTGCGATAGTAGGCATCGTAGTAGCCGGCGCTGAGGACGTAGGTGCCCACCAGAATCCGCCGCTGCACCTCGGGCCCGAACCCTTCACCGCGAGTGGCCTGGTAGAGCGCGTGGATGTCGCCGGCGGGCCCCACCCGCCGCTGCCCGTAGCGCACACCGTCGTACCGGGCGAGGTTGGCCGCGGCCTCGGCGGGCGCCACGACGTAGTACGTCGGCACCGCGTACGCCGAGTGAGGGAGCGATACCTCCACCAGCTCGGCGCCGAGCTCGCGGACGACGGCCCGGGTCCGCTGCATCGCGGCGGCGACGCCGGGGTGGAGATCCGGCGGGAAATACTCCTTCGGCAGACCGATCCGGAGCCCGCGGAGATCCGGCAGCGCCTCGGGAACGGGCATCGCCGGCCGGTCGAGCGTCGTGCCGTCGAGCGGGTCGTGGCCGCTCATGGCGCTCAGGACGCGCGCCGCGTCGTCCACCGTGCGGCCGAAGGCGGAGATGCAGTCGAGGGAAGAGCCGAACGCCACCAGACCGAACCGGCTCACCCGCCCGTAGCTCGGCTTCACCCCGACGACTCCGCAGAAGCTGGCCGGCTGGCGCACCGAGCCGCCGGTCTCGGAGCCGAGCGCCGCGGGGACCACACCGGCCGCCACCAGCGCCGCCGAACCGCCCGACGAGCCTCCCGGCACCCGGTCCGGGTCGAGCGGGTGCCGCACCCGGCCGAACGCCGAGTGCTCCGTGGACGAGCCCATCGCGAACTCGTCCATGTTGGCCTTGGCGGCCACGAGCGCGCCGGCGGCGCGGAGCCGCCGGATGGCCGTGGCCTCGTAGGGCGAGACATAGCCCTCGAGGATGCGCGACGCGCAGGTGGTCGGCATGTCGGTGGTGACGATATTGTCCTTGACCGCGAGCGGCACGGCGGCCAGGGAGCCGGGCGCGGGCATGGCATCCACCCGGGCGGCCTCCGCATCGAGCAGCGGCTGGGACCAGTGCAGCGTGGCGTTCAGGCCGGCGGCATCGGCCGCGGCCAGCCGCTCGCCGGCGGCGCGCGCGACGGCGGCCGCGCTCACGGCTCCTCCATGGCCCCGTGTCGCGGCACGAGGAAGAACCCGTCGGCGAACTCGGGGGCGAGCTCCCCGGGCGGCCGGGTCAGTGGCACCGGCCCGGGCACATCCTCCCGGAGCGCCACTTCCCGCGGGCCGGGGAGGAAGAGCTCGCCCGCGCCATCGCCCGGGACCCGGTCGAGCTGGGCCACGTAGTCCACGATGCGGTTGAGCTGCTCCACCAGACGGTCCAGGTCGGCGTCGTGCACCGCCAACTCCGCCAGCCGGGCCACGTGGACGACTTCGTCCCGGCCGATGCTCATGCGCTTTCCCACTCCCGCTCGAGCCCCGCGTACGCCACGAGGAGCTGCTTGACGCCCACCTCGACGTCATCGAAGCTGACCGAGACCTTGAGGTCGCGCCCCGTCCCGGTCAGCCCCTGAATGGTGCCGCTGCCGAACCGGCGATGGCGGACGCGCTCGCCCTTGACGTAGCGGGGAGAATCCTGAGAGACCTCCTCGGATGGAACGGCGGAAGGACGGAAAGACGGAACGGCGCTCACCGCCCCCGCTCCTCTCGTCCAACCGCCCTTCCGTCCTTCCGTCCTGCCGTCGTTCCACGCCGGTGCCCAGAGCGACGTCGTCCGCCGCTCGTCGATGATCGCCGGCGGCAGCGCGCGGAGGAACCGCGAGGGCATGCCGGGCCGGAGCTCGCCGCCGCGGCGCCGGGCGCGCGCCCAGGTGAGGTAGAGCTTGTCCTTGGCCCGGGTCAGGCCGACGTAGCAGAGCCGGCGTTCTTCCTCCAGGCCGTCCGGCTGCTCCTCCGCGCGGGCGAGAGGAAACAGCCCGTTCTCGAGGCCCGACAGCACGACGACGGGCCACTCGAGGCCCTTGGCCGTGTGCAGGGTCATCAGCGTAACGCCGTCCTCGCGCCCCACCACGGTGTCGCCGGAGGACAGGAGCGCGGCCTCCGCGAGGAATCGCTCGAGCGGCGTGCCCTCGGCATCGTCGGTCACCTCCTCGGACCAGTTGGCGGCGCTGGCCAGCAGCTCGCGGACGTTCTCCCAGCGATCGGCGCCCTCGGGCCCTTCGGCGTGCAGCAGCGCCTCGTAGTCGATGGCGCGGATGAGCTGCTCGAGCACGTCGGCCGTTGGCAGGTGCCGCGCGCGCTGGGCCAGCCCGTCGATGAGCGCCGCGAACGCGCGGAACGCCTCGCGGACGTTGGGCCGGAGCTCGGCGATTCCCTCCGACGCGCGGGCGGTGTCGAGCAACGGCTTGCTCCACTGCACGGCGGCGCGGCCGAGCGTCGCGAGGCTGGTGTCGCCCAGCCCGCGACGGGGGATGGCGACCGCGCGAAGGAACGCCTCGTCGTCGGCCGGGTTGGCGATGAGCCGGAGATACGCCAGCAGGTCCTTCACCTCGCGGCGCTCGTAGAAGCTGATCGCGCCGATGAGTCGGTAGGGAACGCCGGCGCGGCGGAACGCCTCTTCCAGCGCGCGCGACTGGGCGTTGGTACGGTAGAGCACCGCCATGTCGGCGTAGCCCCAGTCGCCGGCGGCGCTCCGGCGCTCGAGCTCGCGCACGACCCACTCGGCCTCGTCGCGCTCGTCGGCGGCGGCGAGGAGCGTCACCGCTTCGCCCCCGAGCCGACGGGTGGTGAGCGTCTTGCCGATGCGCCCGCTGTTCTCGGCGATGACGCCGTTGGCCGCGTCCAGCACCACCTGGGTCGAGCGGTAGTTCTCCTCCAGCCGCACCAGCCGCGCGCCGGGGAAGTCCTTGAGGAAATCCTGCATGTTGCGCACGTCCGCGCCGCGCCAGCCGTAGATGGACTGGTCGTCGTCGCCCACGGCGCAGACGTTTCCGTGCGCGCCGAGCAGCCGGATCAGCTCGTACTGCGCCCGGTTGGTGTCCTGGAATTCGTCCACCAGGATGAAGTTGAACCGGGCCTGGTAGGCGCGAAGCCGGTCCGGATGCTCGCGGAACAGCGTGAGCGGATGCAGCAGCAGGTCGTCGAAATCCATCGCGTTCGCCGCCTTGAGCGCCGGTCCCATGGCGGCATAGACATCGGCCGCCACCTGGGCCAGGCGGTCGAACTGCGATACGCCCACGGCCAGCTCCGCCGGCGGGACCATCCGGTTCTTGGCGCCGGAGATGAGCGACTGCACGGCGCGCGGCGGAAACAGCTTGGTCGAGTGGCCGCGCTGGTCCATGAGCCGCTTGATGAGGCTCAGCCGGTCGTCCTCGTCGTAGATGGTGAACTGGCGGCCGAAGCCGAGCAGCTCGGCCTCGCGGCGGAGCAGCCGCGCCGAGAGCGAGTGGAAGGTCCCGATCCAGAGCCCGGACGGATCGCGTTCGAGCAGCCGCCCGATGCGCTGCTTCATCTCGCCGGCGGCCTTGTTGGTGAAGGTCACCGCGAAGATCCGCTCAGGCGGCACGCCGTGCCGGTCGATCAGCGAGGCGATGCGGGTGGTGAGCACGCGGGTCTTCCCCGACCCGGCGCCCGCGAGCACGAGGAGCGGCCCATGGACGTGCTCCACGGCCTCCCGCTGGGCGGGATTGAGGGCGTGCCCCAGCTCGGGGGCGGGCGTATCGATCACGCGGACTCCGCCAGCGACAGACGAATCACGAAACAGGCTCCCTTCTCCGAAGGCTCGAGCATGAGGGTGCCGCGATGGGCATCCTCCACCACGCGGCGCGCGAGCGCCAGCCCGATCCCCCAGCCGCCGGGCTTGGTGGTGATGCCGGGCTCGAACAGGCTGCGGCGGATCTCCCGGGGGACGCCGGGGCCGTCGTCCAGCACCCGGATCTCTCCCATCCCCTGCTCCGCGCCGACCCGCAGGATAATCGTCCCGGCGCGCCCCTGCAGCGCGTCGATCGCGTTCTTCACCAGCGCCTCGAGCGTCCACTCGAGCAGCACCGCGTCGCCGACCACCATCGGGCCCATGCCCGGCGCCTCGAGCCGCAGCTCGATCGGGTTCGCGCGGCGGGGGAGCCGGGGCCGGAAGTAGCCCGCCACCCGATCGGCGAGCGCACCCAGGCCCACCGGCTCGCGCTTGGCCGGATTGCCGATGCGCTCGAACCGCTGGGCTACGCGGTCGAGCCGGTCGGCATCGGCCGCGAGGTGCTCGGCCAGCCCGGGCGGCGAGCCCGGTCGCGAGCGGACCCGCTCGATCCAGCCCTGCAGACTGGTGAGCGGCGTGCCCATCTGGTGCGCCGCCTCCCGCGCCATCGCCGCCCAGAGCCGGTCCCGCTGGGCGGCCATGGCGCTCCGATAGGCGAAGATCGCCACCGCGACCATGACGGCGATCGTGAGCGCCTGGAGGATGGCCAGCGCGGTGAGGTTGCGCTGGGCCGGAAGCGGACCGTAGTGGACGGTGCCGATCATCTCGTCCACGATCGGCGGGTTCCACCGGTCGAGCCGCGCGGCGTAGGCCTTTACCCGCGGATCCTCGAGCGGCGCCGCGAAGGGCAGGTTGGCCGCGGCGGTCACCCGGCCGCTCCGGTCGGTGACCACCAGCGGCAGCCCGAGCGCGCGCACCTGCGCCCCCAGCCGCAGCAGCGCCTCCGCTTCCGCGCCGGGCCGCGGATCGTTCAACCCGCCGAACACGCCGGAGTAGAGCCGGCTGGTGGCGGTCGCGTCGGCCTTGAAGTGGCGGAGGACCAGGAGGCCGGAGCCGAGGCTCAGGCCGGCGAGCAGCCCCACGAGCACCACGGCCAGCGTCGGCGCGAGGCGCTGCAGCCGCTCCCTACGCACGCGGGACCAGGCGGTCCATGCCGAGGTATGGCACCAGCGCGTCCGGCACCCGCACCGACCCGTCGGCGGCCTGATTGTTCTCCAGCAGGGCGATGATCGTACGGGGAAACGCCACCCCCGAGGCGTTGAGCGTATGCACGAATTCTGGCTTCGCGTTCGGCGCGGGACGGTACCGGATGCCGGCGCGACGGGCCTGGAAATCGGCAAAGGTGCTCGAGCTCGACGCCTCGAGCCACCCCCCGACGCCGGCCGCCCACACCTCCAGATCGAGCGTGCGCGCGCTGGCGAACCCGAGGTCGCCGGCCGCGAGCTCGAGCACGCGGTAGGGGATGCCGAGGCGCTGCAGCACCGCCTCCGCGTGGCCCGTCAGCCGCGCATGCTCCGCCTCGGCATCCTCCGGACGGCAGAACCGCACCAGCTCCACCTTGTCGAACTGATGCACCCGGATGAGCCCGCGCGTGTCCTTGCCGTGCGCGCCCGCTTCGCGGCGGAAGCACGGTGTCGAGGCGCAGTAGCCGCGCGGCAGATCGGCCGCATCGAGGAGCTCGCCACGGTGGATGTTGGTGAGCGGGACCTCCGCCGTCGGAATGAGGAAGAGGTCGTCGGACGGCACCGCGTAGAGATCCTCCTCGAACTTGGGGAGCTGCCCGGTGCCGACGAGCGAGGCGCGGTTGGCGAGGTAGGGCGGCGCGATCTCCTCGTACCCGTGCTCGCGGGTGTGCAGGTCGAGCATGAACGTGCTCAGCGCGCGCACCAGCCGCGCCCCCGCGCCGCGGAACAGCGGAAACCCCGAGCCGGCCAGCTTCGCGCCGGCCGGCAGGTCGAGGATGCCGAGCGCCGCGGCGAGCTCCCAGTGCGGCCGCGGCGCGAACCCGAACCGCGGCGGCTCGCCGCAGGTGCGCACGACGCGGTTGGCGCTCGCGTCGCCGTCGGGTATTTCCGCCGCCGGGAAGTTGGGGAGCGCCAGTACGTGCGCGTCGAGCTCGGCCTCGATGCCGCGGAGCTCGCCGTCGAGCGCCTTCACCGCCTCGCCCGATGCCTTGAGGCGCGCCATCAGCTCGTCGGCCGGCTCCCCCGCGCGCTTCCGCCGCGCGACCTCTTCGCTCGCCCCGTTGCGCTCGGCCTTGAGCGCCTCCACCCGGACCAGCCGCTCGCGGCGCCGGTGATCGAGATCGAGGATGAGATCGAGGAGCGGCGCGACCGAGGGATCGCGGCGGCGGAGCAGCGACGCGCGGCTCCCGTCCGGATCCTGGCGCAGGCGCTTGAGATCGATCACGGGGACGCTATCGGTCCGGCAGTCCGGGAAGGAGGTCCTTGAAACCGCAATTCCGGTCGGCCAGCACCTGGAAGGTGATGGTGCTGTCCTGGAAGCTCAGGATCTGGAGCTTGCCGTAGAGCGGCACGCCCAGGCTGGTGCAGACCACGCGGGAGCGGACGAGATAGCGTTCGCCGACCTCGACCGGTACCGCCGAGTCGGTGACGTAACCGTTGCTCGGCGCGCGGACGAGCTCCTCGAAGCTCTCCTCGCGGCGCTGCAGCCCCGGGCTGGCGCTGGAAGTGGAGATGCCCAATGCCGCCCGCGGCACGAGGACCCGCTGGTAGGTATCGTCGGAGAGTTGCCGGATGTTGTAGGCGAACTCGAAGTCCACCGTCTGGTCAGTGCGGACCGCCAGGAGGTTGATGCTGAACCCGCTCGGCATCGAGATCGGGGTGCCCTCGAGCGCACCGAGGGTCACCGTATCGACCACGTTGGTCACGGTCGGATCGCCCAGGGCGTTGGGGTCGCTGCAGGCCGCGGCGAGCGCCAGCAGCGGGAGCACCAGGAGACGGCGGGTGGTGTGCATGGAAGGGGAAGGTTAAGGCCCGCGGAGAGAGGGGTCAACTGCCGCTCATTTCTTGACTTCGACCAGGCCGGCCCCTACGTTGCGCACGTCTTCCGCTGCCCCGGAGTCCGACCCCATGACCGAGTTGGGAGAGGTGGTCCAGAGCCTCGCCGCACGCAACGGCGTCGAGGCCGTCCTGCTGGCCAGCGCCGACGGCCTGCCGATCGAGCACGCGGCACGCGGAGCCTTCGACGCGGAGACGGTCGCAGCGCTCGCCGCGACACTGGCGCAGCACGCCGGCCGGCTTGGCCGCGGCGCCGGGCGCGGCGAGCTGGCCACGGCCGTGCTCGACTTCGGCGGCGGACTGCTGGTGCTGGCCCGGGCCGGTACGGACGACTGGCTCGCCATCCTCGCCGGTCCCGACGCGGACGTCGGTCCCCTGCTCTTCGATCTGCGCCGGCACGGCTCCGCGCTGGCGTCACTGCTCTGATGCGCTGGGCCGTACTCCTCGCCGGCGGCTCGGGCACCCGGTTCTGGCCGCTCAGCACCCCCGAGACTCCCAAACAACTGCTCCCGCTCTCCGGCGCGGGGTCCACGGCCGAGGAGGCGGTCGAGCGGCTGGCCGGCCTGGTCCCGCGCGAGCGCGTGCTGGTCGTCGCCGGCGCGTCACTCGCGGCGCGGCTCGGGAGCCTGCTCAACCTCCCGGGCGAGAACATTCTGGTCGAGCCGCGCCCGGCATCCACCGCGCCGGCCCTCATCTGGGCCACCTGGGAAGCGCGCCGGCGCGACCCGGATGCCGAGGTGCTCTCGCTCCACGCCGACTGGGTCATCGGCGACGCCGCGGCGTTCCGGCGCACCGCGGACCACGCGCTCACCGTCGCCCGCGCCCACGACCGGCTGGTCACCGTCGGGGTGGTGCCGTCCCGGCCGGAGACCGGCTACGGCTACATCGTTCCCGGCGGCGCGCTCGACGACGGGGCCCGCACCGTGGCGCGCTTCTCGGAGAAGCCGGACGCCGCCACCGCGCTCGACCTCATGGCCGCGGGGGCGCTCTGGAACAGCGGGCTCTTCGCCTGGACCGCCGACCGGCTGCTGGCCGAGGCGGCGCGGCACACGCCCGAGGTGACGTCCGCGCTGCCGTCGCTCGAGGCGGGCGACGTCGCCCGGTACTTCAGGGACGTCACTCCGATCTCGATCGACGTCGGCCTGCTCGAGCGGAGCGGCGCCGTCGCCGTCGTGAGCGGCGCATTCGCCTGGGACGACGTGGGTACCTGGCAGGCGCTGGCCCGCGTGCGGCCCAAGGACCCGAACGGGAACGTCGTCGTCGGGCCGGCGGTGCTCGTGGAGTCGCACGACTGCATCGTCTGGTCGGAGAGCGATCCGATCGTGCTCTCGGGGGTGAAGGACCTGGTGGTGGTCCAGGCCAACGGGCGGATCCTCGTCATGCCGACCGGGCGCGCCGCCGCGATGAAGCAACTGCTCGACGCGCTCCCGCCCGCCGTCCGCGACATCGGGCAATGACCGCGCTCTATCTCCTGGAGCCCGAACCGCCGGGTGCGGCGTGGGCGCCGTTCGCCGGCGTCCGGCCGATCGCCGAGCTTCGGGCCGGCGCGTGGCGTGTCCGCGAACGATGGGAGGCCGCCTGCGAGACGCAGACGACGGCCATCCTGGGCGCGCACGTCGAGGGATTCCACGAGGGCGACGAGCCGCCGGTGCGGCCGCCGGGAGCGGTGGACGGGCCGGCGGTGATCGGCGCCGCGTGGTTCGCGCCCACCGGGGATCGCATCGGCACCCTCGAAGGCTCCGGTGCGCCGCGGCGGCTCACTCACTGCGGCGCCACCGTCGGCTGGCTCGTCGGTGCCGGCGAGCGGTGGCAGGGCCCGCACGAGCAGGGCGAGGGGCTCGAGGTGGACGGGCTGCTCCTCCGGGGCGCTTTCGACCTCGTGACCGCGCTCGAGCGTTTCCTGGGCGAGGATTGCGCCGACTTCCGCGCCGCGCCCACCACGGGGGTTCCGGAGGGGAGCCTGGTCCTGGGCGACGCGGGCAATGTCATCGTGATGGGGGCGGCGGTCGAGCCCGGCGTGGTGTTCGACGTCCGCCATGGCGCGGTGGTGCTCGAAGCGGGCGTCGAAGTGCGTCACGGGACCCGGCTCGAGGGGCCGGTGTTCGCGGGTCGGAACACGAAGGTGCTGGGCGGGTTCGTCCGCGCCTCGGTCTTCGGTCCCGAGTGCCGGATCCGCGGCGAGATCGCGGCGAGCGTCTTTCTGGGATACGCCAACAAGAGCCACGACGGGTTCGTCGGCCACAGCGTGGTGGGACACTGGGTCAACCTCGGCGCGCTCACCACCACGTCCAATCTCAAGAATACCTACGGTGCCGTGCGGCTCGAGCCGAACGGCGAGCGGATCGAGACCGGCCGCCAGAATCTCGGCACCCTGTTCGGCGACCATGCGAAGACCGCGATCGGCACCATGCTGGCCACCGGCACCGTGGTCTCCGCCGGCGCCAACGTGTTCGGCCCGCCCACGCCGCCACGCTACGTGCCGCCGTTCGCCTGGGGGAGCGCGGGTGGGGAGCGGCTCACGCCGGATGGGTTTCTCCGGATCGCCGAGCGGGTGATGAGCCGGCGCGACGTCGCGCTTACCGCCGAGCGGCGCGCGTCGCTCGAGCGCACCTTCGCACGGGGCATCGGGCCATGATGCGACTCTATGTGCTGGGCTCGGGGTCGCGGGGCAACTGCTGCGCGGTCGAGGCGGACGGGACGGCGCTCCTGCTCGACGCCGGGTTCAGCGCCCGCGAGATCGAGCGCCGGGCCGAGGCCGCGGGGCTCGAGCTCGGCCGGGTGGCGGGCATCGCATTGACCCACGAGCACGGGGACCATGCCTGCGGCGCGGCGCGGCTGGCCCGGCGCCTCGGCGTGCCGGTGCTGACCGCCACGGGCACCTGGGCCCGGCTCGCCGCGGCGATGGGTGGCGCGGCGCACGTGCCGATCGGTCTCCGCGCGGCCGCCGAGCTGGGGCCGTTCCGGGTGGAGGCCTGCCCCACCAGCCACGACGCTGCCGATCCCGTGGCGATCGTCGTCCGCACCGCCGACGGTACCGGCGTCGGAGTGGCGTACGATCTCGGACGCCCGACCGCCGCGGTGCGCTACCTGCTGCGAAACCTCACCGCGCTGGTGCTGGAGGCCAACCATGACGAGGTGCGGCTCCGGACCAGCGGCTACCCGCCCGTGGTGCAGCGGCGGATCGCCGGGTCGGGCGGTCACCTCTCGAACCGCGCCGCCGCGGAGCTGCTGATGGAACTCCACCACCCGGGGCTCGCGGTCGTGGTGCTGGCGCACCTGAGCCGGCGCTGCAACACCGCGGCCGACGCGCGCGCCACCGTTGCACCGGCGCTCCGGCGGGTCGGGTTCGGCGGCTCGCTGCACGTGGCGGCGCAGGACGAGCCGCTGGCGGTGATCGAGGTGGCGGAGGTGGGGAGAGCCCAGCTCAGACTGGCGCTTTAAGGCGGGCGGAGGTCGGACGGTCAGACCGCCTACGCCCCCTCCCGCTCCGGATCCGCCGGCACCGCCACCGAATCCGGCCGCGGCGTCGGCGGACCCACCCGTCGAAAATCCACCGGCTCGTCGAGGTCACCCCCCGACAGCCGGAGCTTCTTTCCGCTGAGTTGCAGCCGGTAGTTCACCCATTCGCCACCGAGCGCGAGCGCCAGGCTGTCGCCCACGATGCGCCAGCGGACGGTCTGGGTGCCGTAGCTCGCGCTGCTGTCGGCCCGTACGATCACCGTGCGGGGCCCTTCCTTCTTCTGGTCCTGCCGCAGGTCGAACTTCCAGGTGCCGAGGATCGCCGCCTGCTGCGCGGCGGCTATGCGGGGCGCGGCGAGGAGCACTCCCGCCACCAGGATAGAGCCGAGCCTCACGTCTGTCTCCCCCTGCCGATCATGGAATCCGAGTCCCTCGAGCGCGGGGAAGTCTAACGCGTGGTTCGTGCCGGACCAACCCGGGCCCGGGCGCGATCCGAGTCCAACCGGGAGACGGGCCGCCGCTCGCGAGCGGCCAGACGAGCACCGGGCACCAGGCCGGATTCGAGATCGATCAGGGAGCGCAGAGCGTGGCGGCGTACATCGTGGTCGCCGCGGATGTCCGCGACCATTTCGGGCTGGTGAGCACCGCACTCGCGAGTGCTCAGGCCAGGATCGGGAGCATTGGCGAGCGCCGGACGGATGCAGAGCGCGGACAACGCAACCTCCTGGATGTTCGATGAGATGCCGCAGGGCGCGACAGTTTCTCACCGATCGGGGGATCCGCGCAAGTGGCGCGCGTCCAGCGCGCCGCCCACCAGGAATCCGCGGGCGTCGAGCGTGGGCTCGACCGCCAGCAGGTGCTCGATCTCAGGCGCCAGGTCCGGCCGCTCCCGGCGGAGCCGGGCGAGCCACGGCTCCAACCTCGTCGAGGACAGGTCGAGCGCCTGGTCGAGCAGCTCGTTCAAGGCCGCGAGCAGCTCGGCGGACGGGTGGTTCATTCCGGACTCCGTGCGAGCACATGTGGCACCGGGGCGCTCGACCGGTCCGCTCAGGGGTAACGGACTCACACCTGAGATCGTGATCTCACGGGCAAGGCTGCCACAGACCATCGGGATTGGACCTGCAGAGAGGGTCCTACTCAGACTCCTGCATAGCGCGGTGCAGCAGCAGGCGGGCCCGACGCCAGTCGCGATACACGGTCCGCTCCGACACGCCCCGGAGCTCCGCCACCTCCACGAAGGAGAACCCGCAGAAGAAATGCAGATCGACGAGCTGAGCCAGCCCCGCGTTGGCCCGGGAGAGGACCTCGAGCGCCGCGCCGAGCTGCTCCAGGTCCTCGAGCGGCTCGGCCCCGTTGCCGGCGGCCTCGCCGGCGCCCGACGAGGTGATGTGGAACTCCCCGCCGCGCTTCTGGGTCCGGCACCGTCGGGCGTAGTCGATCATGAGCCCGCGCATCGCCCGCGCGGCGTACGCCAGGAACTCGCCCCGCGAGACGAACGCGACGCCTTCCCGGCGCGAGATGTTGAGATACGCCTCGTGCAGGAGGGTCGTCGTGCCGAGGGTGAGCTCGCGCCCGCCGCGGCGCAGCTCTCGCTCGGCGATGGCGTGCAGCTCGCGGTAGAGCGCGGCAAAGAGCGCATCCGCCGCGCCCGCGCCGCCGGCTTCGGCGCTGCGGATGAGGGTTCCGATGAGCGCGTCCACGCGCGCGGCTCCGGGGTGCCGGGGAAGTTCGAGGCCTGACGCGCCCAACTTACCCCGCGCGCAGGGGAGCGTCAATTCAGGGCGGCCAAGCTACCACACGGCGCGGCGCCGAGCTCTGGATCGCCCGGCGCGCGCTTTCGGAAGCGAAGCTGATCGATCCCTTCGCGGTCACGCGACTGAAGGTCGTCGGAACTATGCTGCCATTCGCGAACCGGATGGCGACGGTGGTCGCCGGCACCCCCTGGCGTGGCCTACCGCGAAGTAGACAAACCGGACCGACCAGCGTCGGCCGACTGTCTCAGCCGCCGGAGACTGCGGTCGATCTCAGCCGACAGAATGGGCTGTGTCCGCCGCTGCGGCGCCATGATCGTGCGCGCATCGAGCAGCGCGGACTCGGCCTCCTGCCGCCGACCGAGTGCCAGGAAGCACTCCCCCAGACCGAGGTGGGCTTCGGCGGTCCGGTAGTCTTGCGCCCCGAACTTCGCCGAGGCTTCGGCGAGCACGGGCTGCAGCTGCGCGAGCGCCTCGTCGGTCTTCCCCAGCTCGACGAGGCTGCGCCCCAGCCCGATGCCGGCGATCACCCGGAATGGATCGGTGTCCGGATTGCCCGCCTCGAGATGCGCCAGCGCCTCCCGGAAGAGCTCTATGGCCTCCGCCGGCCGGCCGCTCTCGCGCAGGGCACGGGCCAGGTGTATTGCCACCGCCATGGTGTTGCGATGGGCCGGGCCCGACACCCGGCGATTGAGGTCCAGGACACCGCGGAGAATGGAGACGGCGCTGTCGGGCATCCCGCGCATGCGGAGGACGGAGGCGAGCTCGTTCAGGTCGTATCCCGTGTAGGTGTGGTCCGGGCCGAAGGTCGCCTGGTCGATCGCCAAGGCCACGCGCAGCAGTCGCTCCGCCTCGACGAAGTCGCCTCGCTCCCGGACGATGACCGCCAGATTTCCCAGGTTGGTCGCGACCTCGGCGTGGTGCGGTCCCAGTTTGCGGCGGTTGATCTCGAGCGCCTCCCGGAGCAGCGTCTCGGCCTCGGCAAGTCTCGGCGTAGCCTTCTGCAGCAAGTCCGAGAGGCCGTTGAGGGTGGCCGCGACGATGGGATGATCCGGACCCAGCGTGGCGCGCTGGGCCGCGAGCGCGCGCCGGTAGAGACTCTCCGCCGCGGCTATGTGGCCGAGGCGCCGCTCGGTCAGCGCCAGGTTGAACATGGTCCTGGCCGCGAGCGGGTGGGTCGGGCCCAGCAGACGCTCACGCACGGCAAGGGCTTCCCGATACAGTGACGCCGCCTCCTGGTGCGCCCCCCGGTCCGTCAGCACTTCGGCCAGCGTCTGTCGGCTGCCGGCGGTTTCCAGCGCGGAATCGCCGTGCAGCGCCCGCTGGATCCCGAGCGCCTCACGAGCGAGCGCTTCGGCGCCCGGATAGTCGTTGCGCTCGCGCCGCACACCGGAGAGATGCTCCAGGCTCTGCGCGGTGGCTTCGTCGCGATCGCCGAGGAGCTCACGACGAAGGCCGACCGCCTGGTTCAACAGCGAGTCGGCCTCGTCCACCCGGCCCTGGCGGTCCCGAACCTGTCCGAGCTGGTCCAGCGCAGCGGCCGTCGCCGCATCCCGCTCGCCCGTGAGGGCGCGTTCCTCCGAGAGGGCGAGCTCCAGCTGCGTGGCTGCCTCGTCATACAGACCGAGATTGTTGTAGACGCGACCCAGGGCGCTCCGGAGCCGCGTGCGCACTTCCGGTTGCCGGGCGAGCGAGGTGTCGAGCCGGGCCACGCCGCGGTCGAGCAGCTCCCGGGCCGAACTGTGCGCCGCGCTGGTGTCGCCGGGAAGGAACGGGTCGGACGCGCCGAAGACCGTGAGCAGATATTGCTCCACCGCCCGCGCCGTCTGCGCCTCGGATTGCGCAAGCGCGCGAAGCCGGTACTCCCGAACCACGACGACGACCAGCGCAAGCACGAGGGCGACGGCCAGCGCCACCCCGCCCCGATGGCGCCGGACGAACTTGGCGGTCCGGTAGCGCACCGAGTCGGGCCGTGCGCTGACCGGCTCGTGGGCCAGGTACCGCCGCAGATCGTCGGCGAACGCCGCCACCGTCGGGTAGCGCTCGACCGGGTCCTTGCGGAGCGCCTTCGCGACGATGTTGTCGAGGTCACCCGCTCCAGCCACGGCCGCACTGAGCCGACGAGGCTCGGTCTCGGCAATTGCCCGCAAATGCTCCGCCGCCGAGCTGCAGCCCTCGCCGGTCGGGTGCCGGCCTGAGAGGAGCTGGTACAGCAGCACGCCGAGCGCGTAGACGTCGGTCGCGGTGGTCACCGCTCCGCCGGTCGCCTGCTCCGGCGCGGCGTACTCCGGGGTGAGGGCGAGGCCGCCCTGGTCGGTGAGGCGGGAGCGCTCGGCGGGAGTGGTCTCGGTCTCGAGCAGCTTGGCGATGCCGAAGTCGAGCAGCTTCACGGTGCCGTCGGCGGTCACCAGGATGTTCGACGGTTTGAGGTCGCGATGCACGACCAGATTCGCGTGCGCATGCCCCACGGCCGCGAGCACGTCGAGAAAGAGCCGGATCCGCTGCACGGGGTCGAGCCGGCGCTCGTCGCAGTGCCGATCGATGCGCTCGCCCTCGATCCGCTCCAGGACGAGGTAGGGCTGGCCGCCGTCGGTGACGCCGGCGTCGAGCAGTCCCGCGATGTTGGGATGGCTCACCCGCGCCAGGACCGTGCCTTCCCGGCGGAAGCGCTCGCTGCCCACCGGATCGAGCAGCGCGAGATTGAGCAGTTTGACGGCCGCGGTGCCCTCGAACCGGCCGTCCGCGCGGCGGGCGAGCCAGACCGTGCCCATGCCGCCCTGCCCGAGCGGACGCTCGAGCGTCCAGGCGCCGAGCCGCATGCCGGCGAGCCCGGCGGCCTCCGGCTGCGGAAGTGAGGATGGCCTGGAGTCGAGGAAGCCTCGCCGGTCGAGCTCGCCCTCCGCCGCGAGCAGCCGCTCCAGCTCCAGCGCCAGTCCGGCTCGCGTGACCCGAAGCTCGGCGAGCCAGGGCGCCCGTTCCTCCGGCGGCAACTCGAGCCCGTGCTCGAGCAACGGCCCCAATGCGGCGAGGAGGTCGGGCGTCGCCGGCGCCGAGAGCTGCTCGTGCGGGCGCGGCGTCTCAGCCACCGTGTGCCGCCAGGTGGGGCGCCGCGACGAGCTGCCGGGTCGCGGTGATCGATGATGCTTGCAATGGGCCCTCGGATTGCCGAAAACCGGCGGGGCTGATTGCGGCTGAACTTAGAGCCGGACCAGCTGTGCGTCAAAGGCATCGGCGTGGCGCGGACCGCTCGCCGCCAGGGAGCGCCGGGAAGCTCTCGGAGCGGTAGCAGTCGCTGGCCGTGCCAGCGCAACTGCCGAAGTCATTGAACGCGAAACGCCCCGGCGGTGGCCGGGGCGCTTCATCCTGCGACCTGCGACGGGCTTAGTACATCCCGCCCATGCCACCGCCCGGCGGCATGGCCGGCGCCGGCTTGTCTTCCTTCTTCTCCACCACCACCGCCTCGGTGGTGAGGAGCAGACCCGCGATCGACGCCGCGTTCTGCAGCGCCGTGCGGGTGACCTTGGTCGGGTCGATGACGCCCGACTTGACCAGGTCCTCGTAGTTGTCGGTCGCGGCGTTGTAGCCGAAGTTCTTCTCCTTCGACTCCCGGACCTTGGCCACGATGATCGAGCCCTCGGCGCCCGCGTTCTGGGCGATCATCCGGATGGGCTCCTCGAGCGCGCGGCGCACGATCTCCACGCCGATCTTCTCGTCCTCGGTGCCGCGGATCTTGTCGAGCGCGGACTGCGCCCGGAGCAGCGCGACGCCGCCGCCCGGCACGATGCCCTCTTCCACGGCCGCGCGGGTGGCGTGCAGCGCGTCCTCGACCCGGGCCTTCTTCTCCTTCATCTCGGTCTCGGTCGCGGCGCCGACGTTGATCACCGCCACGCCGCCGCTGAGCTTGGCCAGACGCTCCTGGAGCTTCTCGCGGTCGTAGTCGCTGGTGCTCTTGTCGATGGCGGCCTTGATCTCGTTGATGCGGCCGGTGATGTCGCCTTCCTTGCCCTTGCCGTCGACGATGGTGGTGTTGTCCTTGTCGATGACGACCCGCTTGGCGCGGCCCAGATCGTTGAGGGTGGCGTTCTCCAGCTTGAAGCCGACCTCCTCGGAGATGACCTGCCCGCCGGTGAGCACCGCGATGTCGCGGAGCATTTCCTTCCGGCGATCGCCGAAGCCCGGCGCCTTCACGGCGGCGACCTTGAGGGTGCCGCGGAGCTTGTTCACCACCAGCGTCGCGAGCGCCTCGCCCTCGACGTCCTCCGCGATGATCAGGAGGGGCCGGCCGCTCTGGGCCACCTTCTCCAGCACCGGGAGCAGCTCCTTCATGGCCGAGATCTTCTTGTCGTGGATCAGGAGGTACGCGTCTTCCAGCGCCGTCTCCATCTTCTCCGGATCGGTGACGAAGTAGGGCGACAGGTAGCCGCGGTCGAACTGCATGCCGTCCACGGTCTCCAGCGTGGTCTCGAGACCCTTGGCCTCCTCGACCGTGATGACGCCGTCCTTGCCGACCTTCTCCATGGCCTCGGCGATCAGGTTGCCGATCTCCTTGTCGTTGTTCGCGGAGATGGTGCCGACCTGGGCGATTTCCTTCTTGCCGGCCGAGGGGACCGACAGGGTGCGGAGGTGCTCGATGATGGCCTCGACCGCGCGGTCGATGCCCCGCTTGAGCTCCATCGGGTTGGCGCCGGCGGTGACGTTCTTGAGGCCTTCGCGGAAGATGGCCTGGGCGAGCACGGTGGCGGTGGTGGTGCCGTCCCCGGCGAGGTCGGACGTCTTGGTGGCGACTTCCTTGACCATCTGGGCGCCCATGTTCTCGATCGGATCGCTCAGCTCGATCTCCTTGGCCACCGTCACGCCGTCCTTGGTGACCGTGGGCGAGCCGAACTTCTTGTCGATGACGACATTGCGGCCCTTGGGGCCGAGCGTGACCTTGACCGCCTCGGCCAGGGCGTCGACGCCCCTCTTGAGCTTGGCACGGGCGTCGGTGTTGAACAGCAGTTCCTTCGCAGCCATCTGTGTTTCTCCTTGGTGGGGACGATCGATGTTCAGCCGAGCTTGGCGAGAACGTCGGAAGCCTTGATGATGACGTACTCGTCGCCGTCGAACGTGTACGGCGTGCCGCTGTACTTCCCGTAGATCACCTGGTCGCCGACCTTGAGATCGACCGGGACCCGCGCGCCCTTCTCGAACCGGCCCGGGCCGACGGCGATAATCTCGCCCTGGGTCGGCTTTTCCTTGGCGGTGTCCGGGATATAGAGGCCGCCCCGCATGGCCTCTGCCTCGTCGGCCGGCAGGATGACCACCCGGTCCTCGAGCGGCTGGATCTTGAGGCCGGGCTTGGCCTTGGTAGCAGTCGCCATCTCTGTCCTCCACAGCTGTGTTGGGGTGATGTAAGATCTTGTACGACAATTTGTTGGCACTCTGTACCCGCGAGTGCTAATGTCTGGTCGCAAAGATAAGCCGAATGACGGTGCTGTCAAGCGGTTCGATGCGACAACCGGGCAAGCGGGGTGCCGGGGAGAAAAGCCAATTCGGCAGGGGTTTGGGGGAGATCGTCGCGCGGCTCGGCAGGGACCGGCCAGAGCGACATGCGGGGTGTGGACGCAGCTCGTGCGAGTGAATCGCGAGCCGTGCGACTCATCGGTCGCTGCTACAGATCGAACCGCAGCTCCGCACCGACATACCGGCTCTCCTGCCGGAAGAACTGCCGCTGCGTGGACAGCCCGTCGTGCGCGATGAGCGCGATCCCGAGCTCCCGCCCGCCCGAGGCCGCGGCGATCGCGATGCCCAGCTTCGCCGAGCTGCTGACCCGCCAGCTCGTGGCCGCGGCGCCCTCGAAGTACACGCCGGCGACCGGCCGCACGACGCCGCCCAGAAACCGCCCGACCGGCCGCCCGTTGAAGTCGGCCGCCAGAGCCGCACCGGGTCGCTCGAGGTCCAGCTCGTCGATCAGCACGTAGCTCAGGTTCCCGCTGATCCGCACCGGCCCGGGTCCGTAGCTGATCCAGGCGGAGGCCACCTCGCGGGTCCAGTCGATCCGGCTCGTGCCGAAGCGGTCGCCGTACTCGTCGCCCAGGTGGCTGCTCTCGTGGTAGATCTCACCGGTCAGCGTCCAGGCGCCGAGCGCGGCCGTGGTGTTGAGCCCGACGACCCAGTCGTTGCTGATGAGCGCGCTCTTGCGGTCGCCCAGGCTGAACCGGCCGTAGACCTGCGAGCCGAAGCCGAGGGTGATGGGCCGGGGGCCGCGCCGGAGCGCCAGGAGGGGGAAGTTCTCGCCCAGCGCCACCTCCGCCTCGGGCTCGCGGCCGAACTCGCTGTCGCCGCGCCGCGCCCACAGGAGCCGGCCGACCAGCCCGTGCACCCGCGGCGACGCCTGCGGCAGCTCGAAGGCCGCCACGCGCGGGAACAGGCGCTCCTGGGCGGCCGCGCGGGCACCCGGCAGCAGCAGGAGCACCGGCACGAGCACTCGCCACCGCCGGCTGCTTGACATTGCACTCGCGCTCTCAGAAGTTCCGCGGGCCTGCGCCTGGATCCCGTGCGTTGAACGCGCGTAACTTGCCGGACGGCCGACCCGGGCGCAACGCCGTGGCGGCCGTCCCGCCCCTCGTCGCGGAGACTGGATGATGCTGTGGAGCATGCTGTTCGCCATGTCCGCCGTCGCGGCCCCGTCCGGGCCGCCGGCGTCCACCAGCGTGGCCGTGGACTCGTCGAAGCACGAGCTGACCATCACGGCCGGCCCCTATGACCTGCCCAACATGCCGCCGATGGACGACCATGCGATGATGGACCTGGGCATGTCGCACGACACGCCGGTCCAGAACTTCGAGTGGCCGATCGACGGCTGGTTCCGCGGCTTCCGGGTGGATCTGGTGGACGCGAAGGGCCAGCCGGTCCCCAGGCACATCATGCATCACCTGATCATGGTCAACTTCAGCCGGCGCCAGTTGCTCTATCCGGCCGCCGAGCGGCTGATGGGAGCGGGTACCGAGACCGATTCCGAGATCAGCGTCCCCAAGACGATCGGCGTCCCGATGAAGCCCGGGATGCGTCTGGGCATGTACGTCGCCTGGCACAACGACACCGGCAAGGACCTGGATGGGGTGTACCTCAAGGTCACCATGCTGTGGACGCCCAGCAACCAGAACCCGCGGCCGGTCAATTCCCTGCCCATCTACATGGACGTGAACCTGACCGTGGGCGGGAGCAACACCTTCGACGTGCCCCCGGGCAAGTCCTCGAAGGCGTACGAGTTCACGCTGCCGGTCGGCGGGCGCCTCCTCGGCGTGGGCGGACACATGCACGACTATGGTGTCCGTGTGCGGCTCGAGGACGCGGAGACCGGAAAGGTGATCACCAGCGTGACCGCGACCCGCGATGCGGAGGGGAAGGTCAGCAAGATGAGCCGCAAGCTCTACGGTGTGAGCGGCGACGGGCTCAAGCTCGAGGCCCATCATCGGTACCGGGTGGTCGGCGAGTACGACAACCCTACCGGCGAGACGCTGATCAAGGGGGCGATGGCGCACATGGTCGGCCTGTTCGTGCCGGACGACATGAGCCAGTGGCCGAAGATCGATCCGCGCGATCCGACGTACCAGCGGGATCTGGCGTCGCTGCAGGTGCGGGGCGAGCACATGGAGGGGATGGAGCACGGGGAGGGCATGAATCACGGCGGCCCCGAGCCGCAC
>DASSBA010000019.1:0-10814 GCA_035699205.1 Gemmatimonadales bacterium
CGCGGGGTTGATTCCCCCCTCCCCGGCGGCTATCTTGCTGCGCCGCACGCCCTGGTGGTGAAACTGGTAGACACGCTATCTTGAGGGGGTAGTGCCGAAAGGCGTCGCGGTTCGAATCCGCGCCAGGGCATGACATCGGGGGCGCACGGCCGTGCGCCCCCGCGCTGTTGATCGGCCACTGTAGCTCAGTGGTAGAGCACTCGATTCGTAATCGAGCGGTCGTCGGTTCAAGTCCGACCAGTGGCTCTCTCGCTCCATCCACGCGCGCACGGCGCCACCGGAACCGGTGGCGCCGTTGTGTTTCGGGAGCCGTGGCGGGGTGCGCCGCCACGGAGGTACTTTCCATCCGTCCAGACTGCCTTCCGACAGGATGACCGTGCGGAACCCGAGCATCGACCTCCCGATCGATCGTCCCGCGCCCGCGCTCCCGAGCGGCGGCGCGATGGGCCGCCTCATCCGGCAGAAGGACTGGTCGGCGACTCCCCTCGGGCCCATCGAGGACTGGCCCCAGAGCCTCCGCACCGCGGTCGGGATCTGCACCGAGTCCCGCTTCCCGATGGCCATCTGGTGGGGTCCCGATGCCGTTCAGCTCTACAACGACGGCTACGTGCCCGTGCTCGGCGCCAAGCATCCCCACTCGCTGGGGCAGAACGGGCGCGAGTGTTGGGCCGAGATCTGGGACGTCGTCGGCCCGCTCTACACCCAGGTCATGGTGCGGGGCGAGGCCACCTGGTCCGACGACCTGCTCCTGCCGATGGACCGCTACGGGTACGTCGAGGAGACGTACTTCACCTTCTCCTACAGCCCGATCCGCGACGAGTCCGGCGGCGTCGGCGGCCTGCTCATCACCTGCGCCGAGACCACCGCCCGGGTCGTCGGCGAGCGACGCCTCCGCACCCTGCGCGACCTCGGCGCCCGCGGCGGGGAGGCGCGCTCGGTCCACGAGGCCTGCGAGCTCGCGGCGGCCATTCTGACGCAGAACCCCGCGGACGTGCCCTTCGCGGCGCTGTATCTGCTGGAGCCGGGCAACGCCCTGGCCACGCTCGCCGGGAAGGCCGGGCTCCCCGAGGATTCCCCGTTCGCGCCGCGGACGCTCCAGATCGTCGATGGGGTGCCGTCCCAGCCGCCGCCGCCGGTACCCGGGACGGCCGAGACGGTCGTGCTCCCGATGGCGGGCTCGGCGCGGGAAGCGCCGGTCGGCTTTCTCATCGCGGCGGTCAGCCCGCGCCGGCGGCTCGACGACTCCTATCGTGGGTTCTTCGAACTCGTCGCGGGCCACATCGCGAGCGCCATCGCCCACGCGCGGGCGTACGAGGAGGCCCAACGCCGGGCCGAGGCGCTGGCCGAGCTCGACCGCGCGAAGACGGCGTTCTTCGGCAACGTGAGTCACGAGTTCCGGACCCCGCTGACCCTGCTCCTCGGTCCGCTCGAAGACGCGCTGCGCGATACCGCCGAACCGCTCGGCGTGCGCCAGCGGGAGCGGCTGGAGGTGGCCCACCGGAACAGCCTCCGGCTGCTGCGGCTGGTGAATACGCTGCTCGACGTGGCCCGGCTCGAGGCGGGCCGGGTGGACGCCGCCTTCGAGCCGGTGGACCTGGCCGCCCTGACCTCGGATCTCGCGAGCGGCTTCCGCTCCGCGGCCCAACGGGCCGGGCTTCGGTTCGCGGTGGACTGCGCGCCGCTTGCCGAGCCGGTGTACGTCGACCGCGACATGTGGGAAAAGATCGTCCTCAACCTGCTCAGCAACGCGCTCAAATTCACGGCCCGGGGCGGGATCGACGTGCGTCTCACTTCCGCGCCCGGCCTGGTGCATCTCGACGTCCGCGACACCGGCGCGGGGATCCCGGCGGACGAGCTGCCGCGCATCTTCGAGCGCTTCCATCGCGTACGGGAGCCGCACGGGCGCTCGCTGGAGGGGACCGGCATCGGGCTCTCGCTGGTCCAGGACCTGGTAAAGCTGCACGGCGGCACCATCGAGGTCGCCAGCATCCCGGCCGAGGGCAGCACGTTCCGCGTCACCCTCCAGACCGGTTCCGGGCACCTTCCGTCGGACCAGCTCCGTCCGCGAAGCCGTGCGGCGGGCGCGATCGGACCCGCCGCGTACGTGGAGGAAGCACTCCGCTGGCTTCCGGCCGAGGCGCCGGTCTCGGGGAGGCAGGGCGCGCGCATCGTGCTGGCCGACGACAACGCCGACATGCGCGAGTACGTCGTGCGGCTGCTGGGCGAGGGCTGGCGGGTCGAGGCCGTGGCCGACGGACGCCAGGCGCTCGACGCGGTCCGGCGCGAGCGCCCCGACCTTGTCATCTCCGACGTCATGATGCCCGGCCTGGACGGTTTCGCGCTGCTCGCGGCGATACGGGCGGATCCGGACACGCGGTCGGTGCCGGTGATCCTGCTCTCGGCCCGCGCCGGGGAGGAGTCCCGGGTGGATGGCCTTCGCGCCGGCGCGGACGACTATCTCGTAAAGCCGTTCGCCGCGCGCGAGCTGCTCGCCCGCATCGAATCCATGCTCACGCTCGCGCGGGTGCGCCGGGAGGCGGAGGCGGCCGTCCGGGCCAGCGAGGAGCGCTACCGCGCGTTCATCGAGCTCGCGTCGGACGCGGTGTGGCGAATCGAGATGGAGGAGCCGGTGCCGGCCGCGCTGCCCGCCGACGAGCAGATCGACCGGTTCTACCGTGACGCCTGGCTTGCCGAGTGCAACGACGCGATGGCGCACATGTACGGCTTTGGCTCCGCGGCGGAGCTGGTCGGCGCCCGCCTGGGCCACCTGCTGCCGCGAGACGATCCGTCCAATCTGGAGTACCTTCACGCCTTCATCGCGAGCGGCTACCGCCTCGCCGACGCCGAGTCCCACGAGGTCGGCCGGGACGGCCGCCCGCGGTACTTCGTGAACAACCTGCTGGGAATCGTGCGCGACGGCGCGCTGGTCCGAGCCTGGGGGTCGCAGCGGGACATCACCGAGCGTCGCGAGACGATGGAACGGCTGCAGCGCGCCCAGCGGATGGAGTCGGTCGGCAAGCTGGCGGGCGGGATCGCGCACGAAGTGAACAACATGATGTCGGTCGTGCTCGGCTGCTCCGAGTTCGTACTGCGCCGGGCCGACCTGCACCCGGCGGTCCGCGCCGACATCGAGCAGGTGCGCCAGGCGGCCGAGCGCTCGGCCGCCATCACCGCCCAGCTGCTTGCGTTCAGCCGCCGCCAGATGCTGCAGCCGGTGGCCCTCGACCTCGGCGCCGTCGTGCGCGAGCTCGAGCCGGTTCTTCGCCGGACGCTGGGCGAGAGCGTGAGTCTCGAGCTTCGTCTCGGGTCGGTCGGTGCCGTGCTCGCCGATCGCGGTCAATTGCAGCAGGTGCTGGTCAATCTCGCGCTCAACGCGCGTGATGCCATGCCGCTTGGCGGACGGCTCGTGGTCGAGATTGCCGGCGTCGAGCTCACGGACAGCGACGCCGCCGAGCACCCCGAAGTGCGGCTGCGGCGCGGGCCGCACGTGCTCCTGCGGGTGACCGACACGGGGCATGGCATGGATCGCGAGACCGCGGCCCACGTGTTCGAGCCGTTCTTCACGACCAAGGGTGTCGGGAAAGGCACCGGACTCGGGCTTTCGACCGTCTACGGTATCGTCAAGCAGTCCGACGGATACGTGTGGGTGGACTCCGAGCCCGGCCGGGGCACCACCTTCCGGATCTACCTGCCGGTCGTAGAGGCGCCGCTCGCGCCCGCCGCGGCTGCCCCGGCGCGCGCCGCCGCCGGCGGCGGCGGGACGGTGCTGGTGGTCGAGGACGAGATGCTCGTCCGCACCCTCTCCGCACGGGTCCTCGAGGGGGAAGGCTACTCGGTGCTCCTGGCGGAAGGCGGAACCGAGGCACTCGCCCTGCTGGAGCGGCACGCGGACAGGGTGCGCCTGGTGCTCACCGACGTCGCCATGGCGGGAATCAGCGGACGGGAGCTGGGCCGCCGGCTGGCCGAGATCCGGCCCGGCCTCCCGGTGCTGTTCATGAGCGGCTATCCGGCGGACGAGGCGGTACGCAATGGGCTGCTGCTGGAGCACCAGCCGTTCATTCAGAAGCCGTTCGTCCCGGCCGCCCTGGCGGAGGCGGTGCGCTCGCTGCTCGATGGGGGGCCGGGAAAGCGAGCTCAGGAGTAGAGCGTCACGCCGGTGGCCTTGAATGTGGCGAAGACGTCCAGCCCTTCCCGCAGCGCCAGCGACGCCACCGCCTCGCGCGTCACCTCCGCCACCAGCATCGGCCGGGTCCCGAGCACCACGCGCACTCGCTCGCCCGCCGGCGGCTCGGGCACCAGCTCGACGATGGCGCCACGGAAGACGTTCTGGGCACTCCCTTCGGGATGCTCCCGGAAGAGGGTGATCTCCCGCGGGCTCACGGTCAGGAATACCTCGCTCTCACCCGGATGCTCGGTGACCGCGATCTCCCCCTCCGCGGTGCGCACCGATCCGGCATCCGAGGTGCCTGCCGGCCCCCGGTGCCCCATGAACAGATTCGTCCCCATCAGCTCCGCCACGAACGGCGATCGCGGATAGCGCAGCAGCTCGTCCCGGGGCCCCGCCTGCGATACCCGCCCCGAGTCGAGCACCACGATCCGGTCGCCGAACACCAGCGCCTCGAGCGGGTTGTGCGTCACGTAGACCGTGATGCAGGAGAGCCTCGCCAAGAGCTCGCGGAGCTCGGTGCGCACGGCTCGGCGCGTCCGTGGATCGAGCGCGGCCAGCGGCTCGTCCAGCAGGAGGAGCCGGGGACCCGGCGCCAGCGCCCGCGCGAGCGCCACCCGCTGCTGCTCGCCGCCGGAGAGCCGGTGCGGCAGCCGGCCGCCCAGCCCGGCCGCGCCGGCCGCCGCCAGCGCTTCGCGAACCCGGTCGCGGCGGACGGCGGGGGCAAGCCGCCGCGCGTCGAGTCCGAAGGCGACGTTTTCCTCCACGCTGAGGTGGGGAAAGAGCGCGTAATCCTGCGGCAGGTAGCCCACCGGGCGTTCCCAGGGCGGGAGCAGGAGGCCGCGGCCGGTGTCCACCCAGGGGTGGCCGTCTACCGTCACGAGCCCGCGCGCCGGGCGGTCGAGCCCGGCGAGCAGCCGGAGAATGGACGTCTTCCCTGCGCCGCTCTCGCCAACCAGTACGGTGGTCGTGCCCGCCTCCGCCGTGAGGTCGACGTCGAGCGAGAAGTCGCCGCGACGTTCAGTGAGCCGGGCGGCGAGCACGGACGAGGAGGAGGACGACGACGGAGACGGCAAGCAGCAGCACCGAGAGCGCGACCGCCGCCTCCAAATCGCTCTGCAGCGCGAGGTAGACGGCGAGCGGCATGGTCTGGGTGACTCCCGGCAGGTTGCCGGCAAAGGTGATGGTGGCGCCGAACTCGCCGAGGGCTCGCGCCCAGCTCATCGCGGCGCCCGCGAGCAGGGAAGGGAGCGCGAGCGGCAGCATCACCCGCACGAAGGTGCGCGCGGGCGGGCTTCGGAGCGTGGCCGCCATGTCCAGATACCGGCGGTCCACCTCGGCGAGCCCGGTGCGCGCGGCGCCCACGAAGAACGGTGCCGCGACGAACGCCTGCGCAACGACGACCCCGAGCGTCGTGAACGGCAGCGTAACGCCGAGGCCGTGCAGCGCGCCGCCCGCGAGTCCGGCCCGCCCGAACGCCGCGAGCAGCGCCACTCCGGCCACGGTGGGAGGGAGCACCAGGGGGAGGTCGATCAGGAGCTCGACCGCGCGCTTGCCCCTGAAGCGGCGCGTGGCCAGCAGGTAGGCCAGCGGCAGCCCGAGCGCGACCACCAGCGCGGTCGAGCCGGCGCTCGTGACCAGGCTGAGCCGGAGCGCGTCCAGCACCAGCGGCTCGTGCACGCGCTGCCACAGCGCGCCCGGAGGAACGCGGAGCACGAGCGCCGCGAGCGGCAGCGCGAGCAGGACGAGCAGCCCGGCCGCCGCGCCGGCCACCAGCAATCGCAGGAGCTGGGCGCGGAGCGCGGTCATCGGGCGGGCGTGGCGGGCAGCAGGCCGTGACGCTGGAGCATGCGCCGGCCTTCGGGTCCGAGCGCCGCATCCACGAAGGCCCGTGCGTCGGCGGTGTCGCCCGCGGCGGCGAGGACGGCGATCGGGTACTCCGCGACGACGTTGCGGTCCTCGGGAATCTGGAGCACCCTGACGTGGGCGGCCACGGCGGACCCCACGTCCGAGTGGTAGGCCAGCCCGGCGTCCGCCTCGGCCAGTTGGACCCTGGCCACCACGGACTTCACGTTCTCCTCCTCCGACACCACGTTCGCGAGCGCGCGGCGTGCGAAGTCGGGCGGAAACCCGGGCGTCTCACCGATCCGAACGAGCGCCTGGCGGGCGTAGCGTCCGGCCGGCACCACTTCCGCCGCCAGCACGAGCTTGAGCCCCGGTCGCGCGAGGTCCTCGAGCCGCTCGATCCGGCCGGGGTTCGACTCGGGCAGGACGACGACGAGGCGGTTGCGGGCGAACACCACCGGCGCGCCCGCCGCGAGCCCCAGCTCCACCACGTGCCGCATCCAGCGCTCGTCGGCGGAGGCGAAGACATCCGCCGGCGCGCCCTGCTCGAGTTGCGCCACGAGTTGCTGCGACCCGGCGAAGTTGAATCGGATGGACAATCCCGGGCGGCTCCGCTCCACCGACTCGCCGAGATCGGTGAAGGCTTCACCCAGCGAGGCGGCCGCGAAGACGGTGAGCGTCCGCTGCGCCGGCGGCCGGGATGAACAGGCGGCGAGCGCGAGCATCGCGGCGAGCCAGGCTCTCACGGCTCAACCGGTCCCCGGCCCAGCATGACCTCGGTGGACTTGATCAGCGCGAACACCTCATCGCCCACGGCCAGCCCGAGCCGCTCGGCCGAGCCGCGGGTGATGATCGAGACCAGCTCCTGGTCACCGATGCGGAGGAGCACCTCCGCCATGACCCCGTCGATGGTGACCGCAACGACCTGCCCGCGAAGCTGGTTGCGCGCGCTGATGTCGAGGCCGGCAGGCGGCCGGGGAGGCATCCCGCCGAGCCCGAGCAGACGGTCGAGGTCGCGCCGGTCGAACAGCCACTTCCGGCCGATACGCCGGCCCGGGAGCCGGCCGCTGCGGGCGAGTGCCTGGACGCGTTTGACGTTGAGATGGAGGAGCGTCGCGGCCTCCTCCGCGCTTAGAAGTCCCATAAGTGACCTTATGGTACTTCAAGAAGCAGGGTTGGGCTAGCCCGACTCGTGGCCCGGGATTCTGCCGGATTCCCGCCGCACGCCGCTGACCTTACCCTGCCTACTCCGGTCGCTCGAACCGCACGAAGACATGCACGATGATCAGCTGGAGCACCGTGGCCCCCGCGGCCAGGAGGAAGTGTCCGAGTCCCGCGGCGATGCCGATGGCCGCCGTGGACCAGATGGACCCGGCGGTGGTCAGCCCGGAGACCCGGCCTTCGGCCTTGGTGATGATGCCGCCGCCCAGAAACCCGATCCCGATGGCGATCGCCTGGATGACCCGGATCGGGTCGGGCCGGATCGCCTGGTCGCCACTTCGGGCGTCGATCACGGCAATGGCACCGAGCGCGGTGTAGAGCGCAGCCGCGAGCGCCACCAGCATATGGGTCCGGAGACCGGCCGACTTGCCGGCCTGCTGCCGCTCCCAGCCCAGCGGCGCCGCGAGTGCCGCGGCCACGAACAGGCGAAGCAGGAGCAACGCCTCGGCATCGAGGTTGGGCGTCATCGTCGGCGCTCCTGAAGGTTCGCCTTCAGGCTAACCGGACCGATGGCTGTGCGGCTGTGGCCGGGGGCACCGGGCGGGTCGGGATGGGCTCACGGCGGGGGGCATTGCGGAATCACGCTGAAGGCCGAAAGGGAGAGCGCGAGTTACCTCGAAGGCCATGCGACTTGAGCGCCGCGCAGGACGCCCGCCGGGGTCCGCCCCAGCCGCCCCGTCGTCAGCAGCGCCCGCAGCGGGTGCCGCCGGAAGATCGGCTGCATCACGAAGTAGCGCGCCATCGTACGCGTGCCCGGCACCAGCAGATCGTAGTGGTCGAGGGTGGCCGTCCCGGCCGAGGCATCGCCCGACGCCGCCGTGGCCAGCAGGAAATGCACGGCGAACGCGGCTGCCTCCGCCTGGTGCTCGCGCGGGTTGCCGTAGCCGTACCGCTTCGGGTCCCTGATCGGCGGCACCCCTTGCCACAACATCTCGAGCTGGGCGCTCGAGCGGGCCTGCCACCGGTGGGCCAGCTCGTGCGCCAGGGTGTGCCGGAGCTGGGCCATGCTGGCCATCCGGGCCGGATCGAGCGCCAGCGAGTCCCGCGTGGCGATGTATTCACCCAACCGTCCGGCCGCGCGGCCGCGCTCGCCCACGAGTCCGGCTGGCCGCGCGGGCCGGCCGAAGATCGCGTGGAGCGTATCGGCGTACGATCCATTTGCGATCGTGGCCGCGAGGCCGCGTGCGGCGGCCACGTCCGCCTCGTCCACCAATGCCCGCTCCCCCCGCCACTCCCGCGAGCCGAGACTGTCGAGCCACGCCGGGTGCCCCGCCAAGTCCACGAGCGGCCCCGGCGCGTTCGTCTCGAACACGCCGCCGTCCACTCTGAACAGGTAGGAGGGGCGGCCGAGTCCCTCGTCCACGTACGCCAGCGAGACCGCCGAGGCGCGCCAGCGGCCGCGGGCCGACTCCCTGAGAGGCCCCACCACGGGGAGCACCGCGGCGTAGCGGCCATCGGTCGAGCGGAACACCAGGCCGGTGTCGGTCACCAGCAGGATACCGTGGAGCGGCGGCAGGCCGCGGGGTGAGAGGTACCCCATGATCCTGGCGCCCAGCGCCGCATGGCCGTTGCTCGCCTCGCCGCGCGCATCCGCGAGGCGCACGCGGAGCGTGTCCCCCGACCCGCCCATGGCGGCATAGCCCCGGGTCGCCGGCATGCGGAGGACGACGCACGCGACGAGGGCTGCTGCCGCGAGCGCCGCCGGGACCAGCGGGCGTCGTGCGATCAACGCTGCGCCAGGCTCCCGCCGTCGGCGGCCGCGGGTGCCTCCGCGGCGCTCGCGGGATCGACCCACGTGGTCTGAATCAGCAGGAACGTGAGTGCCGCGATCAGGATCAGCATCGAGCCGAGGACCGCGAACGCCGTCCGTTGGGAGACCGGCGCCGCCGGCGCGGGCGGGATGGCCGCGGGCGCGGCGGAATCGGGGACGCTGCTGTGGGGCGACACGATGTGGTCTCGCTGACCTTGCGGGTGAGGGTGAAGGACGTCAGCCGGGGATGCGGAGCCGAGTCCCGGTGCGGAGCGCCTGGTCGCTGGGCAGGGCGTTCACCCGGCGGATCGAACGGACCGTCGTGTGGTACTTCCGGGCGATGCCGCTCAGGGTCTCGCCGCGGCGGACCCGGTGGAGGGTGCCCGCCGCGCGGGCGCCCCGGTCGGCGCTCAGGGTGCCGGTCGCCTTCATCGCGAGCGCGGAAGGCACCGCGACCGCCGGGATCACGAGCCGCGCGCCCCGGTTGACCCGGGCGCCCTTGAGCCTCGGGTTGGCCGCCGCGATCTCGCGGGCCGGCAGGTGATAGCGCGCGGCGATGGCCGCCAGCCGCTCGCGCCGGCGGGCGACGTGGGTGAGATAGTGCACCCGGGCTTTCGGGCTCAGCTTGGCGTACCGCGCCGCCACCTGTGGACCGGTGCCCGCGGGCAGGCGGATGACCGACGCCGTGCGAGGCGGCGTGGCGAGCCGGAGATACTGGGGGTTGAGCTCGCGGAGCTCGGCCAGCCCGGCGTCCGCCAGCCGGGCGACGACGTCGAGCCCGGTAGCATCGGTCACCACGATCGAGTCGTAGGCGAGCGGCGCCGGGAGGGAGATGGGAAAGCCGTAGCGCAGCGGGTCCTTCGCGATGATCGCCGCCGCGATGAGCTTGGGAACGTAGTCCTGGGTCTCGGCCGTCAGGAGATCGGTGGATGCCAGGCGAAAGTAGGCGGCGTCGCTGGTCAGCTCGGGCGCGGTCTCCGCCTCCGCGTCGCTCGCGGTGTCGTCGCCCGGCGCGAGCTCGTCCGAGGTATCGGCGGTGTCCGCGGCCACCTCATCGGCCGGCGGCTCCCACTCGAGCGTGCCCAGGCTGCGGGAGACCTTGCCCGCCCCGGCGTTGTAAGCGGCGGCGGCCAGATAGAGCGAGCCGAATCGCCGGCGCAGATCACGGAGATGGCGCGCGGCCGCATCGGTGGCCTTCACCGGATCGCGCCGCTCGTCCACCCACGAGTCCACCCGGAGTCCGTACCCCATGCCCGTGGGCCGCATGAACTGCCACATCCCCACGGCGTACGACCGGCTCACCGCCTCGCTCGAGTACCCGCTCTCGATGAGCGCCAGGTAGCCGAGGTCGCCGGGGAGTCCTTCCGCCTGGAACCGCGCGCGGATCATCGGCTCGAAGCGCGCGGCGCGGGCCAGGAAGATTTCCATCCGGCCGCGGGCCACGCCCTGGAAGTAGTCGAGGTAGTAGCGGACCCGCGGGTGCGAAGCGTAGGACCGGACGTCGATGTCCCAGCTGACCCCGCGCGCGTCGAAGGCGGGTACCACGGCGTCGTCCGGCGTCGCGGCGGCCAGATCGTTGAGCACCGTGGCATCCGCCGCCGAGCTCTCATGGGTCGGCGCGCTCGGATCGAAGACCGGAACCAGGGAGTCGTTCACCCCGGCGGCCATCGGTGCCATCATCGGCGCCGGCGGCAATCCAGGCGCGCAGGCCGCCAATCCCGCGAGCGTACAGGCGAGGAGCAGTCGCGTCATGTGGCGCGTGATGGGGCTGCAGGGTTGCGGATGGGACGGAGATTGCGGCGGCAACGATGCACGAAACGCGCCGCCTGACGA
>DASSBA010000020.1:0-23440 GCA_035699205.1 Gemmatimonadales bacterium
GCGGTCGGTGTGCATCGGCACGTGGCCGGCGATGTCGTGGAAGATGTCCGGCTCCGGCAGGTAATCGAGCGTGGCGCCGTCCCGGATCGTGATCGTGGTGGGGAATTCGCGATTGCGCAGGCAGTCGAAGAACAGGAAGGATGGAACATACCCGCTCACCGGCTTGGCCCTGAAGCCGGTGAGCGGGCTGAGGAACCGGTTGACGTCCTCCAGCCGGGGCACGCGGGCCGGGTCGAGGCAGAGATTGTCGATACCCTGAAGGAACCGCGGATTCGCGTAGCGCCGCCAGCGCTCCTCCATGCGGGTGAACAGCCGGCGCCATGCGTCGTGGTTGGAGTCGGTATACAGCTCGTACGGCTGGTGGATGTACAGCCGGCCCTCGGCCTGTGCCTGCTCGATGAACGGCGCCCGGGTGGTGGTCAGCCCCCCGTCGGTCGCGCGCTCCGCCCGTACTCCGGCCATGACGCCTCCTCCGTATTCCGCTGCATCCTACTTCCGTTGGTAGCGCCAGGCGGTGATCCCGCTCCCCTGTGCCGTCACGGGAATCTCCGCCGATGCCCCTGCCTCGAGCGCCGGGATCTGCGCCTCCTGCGTGGCGACGGCGCCGCCCGTGGCGTTGAGGAATTCCACGGTGATCGGCACCGGTGCCGGCGGGATCGCCTTGCCGGCCGGCGTCTGGGCCGCTCGGCCGGTGGCGGACAGGGTCAGCGTGGCCCCGTTCGCGGTGGTCGCGAAGTTCGACGCTTTGACGTCCGCCGGCAGCGCCAGCACCTGTTCGGCGGCCTTGACCGCCTGGTCCACTTTGCCGCTCTGCTTGTGTCCTTCACCCAGCAGCTTCAGCGCGTTCTCGCTCAGCGGTTCGATGGCGACCAGTTTCGCCGCCGTCTCCGCCAGCTTGGGCCCGTTCTTCATGGCCAGATAGGTGTTGCTCAGGTTGGAGAGAGCGTCCCGGTTGTACGGCTCCGAGGCGATCACCTTCTCGAACGCCGCCGCAGCGTCCGCGTACTTCTTGCCATTGTAGAAGTTCACGCCCGCGGCCATCAGATCCTGCGACGGCGGCGCGCCCGCTGTGCCTGGCGCGCCGCCCGCGGCGACGAGCTCCTTGTCCAGCGCCGCCGCCTGTTCCGTCTTGCCCGCCCCGCGGTACGCGCCCGCGAGCCCGCGCTTGGCCTCGATGTCGTTGGGCATCCACTTGAGGTACCGCTCGAACGCGGCGGCGGCCTCGTCGTATTTCTTGGCGTTGAGCAGCAGCGCGGCCTGATTGAAGGCCGACCGATCCCGGATCTGCACGTCGATCGTGTCCGTGGCATTCGCGCCCGCCGACGCCGCCTGGCCGAAGTAGTACGCCGCGCTATCGGTCTGGCCCTTCTCGTTCAGGATCGTCGCGATTCCGTAGTAGACACGGGGCGAACCATGATAAATCGTGCCCGCCTGCCGGAAGAGCGCGAGCGCCGAGTCGCTGTTCTTCTGCTCCTCGAACTTGCCGCCCGCGTTGACCAGCGCCACCCAGGCGGCCCGGCGATAGCCCTCGATGTCCTTCGCGCAGTCGGGCGCCAGTGCTTGGGCCCGGGTGAGCGCCGAATCGGCGCGGGACAGGTCGCCCTGTCGCAGGTAGGTGCGGCCCAGATAGTACCAGGCGGCCGGGTTCTTGTCCTGGCCATTCTGCCGGATGGCCTCCAGGAGCACCCGCTGCGCGTTGCCCAGCGACCGCGCCTTGTTCTCCGGGACTTCCGTCTCGATGCTGGTCTTCAGGTACGATGCCCCGCTGCTCACCTTGAAGTGGCCGGGCTTGATGCCGCAGGTGGCCGGCTCGTACCTGCTCGGCAGCGACGCCGCTACCCGGTTATTGATCGCGGGCTGCTGCGCATTCACGGCCGTGGCCCCGAAGGACAGCAGGAGGAAGGCCGACGCGGTCTGTGCGTTCACTCGTCACGACTCCTTGTTCGAGGTCCGAAGCCCGGCGGCACCCTCGGGGCTCACCAGACGAAGTGCCCGGTCACGCAAGTCCCTTGCCACCTCGTGCGCAGGCTGCCCCGTCCGGCGGGCGAGGGCAGCCACGTCGTCGTATTCCGGTTTCATGCGCGGCCCGCCGGGGGCGTCGAGCACCTTGACCCGCACGTGCGTCCCGTCCGCGGCCTCCACCTGCACTTCCCGCCGCGCCAGCGTCACCCGCTCGGCGGACTGCCATCGCACGCCGGCCGTAGTGCTGTGGCGGAAGAAAGCGTCCGCCACGGCGTCCACCCCCGACGGCGCCGCGACGGCTTCCACCCGGAACCCGGCCCGCCCCTTCTTCATCTGGGTGGACCAGACCTGCACGTCCATCGCGCCGGCCGCCACCAGCGCCTCGCGCAGCGGATCGAGATACTCGGGGCTGAGGTCGTCGAGGTCGGTGGAAAGGACCACCACCTCACCGGCCTCCGCCGCGGGCTCGGCCACGATCAGCCGGAGCGCGTTGGGATACGTGGACGGATCGCGTCCCCCGGCACCCCACGCGCCCGCGAGTGCCGCGCGCCAGCGGCCTGGCGGCGCGCCCTGGGAAAGCACCCGCAGCAGCACCGCGCCCGTGGGCGTGACGGCCTCGCCGGTGACCGGACCATTGGGTCCGATCTCGAGGCCCTCCAGCAGAATCGCCGTGGCGGGCGCCGGCACCGGGATGATCCCGTGGGTCGCCCGGACCCAGCCCTCGCCCACGCTGAGGGGCCGGTTGTAGATCCGGCTGATGCCGAGCCGCTCGAATCCTTCGATCGCCCCGACGATGTCGATCAGCGCGTCGATGGCGCCGACCTCGTGCAACGCCACCTCCTCGGCCGGCATTCCGTGCACCCGCCCCTCGGCCTCACCCAGCAGCCGGAACGCCCGGACGGCGCGCTCCCGGACCCAGGTGGACAGCGGCGCACGTTCCACCGCGGCGATCAGGTCGCCGATGTGCCGGTGCGGACCATGAGGCTGATGGCCATTGGAGTGCTCGTGGGAGTGCCGGCCATGGGTCTGCCCGTCGTGGTCGTGCGCGGGCGCATGCCCCACCGGCTCGCTCGGCCGCTCCTGCTCGCCTCCGGGGAGCACGACATCCACCTTCATCGCGCGCACGCCGCACCGTTCCACCGGTGTCAGCGCGATCGTGACCTCGGGGGCGCCGAGCCGCGCGGGCAGTCCGCGCAACCATTCCGCGGGCGCGCCGGCGGCGACGAGGGCGCCGAGAAGCATATCCCCGCTGATCCCCGCAACCGGATCAAGGATGGCAAAACGGCCATCAGCCATAGACTTATAAATATGCCCGGAGATCAGACGGGAGGCAAACCCGCCGGGTCGCGATAGAGCCAGCCCGCCCCGGTATTGAACGCGACCACCCGGTCCTCCGGCCGGAGCGCTCCCCGCTCGAGCAGCGCGCGCGCGGCCGCCAGCGTGGCGCCGCCTTCGGGCGAGAAATCGATGCCTTCGTCCGTGGTGGCCTCGCGGGCGGCGCGTTCCAGTTCCGCGTCCTCCACCGCCACGGCGCCTCCTCCGGTCTCGCGGAGGATCCGCAGCATCAGGCGGCCCCCGAGCGGTCCCGGCACGCGGAGCCCGCTGGCCAGCGTCTCCGGTGCCTCCCAGGGCTCGCACTGCTCGGCGCCCTCGGTGAACGCGCGCACCACGGGCGCGCAGCCGGTGCTCTGCACCGTGTACATTCGCGGCATGGCGCCCTCGACCCAGGCCGCATTCCGAAGCTCGGCGAATGCCTTCCACATCCCGATGAGTCCCGTCCCGCCACCCGTCGGATAGATGATCGCCGCTGGCAGCGTCCAGCCGAGCTGCATGGCGAGCTCGAGCCCGAGGGTCTTCTTGCCCTCGATCCGGTACGGTTCGCGCAATGTGGAGAGGTCCACCGCCCCGGTCTCGGCGGCGTACTCCCGCGATGCGCGGCCGCAGTCGCCGATGTGCCCGTCGAGCAGGAACAGGTCGCCGCCGAAGGCGATGATCTGGGACAGGATCGTCGCCGGGGTGGTGCGCGGGGCGTAGACTCTCACGGGGACGCCGGCCCGCGCGCCGTATGCCGCCGCCGCGATGCCTGCGTTCCCGGCGGTCGGCAGCACGAAGCGCTCTGCTCCGGCCAGAACCGCGCGGGTCACGGCGGCACTCAGCCCGCGGGCCTTGAAGGAGCCGGTCGGGTTGGCGCCTTCGTCCTTGACCCAGAGGTCGTCGAGCCCGAGACGCTGGCCCACGCGCCCGACCCGGAGGAGCGGCGTGTCTCCCTCACCGAGCGTAACCGGCTCCTCCCCGGGCAGGAGCGGAAGGAACGCCCGGAAGCGCCACATCCCGTGGCGGCGCCGAAGCTCCGCGCGATCGACGAGCGCGGGCGTCCGGTCCGGGTAGCGCACCAGCCAGGGCATCCCGCAGCGGTCGCACACGGTGGGCAACCCTTCGGGCCCGCGCTCCGCGCCGCAGCGCGAACACTCGAGCCTCCAATCGCCGGTGTGGGAGGCCGTCACTTGGTGCTCTGCAGATGCGAGAGAACCCGCTCGGCCAGCCGGGCGGAGAACCCCGGCACGGTCGCGAGCTCCGCCACGGAGGCGGACTTCACGCCAGCCAGACTCCCGAACCGCTCCAGCAGCCGTCGGCGCCGATTGGGTCCCACCCCGGGGATGTTCAGCAGCTCCGAGGTGATCGTCCGTTGGGTCCGCCGCTGGCGGTTGTACGCCAGGCCGAAGCGGTGCGCCTCGTCGCGCGCGCGCTGCAGCAGTCTGAGCGACGGACTGCGGCGGGACAGCCGGAGGCTGTCGGAGCGGCCCGGCAGAAAGACTTCCTCTTCCCGCTTGGCCAGGCTCACCATGGGGATGGGACCGAGGCCCACCTTCTCCATCGCGTCGAGCGCGGCGTTGAGCTGCCCCTTCCCGCCGTCGATCACCATCAGATCCGGCAGCGGCAGCGCCTCGTCGCGACGGCGCGTGAGATAGCGGGTGATGACCTCGTGGATGGCCGCGAAGTCGTCCTGCTGGCCCAGTCCCTGGATCCGGAACTTCCGGTACTCGCTCTTTTTGGGCCGGCCGGCCTCGAACCAGACCAGGGAGCCGACCGTGTCCCGGCCCTGGTTGTGGGAGATATCCACGCACACCAGGCTCCGGGGCACGGTGCTGAGGCCGAGGTCGCGCCCCAGGGCGTACACCGGATCTTCGGCCCGCTCCTCCGTTTCGAACGACTCGATGCGCAGGCTCTCGAGCAGGTGGCGCGCGTTGTGGTCGGCCAGCTCGAGCCACCGGTGCGCGGTGCCCCGCTGCGGGACCGTCCAGTCGGACTCGGGGACGAGCTCGCGCAGCGCGTCCCAGTCCTCCGGCGGAAACGGGATTACCACCCGGCGGGCCCGGGATTCCGCCGGCACGTAGTAGCGGACGAGAAAGGCACTCAGCACCGCGGCGTCCCCTTCCTCCTCGACTCCCTCGAGGAACCGGTGCTCGCGACTGACCACGCGGCCCTCGCGCACCCGGATGACGACCCCGACAGCGTCGTCGCCGTCGCGGGCATAGCCCACGACATCGGCGTCACCAGTGCCGATCACTTCCACGCTGGCGGGCTCCTCGAGGCGCTCGAGCCAGCGGAGCGCGTCACGCATCTCCCGGGCGCGCTCGTAGTCTTCCCGGGCGCTGGCCGCCAGCATCGCCTCGCGCACCTTCTGGCGGACATCGCCGGTACGTCCTTCGAGGAAATCGACGACGTCCTCGACCATGCGCCGGTAGTCGTCCTGCGCCTGCCAGCCGACGCACGGGGCGCGGCAGCGTCCGATGTAGAAATCGAGGCACGGGCGATCGCGGCGCTCCGCCGGCAGGTCGTCGGCGCAGCTCCGCACCGTGTAGAGCCGGCGGATGATCGCCAGCGTCCGCCGCAACTGGCCGACGTCGGTATACGGGCCGTAGTAGCGGGCGCCCGGGATGTCGCGCCGCCGGGTCACCAGCACGCGCGGAAACGGCTCGGCGAGGGTCACGGCGATCGAGGGATAGCTCTTGTCGTCCTTGAGCCGCACGTTGAACCGCGGCCGGTACTCCTTGATCAGGTTGTTTTCGAGGATGAGCGACTGGGGCTCGGAGGCAACGACGATCGTTTCGACATCGGCGATCAGCCGCTGGAGCAGACGGTTCTTGGGGCTCGCGTCGAGGTCGCTGGCGAAGTAGCTCCGGACGCGGCTGCGGAGCCGCTTGGCCTTGCCGACGTACAGGATCTCTCCCGCCGCGTCCTTCCACAGGTAGACGCCGGGCCCTTCCGGGAGGGTGTCGAGCTTGCGCTGGAGCGCGTCGGGAATGCCAGGGACCGTCATCAGGGTTGCCGGGGGAACCGGAGGCGTCGAAACACCGCGCCGGCCTCGGCGACGCCGAACCGGTCGGAAACCGAAAAATACACCGCTCCATAGACCGTCAGCAGCACGAGCGCGGAGAGCACGGGCTGCCGGATCGGCACCGCGGCGCGCAGTGCCCAGGCCGCCGCCGCGCCGACGGCCGCCGCGCCCCACAGTCTGGCTGCCAGCGCCGGCGGCAGCCCGGTCCCGCCGATGCGCGCGTTGAGGGCGCGGCGGAGGAGCAGGAACTCGATCCACCCGGCGATTCCCGCCGACGCGGTGAGGCCGGCAGCTCCCCAGCGCTGGTCCACGCCCAGCGCCCGCGGGAGCGGCAGGGCGAACAGGTAACCGAGGGTGATCGTGAGGGCCACCCGCAGCACGGCGAACCGGAGCGGCGTGCGCGTGTCCTGGAGCGCGTAGTAGGTGGACGCGTAGAGTCGCCCCATCGTCGAGGCGAGCAGCCCCACGGCCGACCCCGCGAGAATCCCCCAGACGTACACGGTCATCGCACGGGTGAACGCCCCGGTCTGGTACAGCGCGCCCGCCACCACATCGCCCAGGGCGAGAAAGGCCACGGCCGAGGGCACCACGAAGAATGCGATCTGCCGGAGGCCCGTCCCGAGGCGGTGCCGAAGATAGTCGGCCCGCTCCTTCTCGCTCCCGACGGCACTCGACATGGCGGGCAGTTCGGCCGCCGAGACCGACATGCCGAACAGGCTCACGGGAAGCGTATACAGCACCTGCGCGTACGAGAGCCCGGCCACGGCGCCGGTGGGGAGGAGGCTCGCCAGCACGGTATCGACGTAGGCGCTGATCTGCACCACGCCGCGACCGACGAATACGGGCCCGAAGTTACGCAGCACCACCCGCACCTGCGCGGAGCCGCGGACCAGCCGCGGCCGGATGCCGTGCAGCAGCTTCGCCACGGTCGGGAGCTGCACCAGGAGCTGGAGCAGGCTGCCCACGACGGAACCCCAGGCCGCAATCTCGGCCAGCGGGTACTGGGCCCTGCTCTGTCCGAACGCGATCAGGCTCGCGATGATCGCCAGGTTCCACAGCACCGGTGCGGCGTAGCTGAGGAAGAACCGTCGGTGGCTGTTGAGGACGCCGAGACACCACGCCGAGAGGACCAGCAGGCCGGCACCCGGGAACAGAATCCGGACGAGGCGGATCGTGGCCTCGCGCTTCTCGCCCTCGAAGCCGGGTGCGATGATCGCGATGAGCCACGGCGTGAGCAGCACCCCCGCGAGCACGAGCACTGCGGTGACCAGCGCCAGGAGCGCGGCCACCGCGCCGGCCACACGCCGTGCCTCCGGCTCGTCGCCCCGGGCGTGCAGCCCCGCGTACACCGGGATGAAGGACGCCGAGAGGACGCCCTCCCCGAACAGGTTCTGCAGGAAGTTCGGGATCCTGAACGCCGCGTTGAACGCATCGGCGGCGTCGGAGGTGCCGAAGTAGTGGGCGAAGACCCGGTTCCGGACGAGCCCGACGAGTCGGCTGAGGAGGATGCCCGCAGCTACCATGACCGCCGGTCGCGAGGTGCGGCGCTGGGCGGCGGTCAGGACTCGGGCGACCGTGGGAGGGCGGTGCGGGAAGCGGGGTCCGCGAGCAGGCGTTGCAGGAAGGCGGCTTCGTCCTGGAGGCCTTGCACCGTGCGATTGAGGTCGTCCACTTCGGCTTCGAGCAGCTCGACGCGCTTGGACAGCGCCACGAGATCGGGCGGCGTCTCCTGCGGACCCTCGAGTCGCCGCGCCAGCGCCCGACCGATCGGCGAGTCCACCACGATTCCGAGGATCGGGATCAGGAGCGCCACGAGCAGGAAGAGCGCGATGACCGACATGAATCGAGTCTACGCCGGTTCCGGCGGCCCTTCAAGGGCGCCGGCGTACCACGTCTCGAAGGCCCCGGCCAGCTCGTCGAGCAGCTCCGGGCCGTACCGTGCGAGGAACGGCGCCACCGTGACTACCCGCTCCTGCGGTTTGCCGCCGGGCGCCACCGCCCCACGGGCCCGTGCGAGCTGTCCGAGTTCGGTTTCCTGCCGCCGTTTGAGGTGCTGCACCAGCTTCTTCTCGATCTCCTGTGTCCCCGCCAGCGCCTGCTGCCGCGCACTCTGGGCGGGGCGCGCCAGCGTCGGGTCGATCTCCACCGCCGCCTGCTCGAGAGCGCCGTACTCCGTGTCGAGGACGGTCCGGAGGCGTTCGAGGGAGGCGAGCGCTTCGGACGGGAGCTGCGACCGGACCAGGCGGGCTTCCAGCGGTCCCGGCGGCGCCAGCAGTTCCTCGAGCGACACGCCGAACTTCTCCAGCGCCCGGTCCACCCGAGGCTCGACGATGACCCCGGACCAGCGGGGCAGCGGGAGCTGCCGCGGAATCTCCAGCCGATCGTAGATCGGCGGTGTGAGGCGCAGGTAGCGGAGCTCGCCGGGGCCGCCGAGATAGGCCACCGTGGGAAGGAGCGCGCTCTCCACCGCCGGGCGCAGCAGCACGTTGGGCGAGAGCCGGGTGGGATCATCCGCGGCGATCGAGCGGATCGCCGCCGGGTCGAACCGCTCGCGGCTCCGCCGGGTGACGAACCCGCCGTCGTGCTGGATCAGCCGGTCGCGTCCCAGGCTCGCTTCGAGCATCACGAGCGCCGCGCCGTCCCCGACGGTAATCCCGGAGTTGTGAGCCGCCGTTCCCTGGGCCTCCGCCCACCGGTCGAGGTCCTCGTCGAGCGCCGGGGCCTCCCGGAGCGCCCGGACCAGGTGCGGCGCCGCCGCCCGCTTGGCCGCCGGGTGTGTGCTGTCGAACGCGAGCACGCCCAGCGGCCCGAGCAGTTCCGCCATCGCGCCGGCGAAGCTCCCCGCCACGGTCGCATCCGGGCGGTAGTGCCGCTCGAGCCAGGCGAGCGTCCCGTCGCGGAACTCCGACGTCGGCAGGCCGTCCGCCAGCGCCGCCAGCGCGGCGACCACCCCCGCTCCGAGCGGCTGCCGGTACATCGGCGTGAGTGGGGCGTCGGCCGGCCGCGGCGGGAGCGCCGCGCTGTTCAGCGAGCCGTCGGCGGCGATCCATGACGCGCTGCTCGCTTCGGCGAAATCGTGGTCGTCGCCCGCGAGCCAGAACACCGGGACAACCGGCCGGTTCCACCGGCGTTCGAGCAGGCGGGACAGCGCGACCGCGCTCAGTGCCTTGTGGATCGTGTAGAGCGGACCGGTGAAGAGCCCGGGCTGCTGGCCGGTGGTGACGGCCAGCGCGTCGGGCCGGCGCAGTCGGGCCAGTTGCGCGTCGCGGGTGGGCGAGGGGACGAACGCCTCCGCCAGCGCCGGGTCGAGGCCGCCCGTGCGCGGCGCCGGCGGCGCCAGCGGGTGCTCCAGGGGCGTCGGCACGAAGCGCAGGGTCATGCCGCCTGCCCCAGCAGGATCGTGCGCGGCGACGCGGCGGTGAGCGGCGAGGCATCGTAGTCGCCGAACCGGTGGCGTACGGTGAGGCCGGCCGCCAGCAGCATCGCGGCGATCTCCTGCGGGCCGAACAGCCGCACGCGCTCGGTGAACCGCCTCCCCCCCGCCGGCTCGATCGTCTTGCAGACGTAGCGTCCATCCGCCGAGACCGAGCGGTGCACCGCGACCTGGGTGCCGTCCAGGCGCCGCGTCTCGCTGGGCACCAGCCGGGCGCGGACCGCGGCGGCGTTGAGGAAATCGATCACGAACCAGCCGCCGGGACGCAGCGTCACGATCATCTCGCCCAGGGCCGCCGCGTGCTCCGCGTCGCGATCGAAGTACCCGAAGCTCGTGAACAGGTTCACCGTGAGATCCATCGAGCCGGGCCGCACCGGCAGCGCGCGCATGTCCGCGCGCACCAGCGGCGCGTCGGTGACGCCGCGCGCGACCCGGAGCAGCGCGGCGGAGAGGTCCACGCCGACGCAGCGCGCCCCGGCCGCGTCGAACGCCCGCGCGTGCCGCCCCGCGCCGCAGGCCACGTCGAGTACCCGCCACCCCGGCTCGAATCCCACGTGGTCCAGGATGAGCGCCACGGCCCGGTCCGCCTCCGCGGCGTCACGGTGCGGGTAGAGCTGCAGGTACTCCTCACCGAACCACTCCTCGAACCACTCGGTCATCCGCGGGCACCGGCGCCCTTGTGGTACGGCTCGCCGCGAAGGATCGTCGAGGCCCGGTAGAGCTGTTCCGTGACGACCACGCGCGCCAGCTCGTGGGGCAGCGTGAGCGGCCCGAGGCTCCACCGGTCCGCGGCCCCGGCCACGAGGTCGGCCGCGAGCCCGTGCGAGCCGCCGATGGCCAGCGCCACGGGCCGCGCCTCGCGCATCCAGCGCTCGAGCCGGCGCGCCAGCTCCTCGCTGCTCCAGGCCGCGCCCTGGCGCGCGAGCGCCACCAGGCGGGCCCGCGCCGGGACCTGGGCCAGCAGCCGCGTCGCCTCCTCGGTCCGTTGTGCCTCGGCGGTCGGGGCGCGGCTGGCCTCGCGCACCTCGACCTGACGCACCGTGAGATGGCGCCCCAACCGCCGGAGGTAGTCGTCGCATGCCTCGCGGTAGCTCGGGCGCAGTTTGCCGACGCTCACGAGAAGGAGCTCCATTCGTGACTCACGACTCAAGACTCACGACTCACGACCGCCTCACGCGTACATGCCGCGCAGCCGGTGCACCGCCGCTACCCGCTCGATGGCCTGCATGTAGGCCCCGGTGCGCAGGTTCACGCCGTGCTTCTCCGCCATCGTGGTCACCTCATTGAACGACTCGACCATGATGCGCTCGAGGCGCTGGTTGACGGTCTCCTCATCCCAGAAGTAGCCGCCCCGGTCCTGCACCCATTCGAAGTAGCTGACGGTCACGCCGCCAGCGTTGGCCAGGATGTCGGGCACCACGAACACGCCCTTCTCCTCCAGGATCCGGTCGGCGTTCGCCGTGGTGGGGCCGTTGGCGCCCTCGCAGATGATGCGCGCCTTGACGTCGCCGGCGTTGTGCCGGGTGATGACGTTCTCCAGGGCGGCGGGCACCAGCACGTCGCAGTCCACCGTCAGGAGCTGGTCGTTGCTGATGTGCTCCGCTTCCGTGTACTCGCTCAGGAAGCGATGCTGCCGGACGTGCTGCTGTACCTCCTTGATCCGCAGCCCCCGCGGATTGTAGATCCCGCCCGACTTGTCGCTCACGGCCACGATGATGAGACCCAGCTCCTCCATGAGCAGGGCGGCCGTCGAGCCCACGTTCCCGAAGCCCTGCACCGCCACCCGCGTTCCGGCGATGGGCATCTGGAGCTTCCGGAGCGCCTCCCGCGTCACCAGCATGCACCCCCGGCCGGTCGCCTCGCGGCGGCCGAGCGAGCCGCCCATGGCGACCGGCTTGCCGGTCACTACGGCGGTGACCGTGTGGCGCTTGTGCATGGAATAGGTGTCCATGATCCACGCCATGACCCGCTCGTTGGTGTTCACGTCCGGCGCGGGCACGTCGGAGTCCGGTCCCAGGGTCTCGATGATGGCGGAGGTATAGCGGCGGGTGATGCGTTCGAGCTCGGTGTTGGACAGGGTCGCCGGGTCGCAGACCACGCCGCCCTTGGAGCCCCCGAAGGGGATGTTGACCAGCGCGCATTTCCAGGTCATCCACGCCGCGAGCGCCTTCACCTCGTCGAGCGTCACGTTCAGATCGAACCGGATGCCGCCCTTCGCCGGGCCGCGGCTGGTGTTGTAGAGCACCCGGTAGCCGGTATAGACCTCCACTTCGCCCGTGTCCCGGAGAAACGGCACCGAGACGATGATCTGCTTCTCCGGGCTGCGGAGCACCTTGTAGAGCCCCTGGTCCAGGCTCAGGCGCTCCGCCGCGTGGTCGAACCGCGACATCATCCCCTCGAACGGGTTCTCCTCGTTGAGAAAGGTGTCCTTCTCCGGGCGGATCAGGAGAGGCGAGGGACGGCTGGTGGTGCTCATAGGGGGTCCGGAACGCTCCGATGGAGGATTAGAATCGATCGACGGGGGTGACGACGGCGTCCAGCACGGCGGCGATGCGGTCGCCGCCTGCTTCCCAGCTCAGGTCGAGCAGGGCCACGAGCGGCTCCGGGACCATGGCCGGCCACCGATCGCGCAGCTTCACAGCGTCCTTCTGGGTGATCACGACATGGTCGGCGCGGCGGGCGGCGTGCGCCAGCCAGGCCACGTCCTCGTCCCTGTAGTCGTGATGGTCCTTCCAGGTGGCGACCTGCACGGCCGCCCCGGTGGCCTTGGTCTGCGCCACGAACGCGTCCGGATCGGCGATCCCCGAGGCGGCCACGACCCGCTTGCCGGCCAGCATCGCCGCCGGTCGGCGGATCCCGCTGACCAGCCCCTCGAGCGTGCCCAGGCCAAGATGGGCAACGGCAACCGGCCCGCGCACCCGTCCCTCCAGCGCGCGGGCGAGCGCCTGCGCGGCCTCGGGGGTGGCCCGTTTCCGGGTCACGACGACCGCGTCGGCCCGCTCGAGCGCATCCCAGCCTTCACGCCAGGGGCCCGCGGGCAGTGGCCACCGCACCGCGCGGGTGGTTTCGGCGCTCATGACGAGGACGTTCAGATCGCGGTGTACGTCGAGCCGCTGGTACGCGTCGTCGAGCACCAGGACCTCCGCGCCGCGCGCCAGGGCGCGCTCGGCGCCGGCGGCGCGGTCGGGGTCCGCCACGACGACCGCTTCCGGCACCGAATGCTGGTGCACCAGCGTTTCGTCGCCGCCGTACCCGCGCAGCAGAATTCCCGGGCGGATCCCGCTGGCCACGTAGTGCCGGGCGATCCAGATGGCGATGGGGGTCTTGCCCGATCCGCCGACGGTGAGGTTGCCCACGGCGACACTGGGCAGGGGCAGGTCGCGCACGGGGAACCAGCCGCGCCGATACGCCAGCCGGCGCGCGTCCATGCCCAGGCGCCAGAGCCCGGAGACCGGCAGGAGCGCGAGCCGGGCAAGCCGAGCGTCCGGCCTCCGGCTGGTCCACAGCCACCGCATGACCCGATGCGTGTCGCCCCGCCGGCTCATCCGTCGCTCCCCGCGATTTCCCGCAGTCGCTCCTCCGCGTCCGCCAGCCCCCTGCTGAGCCCGGCGTCGCCCGCCGCCACCTCGAACGGGCGTCCGTACACGATCCGTACGCGGGCCCCCGGCTTGGGGATCATGAATCGATCCCATGAATCTAACCGCCACGCCCTGCCCGCCTCGGCGTGCAGCGGTACGATGGTACTTCCGCCCCGCTGCGCCGCGGCCACGACCCCGGGCTTCAGCTCCCGCCGGGGGCCCTGCGGACCGTCGGGCGTGAACGCGACCGCGTACCCCGAACGGAGCTCCCGCACCGCCCCGAGCAGTGCGCGCGCCGCTCCCCGGGTGCTCGAGCCCCGGACCGTTCGGTACCCGAGCGATGCGGCGAAGTCGGCCAGGTACTGCCCGTCGCGCGCCTCGCTCACCACGATGGCGATGGACTGCCGCCGGTGGTGCCACAGGAGCGGCAGCAAGGCCTCGTGCCACAGCAGGAAGACATGGGGCCGCCGGGCGTCGAACAGCGGCCGCCACCGCTCCTCGTGCACCGTGCTGATGCGCCAGGATGCGGCGAGCGCCCGGAGCGCGGGGCCCGCGAACACGCGAGCGGCCGCGGGGCTGACCCGGAGCTTCACGCCCCCAGCAGCTCGTCGGCGAGCGCCACGACCCGGGTGGTGGCGCCGGGCTGGCCCAGCCGGTCGCGCACCAGCGCGAGCCCCTCGCGCTGCGCCACGGTGCGTGGGTCCCGAGGATCGAGCAGCGGTCGCAGCGCGTCGGCGAGCGGCCCCGCCTCCGCCAGGTCCTGCAGCATCTCGGGCACGACCTCGCGCTCGGCGACCAAGTTGACCAGACTGACCCACTGCACGGTGCGGAGGCGCTGGAACATGTGCCAGGTGAGCGGGTGCACCTTGTAGGCGACCACCATCGGCACGTCCGCGAGCGCCGCCTCCAGGGTGGTCGTGCCCGATTTGGCCAGCGCCGCGTCCGCGGCGGCAAAGACCGGCACCGGATCGCCGCGGAGGATCTCGAGCGGCCCCGGCTCGGGATACTCGCCGTCCGCCGTCCCCGCGACGAGGACCCGCTCGCAGCGGTGTTCGTCCAGCAGCCGCAGCGCGGCTTCCCGGAAGGGCCGCCAGAGCCGGCGGATCTCCTGGCTCCGGCTGCCCGGGAACAGCCCGAGCACCCGCTCGCCCGGCGGGATGCCGAGGGTGGCCCGCGCGCCCTCCCGGGTGGGCCAGGCCCCGCGATCCACGAGCGGGTGCCCGACGTAGTCGCTCCGCAGGCCCAGTCCGCCGAAAAACCTCTGCTCGAACGGCAGCACCACGGCCAGCCGGTCCACCGCCGAGGCAAAGCGTCGCGCGCGGCCCGGCCGCCAGGCCCAGAGCTGGGGCGCGATGTAATAGAGGACCTTGGTGCCCGACCGCCGGGCCGCCTCGGCCACCCGCACGTGGAACCCCGGGTAGTCGATCACGATGACGAGGTCGTAGCGGCCGGCGTGGAAGTCGGACCGGAGCGCGCGCAGGAGCCGCAGGTGCGCCGCGAGCTTGGTGACGACCTCGACCAGCCCGAAGGCCGCGAGCCCTTCCATCGGGTAGCGGATGGTCGCGCCCGCCGCCGCCATCAACGGCCCGCCCAGCGCCTCGATGCTGGCCTCGGGGTGCCGGGCCCGGAGCGCGCGGACCACGCCGGCGCCGTGAAGATCGCCCGAGGGCTCGCCGGCGGAGATGAAGATGCGGGGGGCGGACCGCGCGATCATCCGGCCGCGGACACGGCGAGCGGCGAGGTGCGGACCGCGTCCGCCACCCGCAGCGCGAGCGCCAGCGCCGCCCGGCCCTCCTCGCCGCTCACCACCGGCTCGCGCTGGCCCCGTACGGCGTGAACGAAACTCCGGAGCTCGAGCTGGAGCGCGTCCGCCGCCGGCGCCTCGAGCACGATCCGCTCCACCACGTCGGTCAGCGCGTGCCCCGTGCCGGGCTGCCAATCGCTGCGCACGCGCATGAACTCGCCGGCGCCGCTGGCCAGATCCAGTGACAGATAGCCGTTGGGCTGGAACAGCCGGAGTCGCCGCACGCGCTCGCGGGAGACCCGGCTGGCGGTGGCCAGCGCCACCGCCCCATTGGCGAACTCGACCCGCGCGTTGGCGATGTCGAGGTGGGAGCTGAGCAGGGGCAGCCCGGATGCGCGCACCTCGAGCGCTTCCGCGCCGCCGGTGAGATGCAGCACGAGATCGAGGTCGTGGATCATGAGGTCGAGCACCACGGCCACGTCGGTGCCGCGCGGCTGGAACGGGGCCAGGCGCTGGCTCTCGATGTACCGCGGGCCGCGAAGATACGGCTCCGCCGCGCGGATCGCGCGGTTGTAGCGCTCGATGTGCCCCACCTGGAGCTGCAGTCCCGCCCGCGCGGCCGCGGCGATGAGCGCATCCGCTTCGGAGACCGTGGCGGCCAGCGGCTTCTCCATCAGGACGGGGACGCCGCGCGCGAGCGCCGCGAGCCCGACCGCCGCGTGGGCCGGCGTCGGGACCGCCACGGTCACGGCCTCGACCTGACCGAGCAGCTCGGCCAGGTCGGCGCAGGCGGTGGTGCCGAGCTCGCCGGCCACCGCGCGGGCGCGGTCGGCGTCGGTATCGAAGATGCCGGCCAGCCGGACCTCGGCGAGCCCGGCCAGGTGGCGCGCGTGGTGCCGCCCGAGCGCGCCGACCCCGATGACGCCGACCGGCAGCCGCGCGCTCACGCGGGCACCCCGCGCTCGGACGATTCGACGAAGGCGAGGAACCGTTCGACCTCCGGCGACCCGGGCAGATCGCTGCGGGCACGCTCGAGCGCCTGGGACAGGTTGAGCTCGGAGTTGAAGAACAGGCGATAGGCCCGCTTGAGGGCCGCGATGGTATCGCCCGAGAAGCCGGCGCGCTGGAGGCCGATCGAGTTGAGTCCGTACAGCTCCATCGGGTTCCCTACCGCCTTGACGTACGGCGGGATGTCCTGGTTCACCCGGGACCCACCCCCGACGAACGCGTGGGTTCCGATCGTGACGAACTGGTGGACCGCGTTGAGCCCGCTCAGCACCGCGCGGTCGTGGATGGTGACGTGCCCCGCGCACTGGGTGCCGTTGGCGATGGTCACTTCGTCGCCGACGTGGCAGTCGTGCGCCAGGTGCACGTACGACATGATGAAGCAGCGCCGGCCCACGACCGTCCGGTGGCTCTGCGAAGTGCCGCGGTTGATGGTCGAGTACTCGCGGACGATCGTCCCGGCGCCGAGCTCCACCCAGGTCTCCTCGCCCTTGAACTTGAGGTCCTGCGGATCGCCCCCCAGAATCGAGCCGTCGCCGACGCTCACGTCCTCGGCCAGCACCACGTTGCGCACCAGCCGCGAGCGCGGGCCCAGCCGGCAGCCGTCGCCCACGGTCACCTGGGGGCCGACCATCACCCACGGGCCGATCTCGACGCCCTCCCCGATCCGGGCCGAGGGGTCGATGATCGCCGTCGGGTGGACGGCCGTGGTCACCGGTCCACCACCCGCGCCATCATCTCCGCCTCCGCGACCACGTTCCCGTCCACGTAGGCCACCCCTTTCATCCGGCAGGTGCGCCCGCGGTTCTGCAGCATCTCCAGCTCGCAGCGGAGCTGGTCGCCGGGCAGGACCGGCCGCCGGAACTTGACGTTGTCGAGCGACATGAAGTACACCACCTTCTGCTCGGGGTCCTCGATGGTGCCGAGCAGCAGCATCCCGCCCACCTGCGCCATCGCCTCGATGATGAGCACGCCGGGCATGATCGGGTGGCCGGGAAAGTGGCCCTGGAAGAACGGCTCGTTGATGGTGACGTTCTTGATCCCGACGATCCGCTTCGTGCCCTCCACCTCGAGGATGCGGTCCACGAGCAGGAACGGGTACCGGTGGGGGATCACGTCGAGGATCCGGCCGATGTCCATCGCCACGCCTCCATTGCGCTGCGCCGTGCGGGTGAGCCAGCGGGCGAGCGCGATGTTGCCCTGATGGCTTGGCTTGGTTGCGATCACGTGGGCCTCGACCCGGCCGCCGACCAGCGCCAGGTCGCCGAGGATGTCCGCCGTCTTGTGGCGGACGAACTCGTCGGGCCAGCGCAGGACGGCGCCGCCCACGAGCCCGTCGTCGGAGAGCACCAGCGTCGAGTCCAGCCCGGCGCCGAGCGCCAGCCCGCGCGCGCGGAGCGCCTCCGCCTCGTGCAGGAAGCCGAAGGTGCGCGCTCCGGCCAGCTCGCGCTCGAACTCGGCCGGGGTAATCTCGTAGGCGCCGCTCTGGCGGCCGATCAACGGGTGCGCCCACTCGATCGTCGTGGTGAGCCGGAGCGAGCGGGCCGGCGCCACCACGTAGCTCGCGTCGCCCTCGGCGAGCTGGAACGGAGTGGTGACCCGGTACACGACCGGCTCGCCGGGCACCTCCGCGATTCCCGCCTGGCGCAGCGCCGTGAGGAACGGTGCGAACGAGCCGTCACCGATCGGCGGCTCGGGCCCGTCGAGTTCCACCGTCAGGTCATCGAGCGCCAGTGCGGCCGCCGCCGCCAGCAGGTGCTCGACCGTCTGGACTGACGCCTCGCCCTCGCCGAGGGCCGTGCGCCGGTCGGTACCCAGCACCTCGGTGATGCGCGCGGGGATGCGTGGCGCGCCCGGCAGATCCACCCGCTGGAAGACGATACCCTGGCCGCCCGGCGCGCCCGAGCAGCGCGCAGTGGCCTCACGGCCCGTATGGAGCCCGCTGCCGCGTACTACCGCGGTGCCGGCGAGCGTGCGTCTAGGCATCGGGCCGCTCCCGCCCCGCCAATCGTTCGAGATCCGCGATGATGGGCGCCAGCTTGTAGAGCGCGGCCTGGGCGCGCAGGAACTGCCGGTGCGGCCGAGCCGGGTGGCCGCTGAAGGAAGCCCCCGCGGGGATGTCGCCGAACACCGCGCTCTTGGCCGCGATGCGCGCGCCGTCGTGGATCAGGAGATGGTCGGTCACGCCGACGTGGCCGGCGAGGATCACGTCGTTCCCGATGTGCGTGCTGCCCGCGATCCCGACCCCGGCCATGAGCAGGCAGCGCTCGCCGATCCGGACGTTGTGGCCCACGTGGACGAGATTGTCGAGCTTGGTGCCCCGGCCGATGACGGTGTCGTCCACGCTCCCGCGGTCCACGCAGGAATTGGAGCCGATCTCGACCTCGTCCTCCACGATGCACCCGCCGACGTGGGGAATGCGGCGGTGCCCCTCGGGGTCCGGCAGGTAGCCGAAGCCCGGACCGGCAATCACCGCGCCAGCCTTGACGATCACCCGGTTGCCGATCCGCGCCTCGGCGTAGCAGACGGCGTGCGGACCGATCACGGTGTCCTCACCGATGGTCACCTCGTCCCCGAGCGACACGCCCTCCGCCAGCCGGGAGCGGGCCCCCAGGCGGACTCCCCGCCCCAGCACCACGAAGGGTCCGATGCTCACGTCGGGTCCCAGGACGGATCCCGGCCCCAGCCGGGCGGTGGGGTCCACGCCCGGCGGTGCGGCCACGGCGGGAAAGAGCACCCCCATCACGCGCACCAGCGCCGCGTAGGGGTCCCGGACCACGATGCGCGCGCGCCGGCCCTCCGGGGCCTCGGCCAGGGTGTCCGGCACCAGCACCGCGCCGGCGCGGGAGCTCCGGAGCGCCTCGGCGTATCGCGGCGACACGGCCAGTGAGAGGGCCTCCGGCCCCGCGCGCTCGAGCGCGCGCACCGCGCGCACCGTCACCGTCCCATCGCCAAGCAGGCGGCCACCGACGAGGTCGGCGACCGCCTGCGCGGTGAGACCTGCCGAGGTCACGGGCTCAGCTGCCCGACTTGAGCTGCTGGATGACCTTCTGGGTGAGATCCAGCGACTTGTCGGCCGTGACGATGCCGCTGTTGGGTGCGCCCACGTCGAAGATGATGGCGTAGTTGCCCGAGGCCCGCAGGCCCTCGATCACGCTGTTCACCTTGGACTGGATGGGGTCGAGCAGCTCCCGCTCGCGGGTGGCCGCGCGCTGCTGCAGCTCCTGCGTGCGCTGCTCCAGCTTCTGCTGCTGCCCCTCGAGGTCCTTGCGCTTGGCGGCCCGCTGCGTGGGGCTCAGCATCACCGATTGCTGCTCGAAGTCCGACGCCGCGGAGTCCAGGCTGGCCTGCAGCTTCTGGACTTCGCCCCGGTAGGTCGCGAGCTCCTTGGTGAAGGTGGACTCGGCCTGCGCGTAGCCCGGCGTCGCCTTGAGGATCGCCTGGGTGTTGACGTAGGCGATCTTCGCCCCGCCCCCCTGCTGCGCCGCGAGCGGCGCGGCGGCACAGGCCAGGGTGAGCAGGACGGCCCAGGTTGCCGCGACGGACAGCTTCATGCGTTGCTCCCGATGAAAGGTGCGGTCCAACTGCTAGAAGAAGTTGCCGAGTTTGAAGTGGAGCTGCCACCCGGGCGCGGGAAGGCCCTGTGGATCCACCTTGTCGAACCCGTACCCGAGATCCACGCCGATGGGCCCGAGCGGCGAGATGACCGCCGCGCCCACGCCCGCCCCGCGGAACAGCCGGGTCGGATCCCACTGGCGCGCGCTGCGGTAGACGTTGCCCGCGTCGAAGAACGCGCTCACGTACAGCGACTGGCTGATCCGCGCCCCGCCCTCGACCGTGAACGCCGCGTACGACTTGCCGAAGGCGTCCGGACTGGCCTGATTGCCGCTCGCCGAGGGGTCGAACCCGTTGGGCGTGATGGAAAACTCGTCGTAGCCCCGGAGCGGGATCCCGTACTGCACCCCGCCGAGCGAGTAGAGCTCGGTGAAGAACGGCCCGGCGTCTCCAAAGATGAACCCCGACTTGGCCGTGAGCCCTAGCACGAACTGTACCCCGGAGCCCAGCTGGCCCCCGCCCCCGAGGGTGCCCAGGGGCGCATACCAGCGGCCCTCCAGGTCCACCTTCCGGTAGTTCCCGGTGCCGCCCAGGAAGCCGCCGTTGAGCTCGCCGCTCACGTTGGTCAGCGAGCCGCCCACGGCGAATGGCAGCCCGACGCGCGTGTCCCGCAGGATGCTGGTTCCGAGGGATGACCGGCTGCAGGCGCTGCAGCTGAACCGGGCGCGCAGGTCGGCCGACCCTTCGGTGTAGCGCACCCGCTGATAGGAATAGGAGGTGAAGAACCGGGTGTACCGCGAGCCGAGGAACGGGAAGCCGAGCTGCAGGCTGCCGCCCGTCTGCTTGCGACGGCCGAGGTCGCCGATGGTGTAGCGGGCGCGCGAGTCGAACAGGGAGACGGTGCCCGAGATCCGGCTTTCGCGGATGGCGGGATCGGTGTAGGTCAGCGTGAAGTCGTTGATGTTCTTGCCGAACTGCCACTGCAGCTTGCCGCGCTTGCCCTTGCCGAACAGGTTGGGCTCCTCCAGCCCCAGGAACCCGCCGACCCCGGTGCCCTGGCCCAGGGAAGCGCCGAAGTTGATGTTGCCGGTCCGCCGCTCCTCGACCCGGAACACCACGTCCACATCCACCCCGTTGGCGGCCGGCTTCACGTCGGGGCTCGGCATCGGCTGCTGGAAGAAGCCGAGGTTGGCGACGTTCTGGTACGACCGGATCAGCCGCTCGCGGCTGAACAGGTCACCCGGGAGCATGACGATGGCCTCGCGAATGACCCGCTCGTGGGTTACGTCGTTGCCCACGATCTCGACCTTGTTGACCGTGGCGGGCGAGCCTTCGCGGATGGTCCAGCGCAGGTCCACGACTGGCTTGCCGCCGGGGCCGGTGCGGCGGGTCTCGCTGGGTTCCACCTGGGCGTAGATGTAGCCGTTGTTCGCATAGAGGTCCTGCAGCTTCGAGGTGGCGCCCTCCCATTCGGTGCGGCTGAACGGCCGGGGACCACCCTGCGGCAGGCCGGTGGGTCCCACCGGTCCGAACGGATAGAACGCCTGCAGCTCCTCGCTGGAGAACCGCCGGTTGCCATCAATGGTGAAGGTACCGACCTCGTACTGCTGACCCTCGTCCACCGTCAGCCGGAGGACGGCCTTGCCGCCGGTCGAGTCGGCCACGAGGGAGTCGTGCGTCACCTGGAAGTCGACGTATCCCTGGTCGGCGTACCAGCCCGGCAGTCGCTCCCGGACGTCCTGGTCGACCTTCCGCTCGTCATACTCGCCCTTCTGGAACCACCAGAATCCCTCGGGCCGGGTGTCCATGTGCTTGACCACCTGCTTGTCCGAGAATCGCTGGTTGCCCTCGACCACGACCTGGCTGATCGCGACCCGCTGGCCTTCGTCCACGTCGAACACGATGCGAACCCGCCCCGAGGCCTGCGCCAGCTCGAGCGTCTTGACCTGGGCGGCGTAGTAGCCGCTGTGCGTGTAGAGTGAATCGATTGCCGCACGGGACTGCTCGACGGCATTGCGGTCGATCGGGCGGCCCTCGGTGAGCTTGACCCGACCCTTGACCTCGCCCTCGGAGAGCCTGGTCACGCCGCGCACGGCCCACTTCTCGAGGATCGGCCGCTCCTTGACCTTGATGGTGAGCAGGAGGCCGTCGCCGAGCGGCTGCTGCTCGACGAGCACATCGTCGAACTGGCCGGTCCGGAAGAGCGCCGTAATCGCGCGCTGGATGTCGCGGTAGTTGACCGGCTGCCGGGCGACGAGACCGGACGTCCCGACGATCTGGGACGCGGTCAGCCGCGCGTTGCCCTCGACCGCGATGCTGTCGATGGTGGGGGGGTGGACGTCCTGCGCAGACAGCGCCGCCGGAGCCCCCAGCAGGAGGGCCACGGCGGCGATGAGGAGAGAAAGACGCTGCATCCGCACTCGACCGAGGCGACGCCTCTAGGCCTGGGTGCCGGTCAGCGCCCGGAAGGCCAGCCGCTCACCGTCGGGGGCGACATCGACTTCGATCTCGTCGCCCCGTCCGAACTCGCCCATGAGAATCTTCTCGCTGAGCGGATCCTCGATGTACCGCTGGATCGAGCGCTTGAGCGGCCGGGCCCCGTAGCTCTGGTCGTACCCGTGATCCACCAGGAACTCCACGGCGGCCGGGGTGAGCTTGACCTCGTCGCCCAGGCGGCGCTGGACCTCACGCAGCAGGATGGTGACGATCTTCGCGATGTGCTCCTTGTCCAGCGGATGGAACACGATGACGTCATCGAGCCGGTTCAGGAACTCGGGATTGAAGACCTTGTTCATTTCGTCCTTGACCGTCTCCTGCATCTTCTCGAAGCTTCCCTTCGTGTCGCCGCCGTGGAAGCCGAGGGTCTTGCCGGACATGATGTCGCGGGCGCCGACGTTCGAGGTCATGATGACGACCGTGTTCTTGAAGTCGATCACCCGGCCGTAGTTGTCCGTCAGGTGGCCCTCGTCGAGCACCTGGAGCAGGATGTTGAAGACGTCCGGGTGCGCCTTCTCGATCTCGTCCAGAAGGACGACCGAGTAGGGCTTCCGGCGCACAGCCTTGGTCAGGGTGCCCGAGTCCTCGTAGCCCACGTAGCCCGGCGGCGCGCCGATGAGGCGCGAGACCGAAAACTTCTCCATGTACTCCGACATGTCCACCCGGATCAGCGCGGAGGCGTCGGCGAAGAGGAACTTGGCCAGGGCCCGGGCGAGCTCGGTCTTGCCCACGCCGGTCGGGCCGGAGAAGATGAACGAGCCGATGGGCCGGTTGGGGTCCTTGAGTCCCGCGCGCGAGCGGCGGATGGCCCGGGACACGGCCTTGATGGCCTCGTCCTGACCCACCACCGAGGCGTGGATCTCGTCCTCCATCCGCATGAGGCGCGCGGTTTCGGCCTCCTGCAGGCGGGTGACCGGGATCCCGGTCCAGCGCGACACGATGAACGCGATGGCTTCCTCGTCGATCACCGGGCGGCGAGTCTGCCGGTCCTTCTCCCACTCCTCGTTCTTGAGCCGGATCTGGTTCTGCAGGTCGCGCTCCTGGTCGCGAAGCGAGGCCGCGCGCTCGAAGTTCTGATCGCGGACGGCATCCTCCTTCTGGAGGTTCACCTTCTCCAGTGCGGCCTTGAGCTCCGCCACCTCGGCCGGCGGAACCTGGGACGCCAGGCGCGCGCGCGCGCCGGCCTCGTCGATCACGTCGATGGCCTTGTCCGGCAGGAACCGGTCGGTGATGTAGCGCTCCGACAGCTCGGCCGCCGCGCTGAGGGTGGCGTCCGGGATGCTGATCCGGTGGTGGTCCTCGTACTTCTTGCGGAGGCCCTTGAGGAT
>DASSBA010000021.1:0-39134 GCA_035699205.1 Gemmatimonadales bacterium
GGCCGCGTCCATCTGGCGCGGCGGAAGGTTCCGCTGCGCGTCGTCCGAGCCCATGATCGCGTCCTGCGTATCGGAAATGCTCCGCTTGAACTCGCGGATTCCCTTCCCGATCGAGGCACCGACCTCCGGCAGCCGCTTGGCGCCGAAGAGCAGCAATACGACGACCATGATCAGCATGATTTCGGTGAAGCCGAGGTTACCCACGGGACCCCCTAGAAGATCGAGCGCGCGATCAGGTACGCCACGAGGACGCCGATCAGGCTCAACAGGGAGACGTGCAGCCCGACCGGCCCCAGCGTGAAGTTTACCACCAGGAGGTCGGCCGAGACAGGGCCGAAGTTGGCTGTCCAGGTGCTGGTGAAGAACGTCCGGGCGGCGCTCTCGGGGAGCGTCTGGCGGAGGAGGGCGGTCATCGCGCCCCCCGCGATGAAGCCGGCGACGAGGATGCCCAGGTAGAACCCGGGCCGGTGCGGGGCCGCCATCAGCGCCTGCGGTCCACGACGTACGTAATGCTGGCGCGAAGCGCGTCGCGTGCCGGGGAGGGCGGCAGCTGGTCGAGCTCCCCGTCGGCCTGCTGCGCCAGCCGGAGCGCCCGATCCCTGGCGTAGTCGAGCCCTCCGGCCTCGGTGACCGCCGCGACCACGCCCGCGATCCGGGCATCAGGCGGCTCGGCGCTGTCCATCAAGGCATCCACCTCCCGGCGGCCGGCAGCGTCCATCCGCGGCAGCGCGGCGATGAGGGGGAGCGTGACCTTGTGCTCGCGCAGGTCGGACCCGGTGGGCTTGCCGGTGACGCTCGGGTCGCCGGTGTAGTCGAGCAGGTCATCCACGATCTGGAACGCCATCCCCAGCGCCTCGCCGAAGCGCCGAAGCGCCCGCCGCGCCGCCGGGGGCGCGCGGAGGGCGCCGACTTCGCAGGCCCCCGACAGGAGCGAGGCGGTCTTGGCCCGGATCAGCAGGTCGTAGGACTCCTCGGAGAACTCCAGCGGCTCGTGCGCGAGGAGCTGCCGCATCTCTCCCACCGTCATCTCGTTGGTGACCCGGCTCAGCACCCGGAGCGGCTCGAGATCGTCCAGGCCGACCAGCTCGATGACGGCCCGGGAGTACAGGTAGTCCCCCATGATGACCGACACCTGGTGGCTGAACAGGGAGTTGATCGTCGGCATCCCCCGGCGGAGCACCGAGTGGTCCACGGAGTCGTCATGCACCAGCGTGGCGAGGTGGATCAGCTCGACCACCGCCGCCAGGGTGATGGAGCGCGGATCGCGGCCACCGGTGGCCTCCTCGGCCAGCAGCAGCAGGGTGGGCCGGAACAGCTTGCCCTGCATCTGGAACAGATGCGAGTTCACCTCCGCGATCAGGCCGAAATCGGCCGCCACGATCCGCTGCAGCTCCTGCGGCACCCGCTCGAGGCGCGCGCGCACCGGACGCTGAAGATCCCCGAGGGTGACCGGCGCGAGCTGGGAGCTCACTGCCGCCGCCCGGCGGCCAGCCGGTGGACGCGCTCGCCGAGATCCATGAAGCGGATGTCCACGGCCATGGCGCGCTCGTAGCTGGTGATCGCGTCGCCGTCCTTCCCCTGCGCCTCGAGCGCGCGGCCGAGCCAGTAGATCAGCCCGATCTTGGCCTCGTCGCCGCCCTCCACCGCGTCCACCGCGCGGCGGAGCACCGCCTCGGAGACCGCGAACTGCTGTTTCTCGAAGAAGGCCACGCCGAGCGCTTCCGACGTCCTGAGCCGGCCCTCCGGCGCGCGGAGCGCCTTCTGGAACTCGGCGATGGCCTCGTCGAGGAGACCCATCTCCTTGAACGCCACGCCGAGATCGTAGTGCGCCTCGTAGTCGTCGGAGTCGAGGTTCTCGTCGATGCCGCGCTTGAACTGCTCGAGGATCTCCTGGAACTCGCGCTGCTCGTCCTCGCCCTGCGGCTCGCGGCGATCGATCCGCATCCGGGTATCGCGCGGGCCGCTCTCCTCCAGGATCATCGACCCGAGATCGACGAAGCTCTCGCTCCTGGCCGTCGGCGGCGGTGCCGGCGGCTCCGGAGCTGGCGCCACGGCTACCGGGCGCGCCGCCGGCGTCCCTGGCACCGCCGGCGGCGCCGGAGCGGCCGGGGGGGCGGTGAGCGCGGCGATGGCGGTCGCCGCGCGAGGGTTGCTCGGATCGTGTTCCTGCACCCGGCCGTACACGGCCAGCGCCTTGTCCACGGCGCCCGCGCGGCCGAGCGCGTCGCCAAGCGCCAGGTAGGCGTCCAGCAGCGGGGCGCGCTCGCCGCCGCGGAACGCGAGCTCCACCCGCTTCTGGTGATGGTGGATCGCGTCCGGCTCGAGCGCCACGAGCCGCTCGGCGATGGCCGACGCGCCGGCCCATTCCTCGGAGCCCTCGTAGGCCTGCAGCGCCAGGCGGAGCTCTTCCGCCGCGCGCCCCAGCTCGCCGGCGAGCAGGAGGCGGTCGGCCAGCTCGCGGTGGAGGTCGGGATTCCCGGGGTCGTCGGCGATCCGGTCCTCGAGCTCCGTCACCTCGTCCGTCGCGAACCCGCCCGGGGCGGCATCGATCAGCGGGAGTCCGGCCGTCGGGGCCGGGGGCGTATCGTCCTCCAGCATGCCGAGGTCGAGGTCGTCCTCCGCCGCGTCGAGCGCCAGGTCGAGGTCGTCCGGGACGCGCAGGTCGGTGACATCCAACGCCTCGAGGGGCAGGTCGTCGAGCTCGATCTCGTCGGACGACCGCTCGAGCTCGAGCCCCGGCAGCGGACCGACGGCCTCGGGCTCGAGATCGGCCTCGCCGGTCTGCTCCAGACCGGCGAGCGGCTCGGGCGCGGAGAGGGAGTGATCATCGGCGCCGGCCGCCGCGACCAGTGGATCGAGGATGAGCTCGGTGGGCTCGAGACCCTCCGGCGGGGGCGCGTCGGCCGGCGGCGGCTCCGCCCCGGGCGCCGCGGCGGCCGGCACGGCGGGGATGCCGAAGCCGGTGTCCAGGAACACCAGGTCGCCGCGGCCGGAGCTGGAATGCGCCCGTGGTCCCGTGAGCGCGGGCGCCGGCGCCCCGGGCGTCCCGCCCGCGGCCGGCGGAGCCGTCCCGCCGCGCGCCTCGAGGTCGCCGGCGATCTTGGCGAGCTGTTCGAGTGCCTCCTCTTCGCGGGACGCCGCGCGCAGGAGATCGACCAGCATCATCCGGATCTCCTGGCTGCCGGCGAACTGGTCGGCGAACTCCTTCACCGACTGGAATGCCTGATCGAGCTGGCCGAGCGCGTTCATGCGCTCGAGGAACTCGATCAGGTTTCGCTTGGCCTCGATGACGACGTTCTTGCGGGCGTGGAGCTGGGCCAGCTTGAGGTAGGTCTGCGTGCGGCCGGGATTGACGCGCAGGATCTTGCCGCACAGCGCGATGGCGTTGTTGAAGAAACCCTGGTCCGCGTACAGGTCCACCGCGCGCTCGTAGGAGCGCACGGCCGCGGCCGTGTCGTTGATCTTGAGGTAGAGGTCGCCGACGCGATTGTACAGCGACAGGTCGGGACTGGTCTCCGCCCCCGACTCGATCTGCTGGATGGCTTTCAGATAGACTTCGATCGCCTTCCGCCAATCTTCCTTCTGCTCGAACTTGCGCGCCGAGTCCTTCAATTTTTCCAGATTCATGCGGCTCGGGCTGAGAGGGAAGCGGAGATAAGGCTCGAAGCGAGCGAAAGATACCGGTCTGCCAAACCCCCGGCAAGCAGCCCGCGGGAGGGCTACCCGCCGCCGGGATCGAGCGCCCCCGAGGCCACCGCCAGCGTCAGGCGCTCGAGGTCGGGGGCGGGGGAACGGTCCCCCTGGAGCGGCCGGATGGCGGGCGTGAGGGACCGGATCCGCCCGTAGAGCTCCGCCACTCCGCGCCCGGGTGCCAGCGGCTTCAGGAACTCCAGCCCCTGGGCGGCGCACAGGAGCTCGGCCGCGACCACCCGCTGGGCGTTCTCGAGGATGCGCTGCGCCTTCCAGGCCGCGGCCATGCCCATGGGCACGAAGTCCTCCTGGTTGGCGTCGGTCGGGATCGAGCCGATGCTCGCGGGCATGGCGATCGCGCGCGACTCCGCCACCAGCGACGCGGCGGTGATCTGCACCATCATGAATCCGCTGCAGAGCCCGGGATCGCGGGTGAGAAAGGCCGGGAGTCCCTGCGACAGATCCGGGTTCACCAGCCGCTCCACCCGACGCTCGGCGATCGCCTGGAGCGTGGTCAGCGTCATGGCCAGCAGATCCAGGGCCTGCGCCACCGGCTGCCCGTGGAAGTTGCCGCCCGAGATGACGTCGCCGTTCTCGAACACGAGCGGGTTGTCGGTCGACGCGTTGAGCTCCACCGTCACGGTCTCCTCCGCGAACCGGATGGCATCGACCACCGCGCCCAGCACCTGGGGCGCGCAGCGGAGACTGTAGGCGTCCTGCACGCGCGGATCGCCTTCCCGGTGCGACTCGCGGATCGCGCTCTCGGCCAGCAGCCCGCGCATCAGGTCGGCCGCCTCGATCTGTCCGCGATGCGGCCGCGCCGCGTGAATGCGCGGGTCGAGCGGCGCCGGCGTGCCGCGGAGCGCCTCCAGGCTCATCGCGGCGGCCCCGGTGGCGGTGCGCCAGAGCACCCGGGCGTCGTGCACCATGAGCGCCAGCAGCGCGGTCTGCGCCTGGGTCCCATTGATGAAGGCGAGCCCCTCCTTCGGCGCGAAGGCGAAGGCGGTGAGTCCGGACCGGGCGAGCGCGCCGGCCGCGGGGGCGGCGCTGCCGGCAGCGCCCTCGAGCACCCTGCCCTCCCCCATCAGCGCGAGCGCGATGTGACTCAGCGGTGCCAGATCGCCGCTGGCGCCGACGCTCCCCTGCTCCGGCACCAGCGGAATGACGCCCGCGTTGAGGAGCCCCACCAGCGCCTCCACCAGCTGGGGACGCACGCCGCTCGTGGGGCGGAGCAGCACGTTGGCCCGGAGCAGCATGACCGCGCGGACGACGGTGGCCGAGAGCGGCGCACCGACGCCCGCCGCGTGGCTGCGGATGAGATTGGTCTGGAGCTGGTCGAGCTGGTCGGGCGGTACGCGGACGTTGGCCAGCTTGCCGAATCCGGTGTTGATCCCGTAGATGGTCTGCCCGGAGGCGATCGCCGCCTCGACCGTCCGGCGGCTCGCGTGCAGGGCGTCGCGGGCGGCCGGGGCCACCTGCACCTGCACCTCCGGATTGCGCGCGACCCGCACCACGTCCGCCACCGAGAGGGAGCGGCCATCGATCACACAGGCTGGCTCGGGCATGGCCCAAGTAACTCGGCAGCCGGGCTGGTTTCAACCCCCGGCGCAGAGGACGTTCCCGGGAAGCTTCTACCGCAATTCAGCTAGTTCGGTCGACAGCGTCAGTTCACCACGGAAGGACGGAAGTCACGGAAGGGACCCGGACGATTCCTCATGGGCGCCTCCGAGCCGACGTGACGATCAGCTCCGGGTTCCCGGGGTCGGTCTGAAACGCCCAGTCGAAAATCAGGAAGCTCTGTCCCACATGGGTGACGCGCACGGCGCCGTAGCGCTTGAACCCGTCGCCCCCATCCATCTCGAAGACGTAGCCGTACCCGGGAATGGCGAGGATCCCGGACGTCCGGTAGGTCTGGTCCGCGGCGAAATCGATCGTGGTGAGGTCTTCGACCGGGTTGTTCTCGTCGTAGTACTCCACGCCCGTCCCCGCGCGGACGGGTGTGAGGAACAGGTCGCCGTTCCCGTCCCGATCGACCGCGAAGTCGATGTCCGTCCCCGCGCCCGAGCGCACCAGGCCGAGCTCGCCGTCCTGCACTAGCCGGTCCCCGTTGAGATCGTCCCAGAAACGGAACCCGCTGCCGGCCGACTGCACCTGGAACGCGGAGAGTGCGACGTTCCGCGCGTCGGGGCGCGGGGTGTCGGCGCGGGACGGCGACCGGTCGCTCTCGAAGCCGTCCACGCTGACCGCGGTCACGCTGAAGCAACGCGGCACTCCGTTGGTGAGCGCGCCGACCAGGAATTCGGGGGCCACGGTGGTCCCTTCGAGCTGCCAACTGGTGCCGCACTGGTCCTGATCCAGGTCGTAGGACGTGCTGTAGACGCGGTAGTTCTGGAAGGCGCCCGGGTCCGCGAGATAGGGGTTGTCGGACCAGGTGAGGGCGACCGCGGCGTCCAGGGTCGTGCTGGAGAGCGTCGCGGGCACCTCGGGCGGCGCGCCCGGCCCGGTCCGGTCGTCGGACGAGCAGGCGGCTGCCACCAGCAGCAGGACTGGGATGAACCGCGCACGCATAAGTCGTCTCCCATGGGGGTGGTCCGGGGATCCAGCAGATCGCGTGCCAGCGACGCGCGGCCCCCCCACGCGAATTACCGCTCGATGGTGGTCTGATCGTAGTCGAACTTCAGATCCGGCAGATCGGTCAGGTAGATGGAGAAATAGAAGGCGAAGTTCCCGTTCGGATTCTGCACGAAATTGAACCCCGCGCGCCACTCGTGGAGCTCCCGCTCGAGCCGCACGACCTGCGACTCGAACTTGCCGTCGGTGATGTTGTACTGGGAAGACCAGGACAGCGACCAGAACGGCGTCGGGGAGAAGTTGGTGCTGAACCCGAGGCTCTGCCGGCTGTCGGGCGTCACCGCCGTTGCCACCCCGCTCACCGGGCGCGTGCGCGTGAGCTGATAGTTGAAGTTGGCCGAGAAGCTCCGCCCGGGGCGCTGCAACGGCGACTGGCTGCTGCTGAAGAACGAGCCCGGCCGCGTCCGCCGGCCCGACTCGGCGATGTACGAGGTGGGCACCCGCGACGGCTCGCCCGCGGCCGGACCGGACTTGCCGCCGATCCCGAAGATCGAACCGATCGAGCGGAACAGGCCGCCGGAGATCGCGAAGCTGGCGCTCACGTTCTGCAGAAATGGGCTGAACTTGGCCGTGTCCGAGCCGACCGCGCCCCGCCAGAGGTCGTGCGTGAGGCTCAGGTTGAACCCGGGCAGCAGATCGCTCAGGATCGAGTTGGTAACCGTCGGGGTCACCCAGCCGGTGAACCCCGGCTTCTTGGCCTGTTCGAAGTCGTAGCTGATGCCGCTGGTCGTCAGGCTGAGCAACCGGACCTTGCGGGCCTCCGTGCCCGTCGTCGTGTCGGCGCCGCGCGGACCGAGCTTTCCCTCGAAGGTCTGCGACAGGGAGACGCTGACCCGCTGGGTCGCGTCGCTCCGCAGCGTGACCGGCTGGCCCGGCTGCGCGACGGCGCGCGCGAACTCTTCCGGCACATCCGCCGCCGGCTGGTAGTTCCAGGTGATGGCGGGCGAAAAGCTGTGCCGGATCCGGCTCAGCGGGCCGATGCCGGGGAAGAAGGCGAACAGCGTGGGCGAGGCGGTAGCCCCGAAACTCAGCCGCTTCCCCTGCCGGACGAAGCTTCCGTTGGTGCTCCGGTTCCGGATGGCGAACGGCCCCGACGTCGAGTTCCCCACGCCCACCACCGGCTGCAGCTTCCAGGAGCCGCGGAACAGGACGGGCAGGTTGATCCCGGTGTCCCAGTCCACGGAGCTCTCGAAGTCGCCCGGGAACGTCTGGCGCACCCGCACGCTGTCGGTCGGATCCGCCGTCGCGGGATTGTCCGCCAGGAAGGTGACCTCTTCCGGCCCCTCGGAGCGCTGGTCGTTGACCTGGATCGAATTCTGCCAGTTGAAGCCGCCGATGCGGAGCGGCGTGTCGAAGCTGAGCGCGGTCACCCGCGTGCTGCCGTCCAGCGCCAGGGTGTCGAGCGCGCCGCCCGGGAGCACCCGAATCAGGGTGTCGGCGGACGGGCTCGAGGTCGTATTGTTGGTGAAGCTGAGGCCCGGCGACCAGGTGATGTCCGACCCGACCGCGATCGGCACCGGCGACAGCGTCACGGCGGGAAGGAGCTGCTGCACGCTGCCGTCGGTCAGGCTCTGCCGCCGGTTGCCGCCGAGCGTCAGGGTGGCCCAGGAGAACCGCTTGGAGTAATTGAGGGAGCTGGTGATCTGCTGCGTGTTCTGAAGCGGATCGATGGCGTTTCCCTGGATGATCGCCGTGTTGCTGGCGTAGTTGACGTTGAAATTGAGGCTGGTGGACAGGTTGAACTGCTGGCGGTGGTCCCAGCGGAAGGTGAGCCCGGACCCCCCGCCGACCTGCCGCTGCTGGTTGAGTCCCACGGTCCCATCCATGAACCGGTTGAGCCAGCGGTACTGCCCGCTCACGCCGTACTGCACATAGCGGTTGGCAAACCAGTCGAGCCGACCGGTCAGGTCCAGGTAGTCGTTCGGCGCCCAGTAGTAGCCGATGTTGGTGACCTGCCGGTTGTAGGTCCGCGTCGGCCGTACCAGGTCGTTCAGGCCGAACTGCGGCACCAGGATCCCCGAGCGCCGTCCGGGCCGGACGTCCTGAAAGATGAACGGCAGCCAGAGGATCGGGACATCCCGGACGTAGAGCACCACGGGCCGCGCCACCATGACGTTCTTCGACACCCACTTCAGCTCGCGCGCGCTGAAGTGATAGTGGGGCGTGGGGAGGTCGCAACTGGTGATCTCGCTGGAGCCCGCGTACAGCCGGCTCGAACTCGAGTCCTGCGCCACGTTGCCGCGCAGAAACCAGACGGTGGACCCCTCCGTGAAATTGGTGAGCGCGTCGCTCACCATCCCCCGGCGGCGGCAGGTGTCGTAGCGGATCCCCTGCCCCACCAGCACCTGGCCGCGGTCGAAGAGATGCGGGTTGCCGCTGGCGTCGACGAGGCAACTCGCCTGCTGGTAGCGGATCGTGTCCGCCTCGAGCAGCGCGCCCTGCCGCTCGGTGAGGGCCTCTCCCTCGAGCAGCACGCGCTGGCCCTCGATGAACACCGTAGCCGAATCGGCGCGGTAGCGCGTGGCCTGGTACCCGGGACGGGCCTTGAGTGCCTTGAGCACCGAGTCCTCGGGCCCGAAGCTCCGGCTCGGCGCCGTGGGGATCCCGAGTCTCCCGGCGGTGGCGCTGTCGAGCGCCTGGCCCGGCCGCGTGCGGGTGGTGTCCCGGAGCGAGTCGGCCCGCGCCGCGCTGACGGGCGGGCGAGGCCGCTGGGCAGGAACCTGAGCGTCCGCCGGCCGTTCGCCGAGCGCCAGACCGAGCAGCACCAGCGCGGCCATGGCGGCCGCCTTGCGCCGCCGGCGCGCGATGACGACGCTGCCCGCATAACCCACCTCGTAGAGCAGGAGGAGCGGGATGGTCATCATGATCATCGAGACCAGGTCGGTGCCCGGCGACAGCACGGCGCCGGCGGCGAAGGCGACGACCACCGCAAAGCGCCGGAAGCGCGCCAGCTCCGCCGGGCCGATCACGTCGAGCCAGGCCAGGAGGATGATGACGAGCGGCAGCTCGAACGAGATCCCCAGCGCCAGCACCACCTGCAGGACGAAGTCGAAGTAGGCGTCGTAGGTGATGAACGGCTGGATCGCCTCGGTCTGGAAGCTGAACAGGACCCGGAGCGCTTGCGGCACCACGAAGAGGTACGCCAGCACCGCCCCCGTGAGGAAGAGCAGCAGCCCCACGAACAGGGCCGGCACCAGTGCCCGCTTTTCCCGCGAGTAGAGCGCCGGGGCCAGGAATGCCCAGAGCTGCCACAGGATGATCGGGGAGGCGAGCACCAGCCCGACGAGCAGGCCGAGCTTGAAGACGATCATCACCGGGTCGGTGGGGCTGGTGACGACCAGCTTCCCGCCGGCGCCGGTGAGATAGGGCGCGATCGGCTGCTTGAGGAGGTTGACGAGCTGGAACCGCTGGACCAGCCAGAGCCCCAGCCCGAATCCGACCACGATGGCCCCGAGCGAGCGGAGAATGCGCCAGCGCAGCTCCTCGAGGTGATCGAGGAAGGGCATCTCCCCGGCGGGGTCCGTCATGGGGGCGGCGGCGCCCGGGGCTTAGCGCCCGAGCGCCTTCAGGCGATCGCGAGCCAGCGCGGCCTCGTCGGACTGCGGATACTTCTCCACCACGCGCTGGTAGGCGTCCCGTGCCTTGGCCGTGTCCTTCCGGCGCTCGGCGAGGAGACCCAGGTTGTACAGGGCCGAACCGGCCCGGGGAGACGTCGGATACTTGTCCACCACCTGCGTGTAATAGGCGGCGGCGGAGTCGGGGTTCTCGGCCGCGAAACTCTGCCCGACGAAATAGAGCGCGTCCGGCGCGCGCGGGCTGGTGGGGTACGTGCGCAGCATCTCGCGCAGGCCCAGGCGCGCGGTGGCGGTGCTGCCGCGGCGGAGCTGGGCCAGTGACGCTTCGTACATCTGGTCGGCCGACGCGGACGCGGCGCCCTCGGGTTGCGCGCTGTCGCCGGGGGCCGCCGGCGCGCCGGGCGACGACTCCAGCTGCGCGCTGCGGGCCTCGAGCTGGGTCCGGAGCTCGCTCAGCCGCTGCTGGCTCTGGCCGGTGAGCTCCTGGAGCTGGACCAGTTGCTGCTGGATGTTGTACAGATCGGACGAGATGTCGCCCTTGAGCTGGCCGACGCTGCGCCGGCTCACCGCGAGCGAGTCCATGATCCGCTGCTGCATCTGGATCACCTCCGCCAGCTCCGCGGCCCGGGTGGAGTCGCGCCGCAGCGTCTCGGCGCGGAGCAGCGCCACCTCACCCTGCACCATCTGCACGTCGCTCTTGCTGACGCAGGCCCCCAGGCCCGCCGCGACCACGAGAGCGGCGGCGAGCCGGGCGGACAGGGGCCGATGCGCGGAGCTCACTGCGGGGCGACGAGGTTGTCCCCGCCGGCCGTCACCTGGAACTCGTCCCGGCGGTTCTGAGCGTAGGCGGCCTCGTCGTGGCCGGGGTTGAGCGGCCGCTCTTCACCGTAGGAGACGACGTCGATGCGCGAGCCGTCGATCCCCTTGTTCTCCAGGTAGCGCTTGGCCGCGCCGGCGCGCCGGTTGCCGAGCGCCAGGTTGTATTCGTCCGACCCGCGCTCGTCCGCATGTCCGCTGATCTGGAGCTTGACGTTCGGATTGGCGGCCAGGATGGCGGCCTTCCGGTCGAGCGTGGCCTGGTCGGTTTCCCGCACGGTGGCCTGGTCGTACTCGAAGTTGATCATCGTGGCCAGGTCCGCCGCCACCGCCGCGGCGCGCTCCGTCGCCTCGCGCGCCAGCCGCTCCTTCTCGAGCCGGTCCCGCTCGGCGCTGTCATCCACGGGCGCGGGCGCGGGCGCGGGTGCCGGGGCGGGCGTCGGCTCCGGCGCCGGCTCCTCGGGCGCGGCCTTCCCGCCGCAGGCGGCCGCGACGGCGGCGGTGACCAGGACCAACATCCATGAAGTAGCGCGCATCATCACTCCGAGTTCGAGGTTAGGGGGCGACGGCGGTCCGACTCAGGCGGCGGGACCAAGCGGGAAGCCGCGCCGCGCCAGGCGTATCGAGCTGGCGCACGCGGCCGGTTTCCACGTCGATGACCCAGAGCTGCCGGCGGCCGCTCCGGTCGGAGACGAAAGTCACGTGTCGGCCGTCGGGACCCCAGGTCGGGTCCTCGTTGCGGCCGGATGACGTGAGTTGCCGGACCCGCCGCCCCGCCACGCTGACGAGGAAGAGCTGCGGACTGCCGGACACCTCGCGATGGAACACGACGCTGGCTCCATCCGGCGACCACTCGGGCGCGTTGGAGCTGCCGGTCGCGCCGTAGTCGAACGGCGCCAGCAGCTCCTGATCGGTCCCGTCGGCGGCCATCACGTAGATCTGGGGCGGCCCCGCGCGGGTGGAGACGAACGCGATGCGGCGGCCATCTGGTGAAAATGTCGGAGATAAGTTGTCCGCGAAGCGCCCCACGGTCAAGCGTTGCGCGCAGCAGCGGTCGGCGATGTTCGCGAGGTAGACGTCGGTGCCGCTCTCGTCAGAGTGCGCGTAGGCCAGCAGGCGCCCGTCCGGCGAGAAGGCCGGCGTGATGTTGAGCGCGGCCGCCGTCCCCGGCGCCTGCTGGCCGGCGCCGCCGGCAAGGCCCTGGACCAGCACGGCGCCCCGCCCCGCCGCGAACTGGGTGAAGGCGAAGCGCTGCCCGTCGGGCGACCAGGCCGGTGAGAGCGCGGTCTGCCCCGCCGGGGTGAGCGCCGCGATGTCCTCGCCGTCGCTGTCCATGCGGTAGACCCTGCCACCGGCCACGAAGAGCAGCCGGCTGGCGGCGATCCCGGGGGTGCCCGTGGCCCAGCGCGCGACTTCGTCCGCCACGCGGTGCACCTCGAGCCGGTAGCCGGGGTCCGACGGCTGCGGCAGGCTGAAGCTCTGCTGGTTCCGCACCTGTGACGCGTTGAGATCGTGCAGTCGGGCCGTCACCCCGCCCGATGCCTCGGCCAGCTCGACGCCGAACTGCGCGCCCAGCGCCCGGTAGATGCCGTAGTTGACCTCGGTCGCCCGGACGGCGCCGCCGCCCGCTGGCGGCGCATCGGCCAGGGTGATCATCTCGAACCGGTCGCTGAAGTCGAGGTCGCGGCGGACAATGGCGCGCACCGAGTCGAGGCCGGGGCCGGGCAGCACCACCAGGCCGGGCCGCACGCCGGGCTGGTACTCCACCCCGACCCGCACGCCCTCGTTGACCTGGCTGGTGTCCTGGGCGGCGGCCCGGGTGGAGCGCAGCGGGGCGAGCGGCGCCAGGACGGCGAAGGCGGTCACGCAGGCGAGCAGTCGGGTCATCGGGCAATCGGCTTGAAGTAGAAGCTCACAGGCAGGACGTCGGCATCCCAGCCATCGGGAAGCGGTCCGAAGGCGCTGGCGTTTCCCGCGGCCTCGATGGCGCCCTGCGCGCCCAGGTCGAAAGCAAAGCTGCCCGAGCGGGTGACGAAACGGATGTCGCGCACCGAACCATCCCGGAGAATGAGGAAGCTGATCTCGGCAAAGCTGTTCTGCCGGGCCGCGTCGCGGTCCCAGTTGCGGTAGACCTGCGTCACGATGTTCCGCAGGTACTCGGGAAAGGGGAACTGGAGCCCGGGCGTCTTGATGGTCGCCACGTCCGTCCCCGTGCCCGGCGTCTCGCCCGGAGCCGGCGTCACGGGAGCCGCCGTCTTGGGCGGCGGCTCGCGCTCGGTTTCCCTCGGCGGCGGCTTGGGCTCCGGCGCCGGCGGCGTCTTCGGCGGCTTGGGCTTGGGAAGCGGCTTGACCGGCGCCGGCTTCTCCTCGGGCGGCGGGGTCGGCACCGCCTCGCGCGCGAGCCGCTGCCGGGGCGCCGGGGCCGGCGCGGCCACGAGCTCGACCGCGTAGGCCGGCGGGCCGGCCTTGGCCGGGCTCACCTGGGTAAAGACGAAGGCCGCGGCGGCGGCGTGCACCAGGACGGTCCCGACCAGTCCTACCGTGGAGCCCGGCGGGCGGCCACGGTCGGCGCGAACGTTCACCGCGCCTCTTCCTCCGCGGCTACGAGCCCCACGTTCTGGATCCCCGCCCCCCGGATGATCGCCAGGACCCGCACGACCTGACCGTACGGCACCCGGGTGTCCGCCTGGAGATACACGCCGGTCGGCTTCCGTGTCGCCACGAGGGAACGGAACGTCACGCGGAAATCATTGTAGGAGACCGGCGTCTGATCCACGAAGATACGGCCGTCGCGGTTGACGGTGACCACCATGCCCTCTTTCGGGGAGAGCGGGCGCGCTTCGGCGCGCGGCAATTCGACGTCCACGCCGCCCTGCATCATCGGTGCCGTGATCATGAAGATGATCAGGAGCACGAGCATCACGTCCACCAGCGAGGTGACGTTGACGTCCGCCATCAGCGGCAACTCGCCCCGCTGGCTGCCCAGCCCTCCGCCCAACCCGGCCGACACCTAGAGCAGCCCCTCCCGGGCCATCGTGCCGATCAGCTCGTTGGCGAACCCTTCGAGCTCGCCGGCGAAGAGCCGGACCCGGTTGACGTACAGGTTGTAGGCGATGACCGCAGGGATGGCCGCCGCCAGACCGCCGAACGTGGCGACGAGCGCCTCGGCGACGCCCGGCGCCACGGCGGCCAGGTTGCCCGAGCCCTTGGTGGCGATGCCGGTGAACGCGTTGATGATGCCCAGCGTGGTGCCGAGCAGGCCGAGCAGCGGGCTGACGGAGCCGATGGTGGCCAGCCAGGGGATGTAGTGGCCCAGCAGATCGCGCTCCGCCGCGACCTCCTTCCCCAGGACCATCTTGAGCGCCTCGAGCTGGGTCGCGGAAAGGGAGCTCCGGTCGGCACCCCGCTCCTCGCGCAGCGCCCCCGGGCGCAGCTCGGAATAGAAGGTGATGGCCTCGCGGAACAGCCGGTTGTAGGGCGACGGGGGCTGCTTCATGACCGCATGATAAGCGTCCTGCAGCCGGGTGGTCCGCTCCATTTCGGCGAAGAACCGGTCGGCCTGCCGGTTGAGCTTCCGGAACTGCCACCACTTCATCACGATGATGAACCAGGAGACCAGCGAGAACAGCGCGGTGATGGCCAGGACGATCTTGGTTTCGGTGCTCGCGGTCAGGACCAGCTCGATCGCCGTGCTGGGCACCGCCCCAGCGGTCTGCAGCGTCACCGGGCCTCCTTCCGGAACCAGTCGACCAGCTGGCGGAGTCCGTCGTCGAACTTCCATTCCGGCGCCCAGCCGAGCACCGCCCGGGCCTTGTTCACGTCCAGCGAGCTCCGGAACAGCTCGCCCGGCCTGGGCGGGGCGAACTCGAGCTCCGGCTTCCGCCCCATGACCTGGCCCACCGACTCGGCCAGGTCGAGCACGTTGCGCTCCACCGACGTGGCGATGTTGAACGCCGGCGCGTCGAAGTCGCCCGACGCGGGAAGCGCTGCGCTGGTGGCCAGCACGTTGGCGCGCGCCACGTCCTGCACGAAGACGTAGTCGCGCGTCTGCCGGCCGTCGCCGAATACGGTGAGCTTCTGCCCCTCGAGGAGCCGGGACACGAAGATCGAGACCACCCCGGCCTCGGACTTGGGGTCCTGCCGGGGCCCGAAGACGTTGGCATAGCGCATGGCCACACCCTCGAACCCTCGGAGGGCGCCGAGCGCGCGCAGGTAGTATTCGCCGGCGAGCTTGCTCACGCCGTAGGGCGAGACCGGCAGCTTCGGGGCCGTCTCGCGCGTCGGGACGACCTCGGGATCCCCGTAGACGACGCCACCGCTGCTCGCGAAGACCACCCGCTTCACGCCGCCCTCGCCCGCGCCCTCGAGCAGGTTCACCAGGCCGACCACGTTGATGGCGGCGTCGACCGAGGGCGAGTCGACCGAGACGCGGACGTCGATCTGGGCGGCGTGCAGGTTGAGCGCGTCGAATTTTCCGGTGGCGACGAGCCGGCGGGCTTCAGGCGACCGGATGTCCGCGCAGACGAACCGCGCGCCGGGCGGGATGTTCCGCTCGTGGCCGCGCGACAGGTTGTCCAGTACGACGACGTCCCATCCCTCCTCCAGAAATGCTTCGGCCACGTGAGAGCCGATGAACCCTGCTCCACCCGTCACCAGAACCCGTCCACTCATGCGTCGCGTCTCGCCATGGTTTCTCCAACCGGGGGATGCCGAAGGATAGGAACCGCCGCCACACAATATAGATGCGTGAGGCGGGGAAGTAACCGGGAAAGCGACACGGCGCCGGGGAGCCCCCCCGACGCCGCGTCATCACCACGCTTCCGGAGGTCAGGACGGAAGCTTGGCGATCTGGCGTGCCTCGGTGCCCGGCGGAATGTCGGGCGAGAGGACGTTGAGTATCCGTGCCGTGGCGGTGCGGTCGCGCACATGCACCACCTGCAGCGTGGCCATCACGTCATTGATGAGCTGGCGTCCATCCGGCAGGCGCTCGGCCCGGCGGCGGATCTCGAACAGATCACCGGGGGCGACACCGTCCCCGCGGCCCTTGTCGAGGAAGACGACCATCTGCGGCGCCTTGAGGTCCTGCCGCCCGCTCCCGCCGAGGAAGGTTGCGTGCACCCCTTCGGTGACCGGCACGGCGTGGGCCTGGCCCGTCGCCGTGAACTGCTCCGCCGGAAGCACCCGCTGCCCCTTCCGGATGGCCCCGTAGGTGGCCACCAGCTCGGCGACGTAGCGGCCCTGGACCGTGTCCACCACGCGGGCGAGTCCGGTGGGCTCGACCACCTGGCCGTACGAGCCAAGCTCCGGCCCCAGCGTCAGGACGAGCAGGGTGTCGCCGATCCGGTAGGCCGCCCCGCGCGGCGCCTCGATCGCGATATTCGAGAGTGGCAGGGCGGTGGCGTTGACGCTGCTGGAGCGGATCTGCTCCGGGATGACCGGACCCAGCACCTTGCCGAACGGAAGCTTCTGGTTCTCGGTGAGGAATCCGGAGGAGTAGAACTCGCTGCGCCGCAGCGCCCGGTACGGCTGATCGGTGTACGCCTTGAGCGTCTCCTGCAGCATGTCGGAGCGCCGCGGGCCGAAGAGGCCCTGCTCTCCCGCGCCCGGCTCGGTGGCCGAGACGGCGGTGAGCTGCGCCAGCGACTGCTGCGGAACATCCTGGGCGGCCTCGACCGTGGCCGCGGAATCGGTGCTCCCGGCGGCCGCGATCGCGGCGGGCGGCTCGGGCGTGTCGGTGGCCGGGACGGAGGGAACGCTGTCGGCGCCCGCCAGCTGCAGGACCTCGCCGGGATAGATCCAGTGCGGATCTTCCACGACGCTGGTGTTCATCCGGTAGATGTCGGGCCAGAGGAACGGATCGCCGCGGTACTGCCGCGCGAGGTCCCACAGCGTATCGCCCTGGCGCACGGTGTGGGTTTCGGGCGCGGACGCCTGCGCGAGCGCGAGACCCGGCGTGACCATCACGGCGAGCAGGCCCACCCACTTCCAGTGGAACGAACGCGGCATCGGGGTCTCCCAACGACGTGGTGTCGGATATGGAGATGGCACGGCGAACCGGGTGCGGTTCAGGGGCAGCAGAGGCAAATTCAACGCCACCGGCAGCCGCCCCGGCGCAAGCGGCGTAAGCATGTTGCCGGCATGGCGTTACCCGATGTCCCGGAGCCGGGCTCGGTCCCGGAGGCTCTGGCGAATGGCGGGTGGTCGGGAGATATCCGGCGCAACGGGGAGCCGCGGCGCGGCCCCCGTGCGCCCAACGACAAGCCGGTGGAACCCTGGGGCTCCACCGGCTTCCCCGACCCACTGCTGGCGGATCAGAACGGCAGGTCGTCGTCCTCGGCGTCGAGCGCCTCGGGGAAATCCTCGAAGGATTCCTTGCCTTTCGGCGCCGCCGCACCGGCCGCCACCTTGCTTGGCGGCGAGAACGAGGACTCCGACCCCCCTTCACTGCGCCCCGACAGCAGGATCAGCTCCCGCGCGGTGATCTCGGTGGTGTACCGGGTCTGGCCCTCACGGTCCTGCCAGGAGCGGTACTCGATGCTCCCCTCGACGTAGACCTTGTCGCCTTTCTTGCAGTACTTCTCGGCGATGTCCGCGAGGGTCGAGCCCTTGTTGTTCCAGAGCACCACGCGATGCCACTCCGTCTTCTCCTGCTTTTCACCGCTCTGGTTCTTCCACTGCCGACTCGTTGCCACCGAGAGTGTGGCCACGCGGGAGCCGTTCGAGGTGCTGCGGACCTCGGGGTCCGCGCCAAGGTTCCCGATCAGGATGGCTTTGTTCAGACTCCGGCTCACATGCACCTCCAGGGTTCTGGCGTGGGGCCACGGGTGTGGACCCGGATAAAATGTAGACCTCGCAAGTTCTTCCGTCAATCAAAGTTACGCTTGCGGCAGCGGAATCACGCACGCTGTTCCAACTCGAGCCTCAGGACCAGCGCATCCTCGCGCGGATTCCGATAGTAGGCCGCCCGCTGGCCCACCGGACGGAAGCCATGACCCACGTAGAGGGCCTGCGCCGAGATGTTCGATTCGCGCACCTCGAGGAACACCTCGTCCACCTTGCGCCGGCGGAGCGCGGCGAGCCCCGCGTCGAGCAGCGCGCCGCCGATGCCGCGCCGGCGGAACTCCGGGGCGACCGCCAGGTTGAGCACCTCGCCGGTGCCGGCCACCTCGCGGCCAATGAGGTAGCCGGCCGGCACGCGCCTGGTCTCCGCAACGATGCCGAAGGACCACGGCGAGGTGAGTGCCTCGCGAAAGCTCGCTTCGCTCCATGGGTCGCTGAAGGCGCGGCGCTCGATGGCGACGAGACCCGCGGCGTCAGCGGGGACTGCCGATCGAATCCGGTAGGGGGCGTCCATGCGCCGTCTCCCAGCGTGCCTGCGCCTCGGCCGGGCGGCCGTAGCACGGCTCCCAGCCCTCCACCGCCTCGATCCGGGTGGCGCCGCCCGGCCGGTCCACGAGATCGAGGAGTACACGCGCGTGCGGCGCGCCGGCGGGCGGTGCGACGATGCGCGTGCCGGCCCACGCCTCGAGCATCCCGGCCGCGGCGCCGGGCGCCTGCCCCACCAGCACGTCGGGCGTGAAGGGTGCGGCCACCAGGTCCCCCGGCCGATGGACCGAAGGCGCCAGCACCTCCTCGATGGCCCGATCGCCGAACCGGTACACCGCCGCGTACACGTCGCCGCGGAGGGCATCGGCCAGGGCCAGCACCGTCTGGCCCGGCCGGCCGACGCCACCGGCCCTCACCAGCAGCGAGGGCGCCGTCCAGAGCGGGAGGCCCCGCGCCTGTACCAGCGCCTTCGCGACGGCGGCACCGACGCGAAGACCGGTGAAGCTGCCCGGGCCGTCACTCAGCACGAGCCCGGTGACCGCGTCGAGGGTGACGCCGGCCTCTCGGAGCAGCTCTCCGATCATCGGGAGCAGCGCCCCCGCGTGGCGGCGCGCGCCCACGAGCTCGCGGTACGCCGCGTCCGCTCCGGAGCTGCCCAGGGCGACGGACGCCCGGTCGGTGGCCGTCTCCATGGCCAGCCGCATCAGAGCGCCTCCAGCCCCCGCCGCTCGGGATCGGCGAGATGGTGCAGCCGGAACCGCTGCGCGGGCGCGGGCAGCCAGGCACCCGCCTGCTCCGGCCACTCCACGAGAATGGCATCGCCCTCTTCGACCAGCCCTTCCCAGTCCAGATCGGCCGCCTCGTCCGGCGACCGCAGCCGGTAGCAGTCCAGATGGAACACCGGCCCGCGCCGTCCGTGATAGCGGTGGACCAGCGCGTAGGTCGGGCTGGTGGCGGCGCCGCCGACACCGAGCCCGCGGGCGATGGCCTGGATGAACGTGGTCTTGCCGGCACCGAGCTCACCCTCGAAGGCGAGCAGCGTGCGCGGCGGCAGCGAGCGGCCCAGCAGCTCGCCCTCCTCCTCGAGCTCGGCGCGACTGAGCTCGCGGATCACGCGTGCCGGCGGAGGCGGGGCGCGGGGCCGCGCCGTACGTCGGGCGCGGCCATCGCCTTGAGATCATTGAGCTGGTCGCGCAGCATGGCCGCGAGCTCGAACTCGAGGTTGGCGGCCGCCTCGCGCATCTGCCGCTCCAGCGCCTGGACCAGCGCCGCGCGCTTGGCCGGATCGCGCAGATCCACCTTGTCCTGCACCGCCAGCCGGGGCTCCGGCCGCTCGGTGCGGGCGTCGGCCACGTGGGTCGAGAGCCGGACCTCCTCCATGGACTTCACGATGGAGCGCGGCGTGATCCCGTGCTCGGCGTTGAAGCGCTGCTGGATCCCGCGGCGGCGGGTCATCTCCTCCAGCGCACGCTGCATCGAGCCGGTGATCCGGTCGGCGTACATGATGGCGCGGCCGTTCACATGCCGCGCCGCCCGGCCGATGGTCTGGACCAGCGACCGGTCGCTCCGGAGGAAGCCCTCCTGGTCCGCGTCGAGAATGGCGACGAGCGAGACCTCCGGCAGGTCGAGCCCCTCCCGCAGCAGGTTGATCCCGACGAGCACGTCGAAATCACCCAGCCGGAGGCCGCGGAGAATCTCCATGCGCTCGATCGCGTCGATGTCGGAGTGGAGGTATCGTACCCGCACGCCGGCCTGCTGCAGGTAGTCGGTCAGGTCCTCCGACATCCGCTTGGTGAGCGTCGTGACGAGCACGCGCTCGCGCCGCGCTTCGCGAACCCGGATCTCGTTCAGCAGGTCGTCCACCTGCCCGCGCACGGGACGGATGTCCACCTCGGGATCGACCAGCCCGGTGGGCCGGATGATCTGCTCGACGACCACACCCTCGGAGAGCTGGAGCTCGAAGGCGCCCGGGGTGGCCGAGAGGCTGATCATCTGCGGCACGAGCGCCATGAACTCGTCGAACTGGAGCGGCCGGTTGTCCAGCGCCGACGGGAGCCGGAAGCCGTATTCGACCAGCGTCAGCTTGCGCGCGCGGTCGCCGTTGAACATTCCGCCGATCTGCGGCAGCGTGACGTGCGACTCGTCCACCACCACCAGGAAGTCGGGCGGAAAGTAGTCGAACAGGCAGGCGGGCCGCTCGCCGGCGCGGCGGCCGCTCAGCGGCCGCGAGTAGTTCTCGATGCCGGCGCAGGTGCCCACCTCGAGCAGCATCTCGACGTCGAAGTTGGTGCGCGATTCGAGCCGCTGCGCCTCGAGCAGCTTCCCAGCCCCCTTGAGCTCCACCAGCCGCTCGGCCAGCTCCGCCCGGATCAGGCCGACGGCACGCTCGATCTTGGGCCGCTCGGTGACGAAGTGTTTGGCCGGATAGATGGCGCACTGGTCGACCTGCGCGATGGTGTCGCCGGTGAGGGGATTGATCTTGCTGATCCGCTCGACCTCGTCGCCCCACAACTCGATCCGGATGGCCTGCTCCGCGTAGGCCGGAAAGATCTCGATCGAGTCGCCGCGGACCCGGAAGGTGCCCTGCTCGAACGCGACATCGTTCCGGCCGTACTGGATGCGCACCAGCTCGCTCAGGATGTCGTCGCGCCCGCGCTGCTCGCCCCGGCGCACGGTCACCATGAGCTTGCGGTACTCGACCGGATCGCCCAGGCCGTAGATGGCGCTCACCGTGGCCACGATCACCACGTCCTCGCGCTCCATCAGGCTCGAGGTGGCCCGGAGCCGCAGGCTCTCGATGTCCTGGTTGATGGAGGCGTCCTTCTCGATGTAGACGTCGGTGGACGGGACGTAGGCCTCGGGCTGGTAGTAGTCGTAGTACGAGACGAAGTACTCGACCGCGTTCTTCGGCAGGAACTGCCGGAGCTCGCCGTAGAGCTGGGCCGCCAGCGTCTTGTTGTGGGAAAGGACCAGCGTGGGCCGGCCGTAGTTGGCGATGGTGTGGGCCAGGGTCATCGTCTTCCCCGAGCCAGTGACGCCGAGCAGCGTCTGATACCTGTCCCCGCGCTGGAGCCCCGCGGTGAGCTCGGCGATGGCCTTCGGCTGGTCGCCGGCGGGGCTGAAGGGGGCAATGACCTCGAAGCGGTTCATCGGGGGAATATAGTGGTGCCGGGGTTTGTTCGGAGGAGGGGGCGGAAGGACGGAAGTTGGAAAGGTGGAAAGGCGGAAAGGCGGAAAGGCGGAAGGGCGGGACGTCGCATTCGGGCGGCACTGTCATCCCGAGCGGAGCGAGGGATCTACTCGACCGCAACTCGAACTCGGGCCGGCAAGATCCCTCGCGCCGCTCGGGATGACAGTACCGGTCCGCACGAACCCTTCCGCCTTTCCACCTTTCCATCTTTCCGTCTTTCCGTCCTTCCGTCTTTCCGTCCTTCCGTCACGCCCCCAACGCCCCGCAGAACTCCCCGAACACCTCCACATACCGATCGACGTCCGCCTCCGTGTGCTGCACCGACAGGGTCCACTGCTCCTCGTCGCCGGGGGTCATGAAGATGCCGCGATTGAGGAGCCACGGGTACGAGGCGGCGAAGAGCTCGGGCCTGGTGTCGAGGAAGTCGCGGTAGTCCCGCATCGGCGCCGGGCGATAGGAGACGCAGCCCTTGGCGCCGAGGTCCACCGTGTGAGCCGGGATGCCCCAGCGGTCGATCGCGGCCTGACAGCCGCGCGCGAGCCGGGTGCCCAGGCGCGCAAAATGGCGGTAGGCGTCGGCCGTCAGAATTTCACGGAGCAGCACCAGCCCGACCTGCGAGACGAGCGGATTGCCGTTGTAGGTGCCCATCTGCGACACGCCCCGCTCGATGAGGCGCATGAGGTCCTCGCGGCCACCGAAGGCGGCGGCGGGAAGGCCGCCCGCGATGGCCTTGGCCAGGCAGACCAGGTCGGGTTGCACGCCGAACCGCTCGGTGGCGCCGCCCGGCGCGATGGTGAGGCCGGTCTTGATCTCGTCGAAGATGAGCACGATGCCGAACCGGGTGCACAGCTCGCGCACGCTCTCGAGGTAGCCCGGGCGGGGCACGATGATCCCGACGTTCATCATCGCCGGCTCCAGGATCAGGCAGGCGATCTCGTTCCCCCGCTCCTGGAACACCCGCTCGAGATGGCCCGCGGCATTGAACGGCACGACCTCGATGTACCTGGCGGCGTCCTTGACCATCCCCCTCGAGACCGGCGCCCGGCCGGGCCGGTCCCGTCCGCCCATGACGTCGGCGTTGGGCACGATCGAGAACATCACGCTGTCGTGGTGCCCGTGGTACGAGCCTTCGATCTTGCAGACCACGTCGCGCCCGGTGGCCGCACGCGCCACACGGATGGCATCCATCGTGGCTTCGGTGCCCGAATTGGTGAACCGGAGCATCTGCAGGTCGAACCGCCGGCAGAGCTCCTCCGCAAACGCCACCGCCGGCTCGGTGGTCGCGGCGAAGTGGGTGCCCCGGCCCGCGGCCTCGCTAATCGCCTCGACGATCCGGGGGTGCGCGTGGCCGGCCAGCATGGCGCCGAAGCCGCAGTGGAAGTCGAGATACTCCGTGCCGTCCTGATCCCAGATACGGCTGCCGCGACCGTGGGTCACATACAGCGGGTAGGGCTGCATCTTCTGGAACGACGAGACGACGCCGAACGGGAGGGTGCGCGCGGCCCGTTCGAAGAGCCGGGCCGAGGCGGTCGAGCGCGCGTGCAGCCGGGCCGTCTCCGCCTGCGCGATCTCGCGCGCCCGGCCCCCGGCCATCGTGGTAGTCATGGAATCGCGTCCCGTCGGTAGGGTTCGGTCTGAGGGTGCGACGCGTGGCCGCGGTTGTCAACTCCGGGGACGGCATGCACATTCAGGCGGCATGCCCATCGCACCCGCCACCCCCACGCCGCACGACCCCGTCATCACGCTCGAGCACGTCAGCAAGCGCTTCGGAAGCTACACCGCGGTGCACGACGCGGACTTCGCCGTCGAGCGCGGCGAGTTCCTTTCGCTGCTGGGACCGTCCGGGTGCGGCAAGACGACTACCCTCCGCATGATCGCCGGGTTCGAGCAACCGACCGCCGGCAGGGTCCTGCTCGAGCGGCGCGACGTCTCCAGGGTGCCGCCGTACCGCCGCCAGGTGAACACCGTCTTCCAGCAGTACGCGCTCTTCCCCCACCTGACCGTCGCCGACAACGTGGCCTTCGGGCCGCGGAGCCGGAAGCTGGACGCCGGCGAGACCGCCCGGCGGGTGGCCGAGCTCCTCGCGCTCGTGCGGCTCACGCACCTCGCCGATCGGAAGCCGGCCCAGCTCTCCGGCGGACAGCAGCAGCGCGTGGCGCTCGCCCGGGCGCTGGCCAACCACCCCAGCGCGCTGCTGCTCGACGAGCCGCTCGGCGCGCTCGACCTCAAGCTCCGCCAGGCGATGCAGCTCGAGCTCAAGCGCATCCAGCGGGAGGTGGGGATCACGTTCGTCTACGTGACCCACGACCAGGAGGAGGCGCTCACCATGTCGGATCGGATCGCCGTGATGAACGAGGGGCGCCTGGAGCAGATCGGCACGCCGCGGCAGATCTATGACGCGCCAGCCTCCGTCTTCGTCGCCGGCTTCATCGGGATCGCCAACCTCATCCCGGCGACGGTGCGGCGGGTGACCGGCACGCTGGCGACGGTCGAACTGGCAGGCGAGCACTGTCTCGGCGCCGCTGCCGGGGACGGGGTGTTCCAGCCCGGTGCGGCGGCCATGGTGATGGTGCGTCCCGAGCGGCTGCGACTCGGCGAGACCGCTCCGGCCGGCGGGGAGGCCCTGCCGGTTACCCTGGAGCAGGCGGTCTTCCAGGGGCCGGTGACGCGCTACGGCCTCCGCGCGGCGGACGGCACCGAGATCGTGGCGCATGTCCCGGCCGGACGGACCGTTCCGGCGCTCCGGCCCGGGCTCCCGCTCTGGGTGAGTTGGGACGCGGCCGCCGCCCGCCTCCTCCCGCCGGTGGTGCCTGCCGCCGAGGCCGCCCCGGCGCTCCACGCGGCCCGGGCAGGAGCCGGCGCAGGCCGCCCGTGAGCCCACCCGGCCCCGGGGTCCTTCGATGAGTCGAAGCGCGTCCCGGGTCGGCGCGGCCATCACCCGCCGTGGCTTCCTGGCCCGCTCGGCGCTGGCCGCGGGCGGGATGGTGCTGGGGACGGGCCTGGGGGCAGCCTGCAGCGACGGCGGGGAGAACACGCGGGCAGGGCGCGGCGGCGGCCGGACCCTCCGTATTTCGAACTGGCCGCTCTACATCGATGGCCGCACGGTGGCCGACTTCGAGCGGACCACCGGCATCGAGACCGACTACACGGAAGACATCAACGACAATGCCGAATTCCTCGCCAGGATCAGCGAGCCGCTGCGCCGCGGCCGCAGCATCGACCGCGACATCGTCGTCCTGACCGACTGGACCGCGGCCAGGCTCATCGAGCGCGGCTACGTCGCGCCACTCCTCGACGGGAACTTTCCGAACAAGGCGAACCTGGTCGACGATCTGAAGCAGGTGGACTTCGATCCGGGCCGGAGATATACCGTGCCCTGGATGTCCGGCATGACCGGGGTGGGATACAATCCGGAGCGGACCGGGCGCGAGCTCACGAGCATAAACGATCTGTTCGACCCCGGGTTCAAGGGGCAGGTCACGATGCTCACCGAGATGCGCGACACGCTCGGGCTCGTCATGCTCGGGATGGGCCGGGATCCCGCCACCTGCACCAGGGCCGATGTCCAGGCCGCCGCCGCGCGCGTCAAACGGGCGCGCGAGAGTGGCCAGATTCGAAAGTTCACCGGCAACGACTACGTCGAAGATCTGGCGGCTGGAAACATCGCGGCCGCATTCGCCTGGTCGGGAGACATGCACGGGCTGGCGGCCGACAATCCGGTCCTCCGGTGGATCGCGCCGCAGGAAGGCGCGATTCTCTACTCGGACAACATGATGATCCCGAACACCTCCGACCGGCGTGAGCTGGCGATGGCCTGGATGAACTTCGTGTACGAGCCGAAGCATTCGGCCCGGATCGTGGCGGGAGCGCCGTACCTCTCACCGGTCAAGGGCACGGCGGCCGAGCTGGCCAAGCTCGCGCCGGCGCTGGCCAGCAGTCCGCTGGTCAATCCGCCCGAGGAGCTCCGGGCGCGGCTGCACACGTTCCGCACGTTGGACGACGCCGAGGATACCGGGTACAACCGCATCTTCCAGGACGCGATCGGCGCGTAGGAGCGACATGACCAGGACAGCATCCCGCGGGCCGGGCCGCCGCCGCTTCGCTCCGTATCTCCTGGTGGCTCCGGGGGTCCTCTGGCTGCTGGGGTTCTTCGTCGTGCCCCTGCTCACCCTCGCGGCAGTCTCGCTGGGCGGCGCGGACGCACCCTGGTACGAGGTCTACGGTCGCGCGCTGAGCCGCTACGGTACGCACTTCCTCCGGTCGTTCCGGTACGCCCTGATCGCCACGCTGCTGGCGCTGGCGCTGGGCTATCCGCTGGCCTGCTTCATTGCGTTCCGGGCCGGCCGGCTCAAGAACCTGCTGCTCGGGCTGGTGATCCTGCCGTTCTTCGTGACGTTCCTGGTCCGCACCTTCGCGTGGAAGACGATTCTGAGCGACGGCGGCCCGGCGGTGTGGCTGCTGCAGCGGCTGCACCTCCTGGGCGCCGGCGGTCGCCTGCTCGACACGGCGGTCGCGGTCGTCGGCGGGCTCACCTACAATTTCCTCCCCTTCATGGTGCTGCCGATCTACGTGAGCCTGGAGAAGATCGACCACCGGCTGGTCGAGGCCGCCGAGGACCTCTATGCCACACCGGCGGGCGCATTTCGTCGGGTAGTGCTCCCGCTTTCTCTTCCCGGGGTGTTCGCCGGGAGCCTGCTCACCTTCATTCCCGCGGTCGGAGATTTCATCAACGCCCAATTGCTGGGCAGCCCGAACCAGCAGATGATCGGCACCGTGATTCAGAACCAGTTTCTGCAGGTGCGGGACTATCCGCTGGCTGCCGCGCTCTCGTTCGTGCTGATGGCGGTGATCACGGTCGCGGCGCTGATCTACACCCGGATCCTCGGCACGGAGGAGCTCACCTGATGCCCCGGCCCGGGCGCTGGCTGCTCGGTGCGTACGCCTGGCTGGTACTGGGCTATCTCTTTCTGCCGATCTTCGTGATCGTGCTCTACAGCTTCAACCAGCCCGCCGGGAGGTTCAACTTCGTCTGGAAATCGTTCTCCCTCGAAGCGTGGCGGCATCCCTTTGCCTACGAGCCGCTGGTGGAGGCGATGCGGCTGAGTCTCCGGGTGGCGGCCCTCTCGACCGCGGTCGCGACCGTGCTCGGAACGCTCGTTGCCCTCGCGCTCACGCGCTACCGCTTTCGGGGCAGCGCCGCGGTCGGCCTGTTGCTCGTCCTGCCGCTCACCACGCCCGAGGTGGTGCTCGGCTCGTCGCTGCTCTCGCTCTTTCTCGAGCTCGGCGCCGCGACCGGGTTCGCCACGATCGTCATCGCCCACATCATGTTCTCGGTGAGCTACGTCGCCCTGACGGTCCGGGCGCGGCTCCGCGGGTTCGACTGGACGCTCGAGGAGGCGGCGATGGACCTGGGGGCCCCGCCGCTGCGGGTCTTCCGCACGGTGACGCTGCCGCTCATCGCGCCCGGGGTCGCGGCGGCCGCGATGCTCGCCTTCGCCCTGTCGCTCGACGACTTCATCATCACCCTCTTCAATGCCGGCAGCCGGGTGACGTACCCGCTCTACGTGTACGGCGCGCGGCGCGCGGCGTTCCCGCCGCAGATCAACGTCGTGGCCACGGCCATCCTGCTGGGGAGTCTCTTCGCCCTGGCCCTCACCGTGCTCTGGCAGCAGCGCGTATTCCGCCGCCGCGGACTCCGCCTCACCGCGCCCTGAGTTCCTGCCGGCCTACGGCGCGAGCGGCCGGAACGCCGGCACGCGGCCGGAGGCGGTGGATCACCGCCACGCCCCCGCCGTCGAGCACGTCGGGGAGGCGGTGGCCCGGCGCCTGCCCCGCCCGGGCGAGCGCAACGTCGCGGACATCTGCTCGACCGGGACGAGATCCGGGGGCAGGTTCACTCGCCGTTGTACCTCGGCGGCGTTCGGATGACGGGCGGCGGGACCCTGGACCCGGCGAAGCTGGCGGACGGCCTCCGTACCGCGGCACGACGCGTCTGGCCGGGCGGATCCTCGCTCACCTCGCGCTGGAACGGCCGAGTGCGTTGCTGGAGCTCGCGCTGGTACGGCGGATGCTGGAGCGGTAGGCGGAAGGACGGAACGGCGGACGGGAAAGCACACTGGACCTGCGTGCCGTTCCCTTCCGTCTTTCCGTCCTTCCGTCTTTCCGTCCTTCCGTCGTTCCGTCCTTCCGCCTACCGCTCCGCCCTCCCCAACGCCTCATCCATCACCTCGAGCGCGAAGTCCACGTCCGCTGCGCTGATGCAGAGCGGCGGCTTGATGCGCAGGGTGTTCCCGAACAGGCCCCCCTTCCCCACCAGCACGCCCAGCTCGCGCATCGCCTCCCAGACCGCCACGGTTTCCGCGGTGGCCGGCTCCTTCGTCTCGCGATCCCTCACCAGTTCGGCGCCCAGCATGAGCCCCTTCCCGCGGACGTCGCCGATCAGCCGGTGGCGGGTCTGCAGTTCGTCGAGGCCTGCCCTGAGCCGCGCGCCGACGACGCGGGCGTTTTCCTGCAGCCCATCCTCCTCGATGATGTCGAGCACGGCCAGCCCTGCCGCCATGGCCACCGGGTTGCCGCCGAAGGTATTGAAGTGGATCCGCTGAGTGAGCGCCTCGGCGATCTCGCGCCGGGTGGTGACGGCCGCCAGGGGCCAGCCGTTGCCGATCCCTTTGGCCATGGTCACGATGTCGGGGACCACGTCCCAGTTCTGGAACCCCCAGAAGTGCTCGCCGGTGCGGCCGAAGCCGGTCTGCACCTCGTCGGCGATGCAGAGACCGCCGTGCTCCCGCGCGGCCGCGTACGCCTCCTTCAGATAGTTCGGGGCGCCGTGCGTCGCCCCGCCCACTCCCTGGATCGGCTCCGCGATGAACGCGGCGATCCGCCCCGGCGTCGAAAACCGGATCAGGTCCCGCATGTCTTCCACGCTCCTGCTGGCGATCTCCTCCGGCGAGCCGCTGAACGGGCTCCGGTACGGGTCGGGGTTGAGCGTGTGGTGGACGCCGAGGCTGGGCTGCTGCGGGAACTTCCAGGTATGGTGGGAGGTGAGCGCCATGCTGGACGGCGAGCCGCCGTGATAGCCGTTCCGCACGGCGACGACGTCGTTGTTGCCGGTGAACGCGCGTGCCATGAGCAGGGCCAGATCGTTCGCCTCGCTCCCGCTGTTGACGAAGTACGTCACGTCCAGACCCGGCGGCAACTTCTCCGCCAGACGCTTGGCCAGCATCGGGAAGCCGGGGTGCAGGTAGATCGTCGTGGTGTGCTGGAGCGCGTCGAACTGCGACTTTACGCGCTCGACGAACCTCGGGTGCGAGTGGCCGCATCCCACCGTGACGATCCCGGCGAACATGTCGAGGTAGCGCCGCCCGGTCTCGTCGTAGAGGTATTGCATGAACCCTTCGACCAGCATCAGCGGCTCGCGATAGTACACGAACGTGCTGGGATGACAGTACTGCCGCCGCATTGCCAGCACCTCCTGTCGGGAGGGGCCGGCATACGGACGCGGGGTGTGGTCACTCGGCGGCATGACCGGCCGGGCGGGGGCGGTCGTCGTCATGGCGAATTCCGCTTCCAGACTACTTCCGCACGGCGAACGTCTTGGCCTCGACCGAGTCGCCGTTCAGGTACAGGGTGACGAGATACGTGCCCGGCTTCCATCCCTTGGCCTGGGCGAGGTGGAATTCCCGGTGGCCGGTCTCGCCGGCGGTGAGCGGCTGGGCGGTCGAGTCGAGCGTCTTGCCGTTCTGCGCCAGCCACCGGGCGGCCAGGGTCCCCTCCGCGGGGGCGCCCTGCACATCCACCGAGACATAGACCGTGTCCTGCGGCACGAACTGGAACGTCGGCTCGGCGATCCGGTTCTCGGCACCCAGCCGCTTGCCGATCATGACGTTCGCGATGCGCTGGGCGCCCGTCGTGGCGGCGCGTGCGGCCGAATCGGCGGCCCGCGCCGCGGAGTCAGCCGTGGCGGTCTCGGTGCCCTGGTCGCGATTGCCGCCGCCGCACGAGGTGAGCGCCACGGCCCCCGAGAGCGTGACCGGCAGGAGCATCCGTGCAAACAACATGGGTCCCTCGCTTGAGAGTGTCTGGCCCGGCAGGCGTGCCGGACGATTCCCACAGGTGGCGCGGGGCGGTGATACCTGCAGTGACGTCGCTCACCCAGGCTCCCCCGCCATCGCCAGCAGCTTCTTCCACTGCGCTGGCGGCACGGGGATGACGCTGAGCCGGGACATGCGAACCAGGCCGAGGTCGGCAAACGCGGCATCGGCCTTGACCGCTGCGAGTGTCACCGGCCGGGCGAGGCGCTTCCCCGCCTGGACGTCGATCACGACGACCTTGGGGTCGCCGGCCTTCGGGTCGGGATACGGTGCCGACGCGATCGTCGCCAGCCCGACCAGCGCCCTTTCGTCACCCGAGTGGTAGATGAGCGCGCGATCACCTTTTGCCATGCCACGAATGTGCTTCAGCGCGAGCGCGTTGGTGACTCCGTCCCAGGTGGTACGGCGCTCGCGCTGGAGCTGGTCGAAGGGGTAGGTGTCCGCGTCGGTCTTGAGGATCCAGAAGTTGGGCACAGGGACTCCCGGCATGAACATCGGGCCCACCGGCGGGGCGCTGCCCCGCGATGAGCCCGACCTTCGCCCATCGTGGTCCGTCCGCGACTACTTCCTGACCTCGAACTCCTTGCTCCCCGCCGGGTTCCCGTCCACGCTGATCTCGACCTTGTACTTGCCCACCGGCCACCCGCTGGGCTTGGTGATGTGGAACTCGGTGGCCTCGGGCCCGCTGGGCGCGATCGTCTGCGAATCCGCCTTGACCAGCTTCCCCGAGCCGAATGTCCATCTGGCGGCGATGGTCTTGCTGGGTGCCGCGCCCTCGGTGGCCACCGAGGCGTAGATCGTGTCCTTCGGCGCGAAGGTCGTGCTCGGGCTGGTGACCCGCTTGTCGGATCCGACCTGCTTGCCGACCTCGACGCTCTGCACGGCAAAGGCCGCCGGAGCGGGCGCCGGCGCGGCCATGCTGGTATCCGGAGCGGCCGCCGCGGTATCGGTCTTCTTCTTGCACGCCGGTGCCGCGACGACCAGGAGGCCGAGGGCGAGCGCGCACAGACTGCGTCGATAGCCATCCATGAGCTGCATCTCCTCGCGCCGGCTCACGCGTCCGGGATCCGGAAGGTCTGGCCGGGATGGATAAGGTCGGGGTTCTTGATGGCGTCCTTGTTCGCCTCGTAGATCTTCTTCCACTCTCCCGCGCTGCCGTAGAACCGCTTGGCGATCTTGGACAGGCTGTCGCCCTTGACGACCGTGTAGGTCTGGCCCCCGGATGGCTTCGGCGGCGGTGCCGTGGACGAGCTTCCCGACTCCACGTCCGAGAAGTCGGGCTCCTTGGGATCAGGCATGATGTCCTCCGAAAATTGGCGCGCCATGGAAGCGCTGCGGACAGAGCGCTGGAATATCACGCGGGGCGCCCCACACAGCAGTGACCCCCGTCACGCCGCGGGTCACGAAGCGGGCGCTTCCCTTCGCTCGATCTCGGTCACGCCTTTCACCTTCCGCACCGCCTTCATCACCTTGCCGAGATGCGGCAGGTTGTCCACCTCGACGAAGATCGTGCCGAACACCGAGCCGTCCTTGGTGTGGAGATCGGCGCCGCGGATGTTGGTACCGGTCTGGCTCACCGCCTCCATGATGTCGGCATAGAGCCCGCGGCGGTCCTCGCCGGTTACCGCCAGCCGCACGGCGAACGCCTCGCCCGCCGTCTCCTGCCAGTCGATGTCCACGCGCCGCTCGTCGGCGGCGAGGGTGAGCAGGTTGGGGCAGTCGGCCCGGTGGATGGAAATGCCGCGGCCCTGCGTCACGTACCCCACCACCGAGTCCCCGGGCACGGGCTGGCAGCACTGGGCGTAGCGCACCATCAATCCGTCCACGCCCTGGATCCTGATCCCCCGCCCCAGGCGGATCCGGTCGATGACCCGGCCGAACACCGTCGGCTTGGGCTCCTGGATCTCGTCGGTGGCCAGGTCCGGATAGAGCGCCTTGATGACCTGGCCGATGTTGACGTCACCGCGGCCCACCGCGATCTCGAGCCCGCGGCCGTCGGCCAGCGAGAGGGTCGCGGCCGCCCGGGCCAGGCGCGCGTCGTCCGGGCCGTCCAGCCGGCGCCGGCGCACCTCGCGCGCGAGGATCTCGCGGCCGAGCGTCAGGCTGATCGTCTCTTCCTCGTGATTGACCCACTGCTTGACCTTCTGCCGCGCGCGGGCGGTGCGCACGTGGCTGAGCCAGTCCCGGCTGGGCTTGGCGGCGGCGGCCGTGAGGATCTCGACCGTGTCGCCGCTCTTGAGCTCGCGGTGCAGCGGCGCGATGCGCCCATTGATCTTGGCGCCCTGGCACTTGAGGCCGACCTCGGTGTGCACGTGGAACGCGAAGTCGATCGCGGTCGAGCCCTTCGGCAGCCGCTTCACGTCCCCCTGCGGGGTGAACACGAAGATCTCGTCCTGATACAGGTCGATCTTGAGGAACTCGAGGAACTCCTCGGGACTGTGCGTGTCCTGCTGGAGGTCGAGCAGCTGGCGGAACCAGCCGAGATGCTGATCGAGCTCGTCCGGCTTCCCGTCCCGCTTGTACAGCCAGTGGGCCGCAATGCCGAACTCGGCCGTCCGGTGCATCTCCTGGGTGCGGATCTGCACCTCGAAGAGCTGCCCGCCAGGGCCGAAGATGGTGGTGTGCAGCGACTGGTAGGCGTTCGACTTGGGCGACGCGATGTAGTCCTTGATCCGCTCCTGGATGGGTGTCCAGTTGTGGTGGATGATGCCGAGGACATGGTAGCACTCGGGAACCGTCCGCACGGTGACGCGGATGGCCATCAGGTCATAGATCTCCTCGAATCCCTTGTTCCGTTTCCGCATCTTCTGGAAAATCGACCACAGATGCTTGGGCCGGCCGGTGACCTCGTACCAGTCGATCCCCGCCCGCTTGAGCTCGTACTCGAGCGGCGTCCGCAGCTTGAGGATGGTCTGCTCGCGGGCGGCGCGCTTGGCGGCCACCTGGTTGACCAGCTCGCGGTATTCCTCCGGCTCGAGGAACTTGAACGCCAGGTCCTCGAGCTCGGCCTTCATGCCGGCCATGCCGAACCGGTGCGCCAGCGGCGCGTAGATCTCACGGGTCTCCAGCGCGATCCGGCTCCGGCGCTCGGGCGGCAGGTGCTCGAGCGTCCGCATGTTGTGGAGCCGGTCGCCGAGCTTGATGATGATGACCCGCGCGTCCTTGGCGATCGACAGCAGCAGCTTGCGATAGTTTTCGACCTGCTCCTCGGCCGACGACCGGAAGGTGAGGCTGGAGATCTTGGTGAGCCCGTCCACGATCCCGGCGATCTCGGCGCCGAACTCGCGGGCGATGTCCTCGGTGCGGACTTCGGAGTCCTCCACCACGTCGTGGAGGAGGGCCGCCGCGATGGTGGTGCTGTCGAGGAGCTGCTCGGCCAGGATCAGCGCCACGGCGATGCTGTGGGAGACGAAGTCTTCCCCCGACATGCGTTTCTGCCCCCGGTGGGCGGACGCGCTGAAGCGGAGCGCCCGCTCGATCAGGTCCAGATCGAGTCGATCGGCATGGCGCTCGAGGACCGCCCGGAGGTCGGGAGCGAGGTCAGGCAGGGTTCCGGTCACATTATGAGGATGGCGGCCCGAGGGGCGATCGTCAACAAGCCTGGCGCGGCGGCGGACCGTCCGGGAGCGGGTCCCGCGGCCGCGACAGCACTATCCCTCTACCGAGTGGGTACTTACGTGGGGGAGGCCGGAGGCCGCGGCGGCGTCCAGCAGCCAGTCGAGGCGCCCCGACGCCGGGTGGATGGCTCTGGCCGGAAGCAGGTCCGGAGGGAGCCCGCCCTGAAGCACCTGGCGCAACGGGCCGGCCTTCCCGGCGCCCGAGACCAGAAATGCGACCGCGCGCGCCGAGTTGAGCAGGGGTGGGGTCATGGTGACCCGCCACGCCTCCACCGTGCCCACGTACTCCGCGACCACCCGCCGGTCGCGCTCGCGCACCGCCGCGAGGCCCGGGAAGAGGGACGCGGTGTGCCCGTCCACTCCCAGGCCCAGCAGCACGAGGTCGGGGAGGAGGCCACCGAGCCGCTCTTCATACTCGAGGGCCGCTCGGGCCGGGTCCTCCTCGCCGCGAATCCGGTGGACGTTCTCCGGGACGATCGGGACCCGGTCGAGCAGCGACTCGCGGGCCATGCGGTAGTTGCTCCGGGGGTCGTCGGGCGGTACGCAGCGTTCGTCGCCCCAGAAGAACTCGACCCGCGGCCAATCCACCCGCGCCACGAACTCGGGCCCGGTAAGCACCTCGTACGTCTGCCGCGGCGTGTCGCCGCCGGCCAGAACCAGCCGGAACCGGCCCCGGGCCGCGATCGCCTCCGCCGCGGCCGCGGCGATGCGCGCGGCGCCCGCCAGCGCGAGCGCGGCTGGATCGGCAAAGACATGGAGCGCTCCGCGGCCGGCGGCCGGCGGTTCGCGCATCACACGTGCGACGGTCGCTGCCGGGCCACCTGCTCCCGCGCGGCCTCCACGACGTGATCGGCGGTGAAGCCGAAGTGCTCGGCCACCACCTGGATGGGCGCCGAGAGGCCGAAGGAGCGCATGCCGAGCACCGTGCCGCCCAGTCCGGTGTAGCGCGCCCAGCCGAAGGGAGACGCTTCCTCGACCGCCACGCGCGCCGTGACCTCGGCAGGCAGAACCTGCTCGCGATACGCCTCGGGCTGGGCCTCGAACAACTCCCATGACGGCATGCTCACCACCCGCGCCTTGATCCCCTCGCCCGCGAGACGCTCGTAGGCTGTGACGCAGAGAGACACCTCGCTCCCGGTCGCCAGCAGCAGCACGTCGGGTTCCCGGTCGGGCGCGTCGGCCAGGATGTACGCTCCCCGCGCGAGCCCGCCGGCCGCCGCGTACCGCGACCGATCCAGCGTCGGCAGCGCCTGCCGCGACAGCACCAGCGAAACCGGCCGGTCCCGCAGGCCCATGATGACGCGATAGGCCTCCACGACCTCGTTCGCGTCGGCGGGACGGATCACGACCATGCCGGGCATGGCGCGGAGCGAGGCCAGGTGCTCGATCGGCTGGTGGGTGGGCCCGTCCTCGCCGAGGCTGATGGAGTCGTGGGTCCACACGTAGATGACCGGGAGCTCCATCAGCGCGCTGAGGCGAAGCGCGGCCCGGCAATAGTCGGTGAAGATGAGGAAGCTCGAGCCATACGCGCGGAGCCCCGAGAGCACCATCCCGTTCGCGATGGCGCACATCGCATGCTCCCGCACGCCGAAATGGAGGTTCCGGCTTCCGTAATCACCGCCCTCGGCCGCCGGCTCGAAATCGCCGGCGCCCGCGAAGGTCAACCGCGTCTTGGTCGAGGGCCAGAGGTCGGCCGCGCCACCCAGGAGCCAGGGCACCCGCGGCGCGATGGCGTTGAGCACCTTGCCGGAAGCATCGCGGCTGGCGAGGCCCTTGGGATCGGGTGGGAAGACGGGGAGATCGGCGCCCCAGCCGGGCGGCAGCGTACCCGTCCAGATCCGATCGAGCTGGCCGGCCAGGTCGGGATATCGCTCGCGATAGGTGCTCAGCCCCGCCTCCCAGGCCTGGCGCAGCTCGGCGCCGCGCCGGTTCAGGTTGCCCCGGAAGTGGGCCGGGACCGCCGCGGGTACCACGAATCGCGCGTCAGGGTCCCAGCCGTAGAACTCCTTGGCCAGCCGCGCTTCGTCGGCACCGAGCGGCTCGCCGTGGGCCTCCCTCGTGTCCTGGCGGTGGGGGGCGCCGTAGCCGATGTGGCTGTCCACGATGACGAGCGTCGGCCGGTCGTGGGTGGCGCGGAAGCTCTCATAGGCGTGGGTGAGCCGGTCCAGGTCATTCGCGTCCGGCACGCGGAGGACGTTCCACCCATACGCGAGAAACCGGGCGCCTACGTCCTCCGTGAAGGTGAGCGAGGTGGGCCCCTCGATGCTGATTCCGTTGTTATCGTAGATCCAGCACAGCCGGCCGAGCCGGAGGTGCCCGGCGAGCGACGCGGCCTCGCTCCCCAGCCCCTCCATCATGTCGCCGTCGCTGCAGAGCACATAGACGTCGTAGTCGAACAGCTTGAGGTCCGGCCGGTTGTAGGTGGCGGCGAGCCAGCGCCCGGCGATGGCCATCCCGACGCTCATGGCGACGCCCTGACCCAGCGGGCCGGTGGTGGCCTCGACGCCCGTCGTCCAGCCGTACTCCGGGTGCCCGGGGCAGCGGCTCCCCGCCTGGCGGAAGCGCTTGATGTCGTCCAGCGTGACCGCCGGCCGGTCGGTCGACTCGTAGGATGCGTCCGCCGCGCGGACGCCGGTCAGATGGATCAGGCTGTAGAGGAGCATCGAGGCATGGCCCGCGGAGAGCACGAAGCGGTCGCGGTTGGGCCAGTGCGGGTTCTCGGGATCGTAGCGCAGCACCCGCTGCCAGAGCGCGTAGGCGGCGGGCGCCATGCCCATTGGCGTGCCCGGATGCCCGGACTTCGCCTGCTGGACGGCATCGATCGAGAGCGTCCGGATGGTGTCGACGCAGAGCTGGTCGAGGTTCGGTGCTGTCATGCCGTCCTCCGCAGCGCCTCGGCCTTGGCCGCGATGCAGCCCAGCAGGTCCTTCCACGAGGTGACGAACGCGGCGGCACCGTCCCGCTGGAGCTGTTGTCCGAGGGCCCCGACATCCACCCCGGCCCGGCCGAAGTCGGCCACGACGGCATCCGCATCCCCGCCGTCGGCCGGAAGCACGTCGCCCACCCTGCCGTGATCGGCAAAGGCGAGCAGCGTGGCGTCCGGTATGGTGACGATGGTGTCGGGCGCCGCCAGCGCTTCGACGTACAGGACGTCCGGCGCCTTCGGGTCCTTGGTACCGGTACTGGCCCAGAGCAGCCGCTGCGGCAGCGCGTCACGCGCGGCCAGGCCGTTCCAGCGCTCCGACGCGAGCAGCTCGCGGTACACCCGGTATGTCTGCCGGGCGATTGCGACCCCGAGCCGGTTCCGGAGCGCCTCCGGCACCCGGGCGGCAACGGCCCGATCCCACCGGCTCACGAACAACGAGGCCACCGACCGGACCCGCGGATCGAGGCCCGCCGCGAGCCGGCGCTCGATGCCACGGAAGTACGCCTCCGCCGCCTCGCGATACTGCCCGGGCGAGAACAGCAGGGTCACGTTGATCGGGACGCCCGCCGTGATCGCCTCCTCGATGGCGGGCACGCCCTCGGGCGTCCCGGGGATCTTGATGAAGATGTTGGGTCGGGCGGCTCGCTCCGCCAGTGCGCGCGCCTCCGCGAGCGTACTCGCCGTGTCGTACGCCAGGAGCGGCGAGACCTCGAGCGAGACCCAGCCATCCACGCCGCCGGTCTGCTGGTGTACCGGCCGGAAGAGCTCGGCCGCCTCGGTCAGGTCTTCGAGCGCCAGCTCGACGAAGAGCCGCTCGCCGGACTTCCCTTCCCTGGCCTTCCGGCGGATGGCCTCGTCGTACGAGGTGGAGTTCGCGATCGCGTGGTCGAAGATGGTGGGATTCGAGGTGAGCCCGGTGACGGACAGCTCGTCCCGGTAGCGCCGGAGCGTGCCGTCGGCCAGCATGCCCCGGGTGATGTTGTCGAGCCAGAGACTCTGGCCCAGATCGTGAAGCCGCCGTGTGGCGTTCATGGGTTTCTCCCAACGTCGAGGTCCAGCAGGTCGCCGATGCGCTCGATGCTCAGGTCGGCCGGCGGATACGCGGCCAGCAGCTCGGGATCGTGCGCATAATGCCCTTGCCGGGTGAACACGGTGGTGACCCGCGGGCCCCAGGCCCGCTTCACCGCCGTGAGAATCCGAAGCTTGTCGTCGATCAGCACGTAATGGTCGGCCGGATAGAAGTGCTCGACATCGGCCAGCTCCTGCTCCTTGTGCACGCAGATCAGCACCCGATCCTCCACCGCGCGCCGGATGCCGGCGCGCTCGACCTTGCGCGGCTGGAACACCACGTCGCCGTCGGAGAAGACGATGGTGACACCGCGCTGTCCGTAGCGCTCGAGCACGTCCATCGCCCCGGGATACAGCCGATCCGCGAACGGGTAGTCGAGCAGGAACGACGACATCAGCAGCAGCCGCGGATCGTGCAGCCGCTCGAGCCGGTAGAGCTGGAGCGCGCCCAGGTAGTCGGCATAGCCGACCGCGCGCCGGCGTTCCAGGAAGATCGCCCAGTATCGCTCAGCCGCTTCGCGACCCGACTCGCGCTCGAGATGGGCTCGGTAATCGGCCTGGGCCGCGTCGTTGTCGAGCAGCGTGTTGTCCACGTCGAACAGGTACCCGATCACCCGCCGCACCGTCATCGGCAGCCACTTTCCGCGGCCGGCTGGTGCCAGCCGCCGGTGGCCGCGGTGAGGCAGTCGGCCTGCGCCGGTCCCCAACTCCCTGCCGCGTACGTCTCGAGCGGCGTCGTCCCGGTGCCCAGCACCGGGTCCACCACCCGCCACGCCCGCTCGACCGCGTCCTCCCGGGCAAAGAGCATCTGGTCCCCGCGCATGGCGTCACGGAGCAGCCGCTCGTAGGGCGCCATCTCGTCGGCACGCTCGTGGCAGGCCACCAGCTCGACGTCCTCGCCGGTCATCGCCTCTCCGGGGAGCTTCGCGCGCGCGGCCAGCGAGAGGACCACGTCCGGGCTCAGCCGGAAGCGGAAGGAGTTGGGCGGGCTCGTCCCGGCGTCGGCGAACAGCGCCTGCGGCGGCCGCTTGAGCTCGACGTAGACCTCGGTGACCGTCACCGGCAGACACTTCCCCGCGCGGATGTAGAACGGCACCCCCGCCCAGCGCCACGAGTCGAGCTGCAGCCGCATCGCGGCGAAGGTCTCGACCTCCGAGTCGGGCGCCACCCCGGGCTCGTTCCGGTAGCCGGAGAACTGCCCGCGCACGACGTCCGCGGGCTGGAGCGGCCGCATGACGCGGAAGGCCTGCGCCTTGGCGTCGCGGACGGCCTCGGTGTCGCTCCCGGCCGGAGGTTCCATGGCGAGCAGGCTCACCACCTGCAGCAGATGGTTCTGCACGACGTCACGGATGGCGCCGGCCTCCTCATAGAATTTCCCGCGCCCCCGGACGCCGAAGCTCTCCGCCATGGTGATCTGGATCTCGCGGATGTAGTTCCGGTTCCAGACCGGCTCGAGAAAGGAGTTGGCGAAGCGGTAGTAGAGGAGATTCTGGACCGGCTCCTTGCCGAGATAGTGGTCGATGCGGAAGATGTCCGCTTCGCGAAAGAAGCGGTGGAGGGTGGCGTTCAGCTCGCGCGCGGAGGCGAGGTCCCGGCCGAACGGCTTCTCCACTACGACCCGCGCGCCCTGGGTGCAGCCCGCCTGCGCCAGACCCCCGGCGACGACCGTGAAGATGCTGGGTGGAATGGCGAGGTAATGGAGCGGCCGCGCGGCGGCACCGAGCGCCTGGCGCAGCCGTTCGTACGTGGCGGGATCGCGGTAGTCGCCATCCACATACACGAGCAGTTCCGACAAACGGGCAAACGCAGCCGCATCCACACCCCCGTGCGCCTCCAGGCTCTGCCGTGCGCGATCACGCAGTTGCTCCAGTGCCCACCCCGAGCGCGCCACCCCCACGATCGGGACGTTCAATTGGCCGCGGCGGATCAGTGCCTGCAACGCCGGGAAGATCTGCCTGTACGCCAGATCGCCGGTGACGCCGAACAGAACCAGCGCGTCGGACTGGTCCGCCATCACACCCTCCTTACCCCGCGGGCTTCTCGACGTGGCCGCCGAACTGGTACCGGAGCGCCGACAGCAGCCTGTCGGCGAAGTCCGCCTCCCCGCGCGAGCTGAAGCGCTGGTAGAGCGCGGCGCTCAACACCGGCACGGGCACCGCCTCGTCCAGCGCGGCGGACACGGTCCAGCGCCCCTCACCCGAGTCC
>DASSBA010000022.1:0-7620 GCA_035699205.1 Gemmatimonadales bacterium
CCCAGATGCTCGGCCCACCTGCCCGGCCGGAAGCCGAGCGTGCGGGCGATGTCCTTCCGCACCTCGGGCGTGGCGCTGCCGGTGAGCGCCACGACGGGCGGACGCCCCAGCCGGTAGCGCGCGGCGCCCAGGGTGCGGTAGCTCGGCCGGAAATCGTGGCCCCACTCGGCGATGCAGTGCGCTTCGTCCACGGCGAGCAGCGCCGACCGGAGGCCGCGCGCCCGGAGCTCCGGCGCCAGCCGGCTGAGGCGTTCGGGCGAGGCGTAGAGCAGCCGCAACGCGCCGGACTCGAGCGCGGTCCAGATTCGGGCGCGCTCCGCGTCGTCAATCCCGCTGTGCAGTGCGGCGGCGGCGATGCCGCGCGCCCTGGCGGCCGCCACCTGGTCCTGCATGAGCGCGATCAGCGGCGAGACCACCACCGTGAGGCCATTCAGGACGAGCGCGGGAATCTGAAAGCACACGGATTTGCCGCCGCCGGTGGGCAGCACGGCGAGCGTGTCCGTCCCGGAGAGCACCGAGCGGAGCACGGGCACTTGCGCGGGGCGGAAGTCGGTGTGACCGAAGTGATGGCGGAGGAGGCGGCGGGCGTCGTCGAGGGACGGGGGCATCCGGCAGGATGGGGGTCTCCAGGGGAACGACCATATCAGCCTGCCGCCCGCACCATCCAGATTACGCGTGGAGGCCGCCTCGCGGGAGCGGGGCGGCCTCCATGATCGGAACTGTCGTCACCCGGACGGCCACCGAGTCAAGCACCTTCCGCAACACACCTTAATGGCCGCCGAAGCGGACCCCGATCGTTATCGGAATGAACTGCAGGTCCGATCCCGAGGTGAACACGTTGTGGAACCGTCCTTCGATGAACAGCCCAGCACTTCCCGCCTTGAAGTCGAAACCGGCTCCGGCGTTGAGTCCGAACTTCGTGGTTGATCCTTCAGTGTCTACGACCGGGCCCAGGTCACTGCTTCCTGTCGTCTTCAGATTGTAGACACCGCCGCCGCCGATAAGGTATGGCCGGAATCTGGTGGTCTCGGAGCTCTTGAACTTGTAGACGATGTTCGCGGTGCCGAGGATAATGCGGTCCTTGAGGCTCCCTGGCCCTACCACGTCCTCGTCGCGCTTGAACTGGTGATACTGACCGTCGATCTGGATGCCCACCGGCCAGTTCGTCGGCACGAACGAAACTCCGACAAGCCCGTGCCAGCCGAGCTTCGCGACGTCGTCGAAGTCCCCCGACGGGATCCCGATCCCGCCGCCCAGCGAAAACTCGGCTCCCTGCGCATGAAGCGCCGGCGCGCTGGCCAGCCACCCGGCGAGCAGCATCGCCACCGCTTTTGGTACCCGCATACCGCCTCCTTCAGTATGGTCCCCATTGAAGCGCGGCGCGTCGAAATCCGCCGGCTCGCCCGTCGGCAGGACGGGTCGAGGCCCAAGCTAGCGGAGCAGGTCCGTGCACCATGTGAGGGCCGTCACACCGAGCGGTCGCGGCCACGCTGGAGCAGGCGAACGATGAGCGAACCGATGAGCAGCGCAATCGCGCCCCAGCCGAGCTGCCGGTCTTCCAGCGCCACGGCGAGGACCGCCACCACGAACCCCGCCAGCGAGAGGCCGAGGCGTACGAGCGACATCGTCCTGCCCGGGAGCATCATTTCCGGAGGAACTGCGCGATGGCGGCGCGGAAATCAGGCGTCTGGCGCGCGAGCGCGTTGACCCGCGCGCCGAGCGCGATCCCCTCATCGAGCGGCCGGCCATCGAGCCGGTAGAAGAGCTGCTTGGTCAGCGCCAGGGCGGACGCGCTGCTCCGGACGAGCGCGCCCGCGAGCGCGGCCACCTCCCGGTTCAGCTCGGCGTCGGGCACGACCCGCGCCAGCAGCCCCACCTCCCGCGCCTCGGTCGCGCCGAGCACGCGCCCGGTCAGCACCAGATCGAGCGCCGCCTTTTCGCCGGCGGCGCGGCGGAGCAGCGTCATCACCATGGCGGGAACGAATCCGCGCTGGATCTCCGGGTAGCCGATCTGCGCGCCCGCTCCCGCCACGGCCAGGTCGCACGCGGTGACCAGCCCCGCGCCGCCGGCGAGGGCACGACCGTGGACGGCCGCGAGGACCGGCTTGGGGAGGCTCCGGATGCGAGTGAAGAGCGTCCCCAGCCGGAGCGCCGCGGCTTCGTTCTGCCCGGGCTCCAGATCGGCCGAGGCGAGCAGCTCCTCGAGATCCGCACCGGCGCAGAAGTCCCGGCCGGCCCCGCGCAGCACGACGACCCGGACCTCCGCGTCGAGGTCGGCGCGCTCGAGCGCCGAGTGGAGCGCCTCGATCAGGGCAGCGTTGAGGGCGTTCCGCTTCGCCGGGCGGTCGAGCGTGAGGCCGAGAACGCCGTCCTCCAGGGAAATCCGGAGTGGCGACTCGCCGGCGCTCACGCGCGCGCCAGCCGGCGGGCGAGCGCCACCGGGACCGGGACCTCCATGCGGAGGAGCGCCGTGGAGTACACCTTGCCCTGCGCGTCGGTCTTGAGCGAGATGGTACCGCCGCCGTCCAACGCGTCGTGCAGGAGAAAGTTGAGCGCGCGGAGGTTGGGCAACTCGAACCGTTCCACTTCGCTCACCATGCCCCTGAAGTGCCGGGCGACCCGTGCCGTGGTCACTTCGCGTTCGAGAATCGGATAGTACTCGGGGTCCAATGCGATGAGCCCGACGTTCGCGGTGTTGCCCTTGTCGCCCGAACGGGCGTGCGCCAGATAGCGGAGCTGGACCATCCGGGTGGCCGGCCGCCTGGCGGTCTTCGACACGGTCATGCCTCCAGGATCTCGACCCGCACGTGCGGCTCGATCTCGCGACGGTCGATGAGCGCCGGCCAATAGGCCACGACCTCCTCGACCGCCGGCCGCCCGCCGGCGAAACCGGTGACGCTGGGCGGCCCGGTGAGCACCAGCGGCGCGATCTCCCGGGTGAACCGCTCTACCGGCGCCCGCTCGTGTGCGCGCACGCCCACCCGCAATTGCACTTCGGGAAGGTCGGGACCCGGCGGGCCGCCCAGCCTGCCATGCGTCGCGTCCACGCCGACGAACTCGGTGAGGATCTGGTCGAACTCGAGCCCGAGGTCGGCCAGGCGGCGGCGGAGCACCGCGTCGGCCGCGCGGGCCTTGTCGTACGCCTCGGGCCAGGCGTAGACGAGCGTGCCGACGGCCTTGTACCCCCAGAAGTACGCGATCGACACCTTGAGCATCGGCGTCCGCGGCCCGCCGTGAATCCCGCTCACGCGTACCCGATTCCGTCCGACCTGACGGAGCTGGATGGTGGTGAAGTCGGCCACGCCGTCGGGCGTGATGTAGCTCCGCGGGTCGCCCATCTCGTAGACGAGCTGCTCGGTGACGGACGCGACCGAAACGACGCCGCCGGTGCCCGGATGCTTGGTCACCACGAACGTCCCGTCGGGCGAGGCTTCCGCGATCGGAAAGCCGGGATCGGCGAGGCCCTTCACCGACCGCCATCCCTTCAGGAGATTGCCCCCCGATGCCTGCGCGCCGCACTCGATGATGTGTCCCGCCACGGTGCCGGCGGCCACCTTGTCCCAGTCGTCGGGTGACCAGCCGAATTCGTGGAAGATGGGGCCGAGCGTGAGCCCCGTGTCGGTCACCCGGCCGGTGATCACCACGTCGGCACCGCCGCGCAGCGCCTCGACGATGGGCGCCATGCCGAGGTAGGCATTGGCCGAGAGGACCCGGTCCCGGATGTCGCTGAGCGGCCGGCCGGTTTCCATGTCGCTGAGGGAGTGGCCGCGGGCCATGAGCTCGTCGAGGCGGCCCAGGATGTCGTCGCCCTCGACCAGACCCACCCGCACCTTTCTCGGCAGCGCCAGCCGCCGGGCGACCGCGAGCACGGCCTCCGCGCACCCGTGCGGGTTCACGCCGCCCGCGTTCGAGGTGACCCGGACGCCGCGCTCGACCAGATCGGGCAGGATCCGCTCCATGAGCGGCACGAAGTCGCGGGCGTAGCCGGCGTCCGGATCGCGCGACTTCTGCTTCTGCATGATGGACATGGTCACTTCGGCGAGATAGTCCATCATGAGGTAGTCGATCGGCCCGCCGCGCACCTGGCGCACGGGCGCTTCGAGCCAGTCGCCCCAGAACCCCTGCCCGGCGGCGATGCGCACGATGCGGCCGGCCTGCGGTGTCATGGGATCAGCGCCGCGCCCGGCGGTCCGAGCTCCACCTCGCGGGTCCAGCTCCGGCCATCGGTCCGTGCCACCAGCAGCCCCAGCGGGACGAACTTCTCTCCCAGCGGCCACGGGCTGGGCGGAAGCGTGAAGTCGGTCGTGGTGGTGCCGCGCGGCGCGATGGTCCGGCGCCCGCTGTCCGGGCGCGCGAGCACCACCGAGGTGTCCGCGTACACCCGGATGGACGTGCGCAGGGCCCAGGCCTGGCTCGCCGAAGGATCGGCAAAGCCGGGAAACAGCCCGAGGGTCACCGGCATGTCGCCGTGCCCTTCGGGCAGCTCCACCTGCAGGCGGCCGAAAGCGTAATTGAGCGGCTGCTTGCCGAGCTGCCGGCCCAGCGAGTCGAAGAGCGTGACGCCGAAGTCGGTGAACCGTCCCCACTGCGCCCGATCCATCGTCACATCCACCACGACCCCGCGCGACCAGGCGGGGACGACGAACGGGATGCGCACCGGCATCGAGCCCGTTTCCGACACGCTATCGGTGCGCGCGGCGCCGCCGAGGTGCATGCCGACCTCCGCGTCGACCGGCCTGCCCGTGACGTTCCGGAAGGTGGCGCGGACCGAGCTCCCCCGCCGGTCGGCGTGGAGCAGCAGCGGGGACTGGCTGAGGCGGATCGTCGTGGTGAGCGCCTGGCCCGGCGGTGCGACGACGACGCACTCGTACGAGCCCGCGAGGACGTCCCGGGAGTCGGCCTCGTATTCCGCGCCCTGGGGCCCGTAGGCGGCCGCGCGGGCGCTCTCGTCGCGGAACGGCATGCCGTCGGGCTCGTGCAGGAAGGCCAGACCCCGTTCGGCGCGGCCGCCGGTCTCGACGGTGAGCTGGAAGGGGCGGCCGCTGTCGGCCTGGAAGAAGGTGCGAAGCGTGCCGCCCGCGGGCACCGCGACGGCCTGGCGCAACGTGTCCGTGGCCGCGCCGATCGGTGTCGCGGCCATGACCGTGGTGATCAGCCGGAAGGCCGGGCCGGCCATCGTGTCCTGGCTCCAGCCGGTGACCGTCCCGATGTAAGCCGCCGGCGCGGCCAGCGCGCGCCGCGCCACCTTGAGCCGCACCGGCGTGCGCGGGCCGCGCAACGTGACCGTCTGCGCCGCGCTGAGCCAGGGCACGTCGCTGCGCAGCGTGTAAGTGGCGGCCGGCGCATCGGGAGCGCGCAGCAACTCGAATCCCTGGATCGTGTCCGCCGCCGCGCCGGCCACGCGCTGGACGGCGGCCGTGGCGTCGCCGGCGCCGAGCGCGCGCACCCGCACGTCGGACACGGGATACCCGCCGGTGAGCCAGCGGTATGCCTTCTCGACGTCCGGCAGCCCCGTGCCCTCGTCCACGATGGTTGCGCCCGGCGTGGGCTGCGCCGTCACCATGAGTCCCTGGCGGATGCCGCGCGCCTCGACCGGCCGCCGCTCCTGGGTCAGCGCCGAGACGAGGAGCGCCGCGAGGCCGGCGGCGTGCGGTGACGCCATGCTGGTGCCCTGCTCCACCTCGTCGCCGGCATTCCAGCGCGGCACCGTGCTGTAGGCCACGCCCGGCGTTACCAGGTCCGGACTCGCCACCTCGCCGCCGCGGGAGCTGAAATAGGCGAGCACGTCCGCCGACGGCGCGCCCGCGGGGCCCGGCGGAAGCAGGCTGCCCGGGAGCGTGGCGCCGACGCTGAGCGCGCGGGCCGCGCTACCCGGAAAGCCGACAGTCGAGAGCCCGGGCCCGTCATTGCCGGCGCTGATGGCCAGCACCACGTCGGGATGCGCGGCGAGCACCGAATCCACGATGCCGTCGATCCGCGCCTGGCCCTCGATTTCGTTGCCCACGCCGAAGCTCATGTTGAGCACCAGCGGCAGCCGGCGGGCCGCCGCGAAGCGGAGCACGTAGTCCAGCGCGCGGAGCATGCTGCCCGTGGTCGAGATGCCCCCGTTGGCGCTGTTGGCGATCTTGAGGCCGATGAGCTGGGCCCCGGGCGCGACCCCATCGAACCCGGCCACGCCGTAGAGGTCATGCCCCGCCGCGATGCCGGAGACGTGCGTCCCGTGCGCGCCCGTGTCGAAGACCAGGTCCAGCCGGGGCGTGCCGGCGTCCTCGTCGAAGTTGGCGGCGACGGTGACCCGGGGCGGAACCCCGTGCGGCGCCCAGCCGAACGTCTCGCGACCGGCGAGATAGTCATGGACCGGACGCTCGTTGGCCAGCGAGTGATCGCCGTCGGTGTCGGCGAAGAGCACCCACCCGTCGGGCGCTCGCACGACGATCACGGGAAGGGTGTCCCGCACGGCGCCATCGCCGTTCAGGTCCGCGGCCGGCGGCAGACCCAGCGGAATCTCGGCGATGGTGCCCGCGTAATACGGCCCGCTCGTGCTGAGCGCCACCACCCGCCCGAACCCTCGCAGGGGCCGGCCGGCGACGACGACCGAATCCCCGGCGGGCGTGACCCGGGTCAGCGGCACCGCTCCCTCACCGGAGAAGTCCCGGAGGTCGAGGACCTTGGGGGACCCGGTCGTGGTGGTCGCGAGGCCGGGAACGGCGGGATCGATGCCCGTATCCAGGATGCCGATCAGCACGCCGCGTCCGTCGTAGGTGGGGTGGGCGCGGAGGAACCGGTCCACGCCGGTGCTCGCGAGGGGCATCCAGCCGTGCGCGTACGCGGCCTCCGGCGCGGCCACCCGCTGCACGGAATCCGATACGGCCGCGACCGGTGCCGGCGGGGCCACCGGCGGCGCCTTCGCGACGACGGTGTCGGCGCGCGGCCGGGGAGCCGGCTCGGACGCCTGGCGCTGGGAGGGCGCACAGGCGAGGGCGGCGGCGAGGGCGGCGGCGAGACGCGACGGGCGCATGCGAGTCCTAGGTCGGGGTGGCCGGGTCGAGCGGCGGGAGCACGAAGGGTCCGAGGTGCGGCCCCGCGTAGCTGGCGGTGAGCCGGAGCATGAAAGCGAGCTGCTCGCGGGTCTCTTCGGGCGTGACGATCGCGTCCACGAAGCCGCGCGCGGCGGCGTAGCGCGCGTCGAGCTGCGCCTCGTAGTCGGCGCGCATGGACGCGATCGAGGTCTGGACGTCGGGGGCCGGCTCGCGCCGCTCCCGGCGGGCGCGCTCGAGCTCGCCGCCGTGCACCGCCACGACCGCCGACTCGCCTTCCATGACCCCCATCCGGCCGGTGGGCCACGAGAGGATGAAATCGGGGTCGAACCCCTGCCCCGCCATCGCGTAGTAGCCGGCGCCCGAGGCGTGGTTCACGGTGAGGACGAGCTTGGGCACGACCGCCGTCGCCATGGCTTCGACGAAGCGCGCCCCCGCGCGGATGATGCCGCTGTGCTCGGCCTCGGGCCCCACCATGAAGCCGCTCACGTCCTGCACGAACAGCAGCGGCAGCCGCTCGCGGCCGGCGGTCTCGATGAAGTACGCCACCTTCTCCGCGCTCCCGGTGTAGACGATCCCGCCG
>DASSBA010000023.1:0-4393 GCA_035699205.1 Gemmatimonadales bacterium
CGCTCCCGACAAGCCGACAGTCGTCCGCGGGGGTGCCCGTCGGCCGGCGCCCTCGCTTCTAGCGAGCTTTGCCCATATCGGTTGACCAGCGCCCTCTCATCCTGAGGGAATGCGTGCTGTCATCCCGAGCGGAGCGAGGGATCTTGTCCGGGAATGGGTCGAGCGAGGCGGACAAGATGCCTCGCTCCGCTCGGGATGACAATGGCCGGGAGGACAGTGGCCGGGAGGACACCGGGTCAAGCGGCGAAGTGGCCGACGACGAGAGGGCAGCGGCCCTCATTTCTTCAACCGCTGGAGGAGGCGTTCCGTGCGCCTGAGTACCATCGGACTGTTGTTCACCATGCTCGCCCAGCCGCTCGCCGCGCAGGGCTCCGCTTCGGGTGACACGAGCGCCGCCGCGCGGTTCCAGCGGCTGGATCTGCCCACGCCGACCTCGATTCGCACCGGCAGCGGCGAGCCGGGCCCCCGCTACTGGCAGCAGCGCGCCGACTATCTCATCCGCGCGACGCTCGACACCACCACGCGCTCGATCCGGGGCGAGGAGCGGATCACCTACACCAACAACTCGCCCGACACGCTGCGGTACGTCTGGCTCCAGCTCGACCAGAATCTCTTCAACAGCGAGAGTCGCGGTTACCGGGTCTTCGGCCAGGACCCGCGATTCGGGACCAAGGGCGCCCAGGTGTCGGTGCGCCTGCTTAAGGTGGCCGCGCCCGCCGTCCCGGCGGCAAAGGGCCGGAAGGCGGTGCCGGCGACGGCGCTCCCCTATCTGGTGAACGGTACGGTCATGCGGGTCAATCTGGCCCGGCCGCTTCCGCCCGGGGGCAAGCAGCTGCTCGAGATCGGCTGGTCCTTCCCGTTCGGCCCCAACAGCAGCCGGATGGGGATGGAGGAGATCGACGGCGCGACCATCTACGAGGTGGCCCAGTGGTATCCGCGCATGGCGGTCTACGACGACGTGCGGGGCTGGAACACCGAGCAGTACCTGGGTCAGGGCGAGTTCTACCTCGAGTACGGCAGCTTCGACGTGAGCCTGACCGTGCCGGCAGACATGATCGTGGCCGCCACGGGGGTGCTGCAGAATCCGGATGAGGTCCTCACGGCGGCGCAGCGCGCCCGCCTCGCGCGCGCCCGCACCAGCGCCGAGACCGTGGTCATCCGCGGCAAGGACGAGATCGGTGACCCCGCGTCGCGCCCGCCCACCGAGTATCCGGCGCTCACCTGGCGCTTCACGGCGGACAGCGTCCGCGACTTCGCCTGGGCGGCCGCCCGGCACTTCGTCTGGGACGCGGTCGGCGTGAATGACGGCCGGACGCTGGCGATGAGCTACTACCCGCCCTCCGCCGACTCGATCTGGAAGGACGCCTCCCAGTACGCGAAGACCGCCATCGAGTACTACTCGAAGCAGTGGCTGCCCTACCCGTATCCGGTCGCGAGCAACGTGAACGGGATCGAGGGCGGCATGGAGTACCCGATGATCGTGTTCTGCCACAACCGGACCGACCCCCAGGCGCTCTACAGCGTCACCGATCACGAGTTCGGCCACACCTGGTTCCCGATGGTGGTGGGCAGCAACGAGCGGCGGTACGGCTGGATGGACGAAGGCTTCAACAGCTTCATGAACCACTACAGTTTCCCGCGCAAGTTCCCGGACTCGCCGCTGCCCAACTCGCGCGGCGTGCCCGAGACGTACATCAAGAACGCCCTCTCGGGCGACGAGCAGACGATCATGACGCCCGCCGACCGGATGCACAGCACCGAGAACTGGCGGCAGTCGGTCTACAACAAGCCGGCCGTGGGCCTCGTGCTGCTGCGCGACCACATCACCTCGCCCGAGCGGTTCGACCCCGTTTTCCGCGAGTACATCCGGCGCTGGGCATACAAGCATCCCACCCCGGCCGACTTCTTCCGCACGATGGAGGACGGTCTGGGGGAGGATCTGAGCTGGTTCTGGCGCAGCTGGTTCTACACCACGGAGCGACTCGATCAGGCGGTGGATTCGGTGGCGCTCTCCGACTCGGCGGGGGTGGTCTCGCGGGTGTACCTGCGGAACGCCGGCCAGATGCCGATGCCGGTGGAGCTCTCGCTCGTGATGGACGACGGCAGCACGCAGCGGCTGAGACTGCCCGTCGAAGTCTGGGGAATGGGGGACCGCTACACCGCGCTCATCCGGGGCCCGAAGAAGGTGAACGGCGTGACGATCGATCCGGAGGGGTGGTACCCGGATGTGGACCGGTCGAACAATCGGTGGCCGGCGGGAACGCCGTAAGCGGTGAGCGGTGAGCGGGTCGCCGCCGTCACGGCGCGCCGAGCTGCCACAATCCGCTGAGCCGCCGCGGCTCTCAGTCCGACTCGGCCGCCACCGCGCGCACCGGGGCCAGCGCCGCTCGGAGATAGTCGCGGTTCATCCGCGTGATCGTGTCGATGCTGATCTCCTTGGGACACGCCTCCTGGCACTCCCCGTAGAGCGAGCACTGCCCGAACCCTTCGATGTCCATCCGCTCCACCATCCGTCGCGCCCGCCGCAGCCGTTCGGGCTGGCCCTGCGGCAGAAGGCCGAGGTGGGTGATCTTGGCCGCCGTGAAGAGCGACGCCGAGCCGTTGGGGCACGCGGCGACACACGCGCCGCAGCCGATGCACTGCGCCGCGTCCATTGCCGTCTCGACGGCGTCCTTGGGAACGAGCGTCGCGTTGCCGTCGGGCGCGCTGCCGGTGGGCGCGCCGATGTAGCCACCCGCGGCGATGATCCGGTCGAGCGCCGACCGGTTGACGACGAGATCCTTGACCACCGGGAAGGCTCGCGCCCGCCAGGGCTCCACCTGGATTTCCTGACCGTCCCGGAAGCTCCGCATGTGCAACTGGCAGGCGGCAGTGCCGCGCTCGGGCCCGTGGGCGACGCCGTTGATCATCAGGCTGCACGACCCGCAGATTCCCTCGCGGCAGTCGTGATCGAAGGCGATCGGCACCTCGCCGGTCTCCATCAGCCGTTCATTGACGACGTCCAGCATCTCGAGGAAGGACATCTCGGGACTGATGTCGCGCGCCTCGTAGCGGACCATGCGCCCCGGGACGCCCGGGCCGGCCTGGCGCCAGACGTGGAGGGTGAGGTTCATTCGGGCTCCACTGGATAGCCGTGGGTCGTGGGCCATGAGTCGTGAGTCATGGGCCGCGCGAATCACGACTCACGACCCACGACTCACTTGTAACTCCGCTGCGCCAGATGCACGTACTCGAAATCGAGCGGCTCCTGGTGCAGCCGCGGGTGCTGGAGGTCGCCGGTGTACTCCCAGGCGGCCACGTAGGCGAAATGCTCGTCGTCGCGCCGGGCTTCGCCGTCCGGGGTCTGGTACTCCTCGCGGAAGTGCCCCCCGCACGACTCCTCCCGGTGCAGCGCGTCGCGGCAGATGAGCTCGCCCAGCTCCAGGAAGTCCGCGACCCGGCCGGCCTTCTCCAGCGCCTGGTTGAGCTCGGCGTCGCTGCCGGGGACGTTCACGTTGCGCCAGAACTCCTCGCGCAGCTCCGGGATCTGGGCGAGCGCCTGTTCGAGTCCCGCCGCGCTCCGCGCCATCCCGCACTTCTCCCACATGATGTGGCCCAGCTCGCGGTGGAACGAGTCCACCGTCCGCTTGCCGCTGACGGCGAGCAGCTTCCGCGTACGCTCGGCGACCTCCGCCTCCACCCGGCGGAACTCGGGATGCGACTCCTCCACGGCCGCCGGCCTGGCCGACGCGAGGTAGTCGCTGATGGTGCTCGGCAGGACGAAGTAGCCGTCGGCCAGCCCCTGCATCAGCGCGCTCGCGCCCAGGCGGTTGGCCCCGTGATCGGAGAAGTTGGCCTCGCCGATCACGTGCAGGCCCGGGACCGTGCTCATCAGGTTGTAGTCCACCCACAGGCCACCCATGGTATAGTGGACGGCCGGGTAGATCCGCATCGGCACTTCGTACGGGTTCTCGTCGGTGATCCGCTGGTACATCTCGAACAGGTTTCCGTAGCGCTCGCGGATGGTGCCCGCGCCGAGCCGACGGATGGCGTCGGCGAAGTCGAGATAGACCCCGCGCCCGCCGGGCCCGACGCCGCGGCCCTCGTCGCACACCAGCTTGGCCGAACGCGAGGCGATGTCGCGCGGGGCCAGGTTGCCGAAGCTGGGGTAACGGCGCTCGAGGTAGTAGTCGCGCTCGGCCTCGGGAATCTGGCCCGGCGGCCGGCCGTCGCCCGCGCGCAGGGGGACCCAGACGCGCCCGTCGTTCCGCAACGACTCGCTCATCAGCGTGAGCTTCGACTGATACTCGCCGCTCACCGGGATGCAGGTCGGATGGATCTGGGTGTAGCACGGGTTGGCGAACGCCGCCCCGCGCTTGTGCGCACGCCAGATGGCGGTGGCGTTGGAGCCCTT
>DASSBA010000024.1:0-15688 GCA_035699205.1 Gemmatimonadales bacterium
GCTGAGCACCAGCCCCTGGTGGATCAGGGCCTCGAGGTAGCGCGGGTTGAGCGCGAGCGCGCGGGCGAACTGGATCAGCGCCTCCTCCGGCCGGCCGAGCAGCGAGAGCGACACGCCGATGAGATGGTGCACGTCCGCGAATGCGCGGCCGGACGCGACGATCTCTTCCAGCAGGTAGATCGCACCATAGTAGTCCTGGACCGTGAACCGGTCGCGGGCGCGGGCCAGCAGCCGCTCAGTCTGTCCGGCCATAGGCCTCCCGGAACCAGCTCACGAAGCGCCGGACGCCCTCGGGGAACGGCGTCCGGGGCGCGTAGCCGAGAACCGCCCCCGACCTGGTGAGGTCGGCCGCGGTGCGCTGCACGTCGCCGGGCTGCATGGGTGCCCATTCCACCCGGGGCTCGATCCCGAGCGCCGCGGCGATCTCGTCCAGCATGGCCCGGGTGGGCACGGAGCGGTTGCCGCCCAGGTTGAAGACCTCCATCCCGAGCGGTGCGATCGCGGTCCAGTCGATGGCCGCGACGACACCGGCGACGATGTCGTCGCAGTACGTGTAGTCGCGGGCCTGGGTGCCGTCGCCGAACAGCGTGATGACCTCCCCGGCCACCATGCGGCGGGCGAACGTGTGAATGGCCAGGTCGGGGCGCTGCCGGGGCCCGTACACGGTGAAGAAGCGGAGCGCGGCGCTCCGGAACCCGTAGATCGGCGCCACGGCCCTGAGCAGAAGCTCGGCGGCGCGCTTGGTGGCCGCGTAGGGCGACAGCGGCTCGACCGCCACCGCGTCCTCGCGGAACGGCACCGGCGTGCTGTCACCGTACACCGACGATGACGATCCGAAGACGAAGCGCGACACGCCGGCGCGCCGGGCCGCCTCGAGCACCGCGGCGGTCCCGGTGACGTTCATGTCGGCGTACCCCACCGGATCGGCGAGCGACGGCCGCACGCCCGCCCGCGCCGCCAGGTGAACGATCACCGTGTCGGGCGTGAGCCACGCGCGCAACGCCGCGACGTCGCGGACGTCCTGCTCGAGGAACGTGAACCGCGGGCCGGGGCCTACGTCGCGGAGGTTCCGCTCCTTCACCGCCCGGGGGTAGAACGGGTCGAAGTTGTCGATCCCCACCACCTCGTCGCCGCGGCTCACCAGCGCCTCGACCAGATGCGAGCCGATGAACCCGGCGGCGCCGGTGACGAGCACACGGGTCACCGGCGCGACCGTCCGATCCCATGGTATTCGAAGCCGAGCGCGGTCATGCGGTCGGGATCGTAGAGATTGCGCCCGTCGATCAGAAGCGGGCGGCGCAGCAGCTTCCGCACCCGCTCGAAGTCGGGGTTGCGGTACATCAGCCACTCGGTCATGACCAGCAGCGCGTCGGCGCCGTGGGCGGCGCTGTACGGATCGGCGCAGTACATCACGCGGTCGCCGAAGATGGCGCGGGCCGAGTCGGTAGCCTTGGGGTCGTGGGTCTGCACCCGAGCGCCGGACTCGAGCAGCCCCTCGATCAGCGGGATCGTCGGGCTTTCGCGCATGTCGTCGGTCTCGGCCTTGAACGCGAGCCCCCAGATGCCCACGCTCTTCCCGCCGAGGTCCTTCCCCAGATACTGGAGGGTCTTCTGGAGCACCACCCGCTTCTGTGCCTCGTTGACGTCCTCGACCGCCTTCAGCACGTCGAGCGAGAGCCCGAGGGAATCGGCGGTGTGGATGATCGCCTTCACGTCCTTGGGGAAGCAGGAGCCGCCGTAGCCCGGGCCCGGGTAGAGGAACGCGCGGCCGATCCGCTGGTCGGAGCCGATGCCCAGGCGGACGTTGTTCACGTCGGCCCCGACCAGCTCGCAGAAGCGCGCCATCTGGTTCATGAACGAGATCCGGGTGGCGAGCATCGCGTTGGCCGCGTACTTGGTGACCTCGGCGGACGCGATGTCCATGAAGAGGACCCGGTTGCCGCCCTGACGGGTGAAGGGCGCGTAGAGCTCGCCCATGACGGCCTTGGCCTCCTCGTCATCCACCCCGATCACGACGCGATCGGGTTTCATGAAGTCCTCGATCGCGGCGCCTTCCTTGAGGAACTCGGGATTGGAGCAGACGGCGAACGGCCGCTCGGTCTCCGACCGGACGGCCGCGCGCACCTTCTCCGCCGTGCCGACCGGAACGGTGGACTTGGTGACGACCACCTTGGAGTCGGTCATGTTGCGGCCGATCTCCCGGGCCACGGCCAGCACGTGCTGCAGATCGGCCGAGCCGTCCTCGCCCGGCGGCGTGCCCACGGCAATGAACACGACGCGCGCGGCACGGACCGCCGAACCGAGATCGGTGGTGAAGGTGAGTCGCCGCTCCTCCTGGTTCCGGCGCACCATCGGCTCGAGCCCCGGCTCGTAGATGGGGATCTCGTTCTGCTGCAGCCGCCCGATCTTGTCGGCATCCTTGTCCACGCAGACGACGTCGTTGCCGGTCTCCGCCAGGCACGCGCCGGCCACCAGACCCACGTAGCCGCTTCCGATCACCGCCACGTGCATGTCAATCCTCTTTCGGCATTGCGTTGCGGGTGTCGACGACCAGCTTCGCGTTCCGCTTCACCATCCGGTAGTCCACCGCGGTGTGGTCGGTGACGATCATGATGCAGTCGGCCGCCGCGACGGCGTCGGGAGTGAGCGGCACCGAGTGAAACTCGTGCTCATCCTCCGAGAAGACCGGCACGTGCGGATCCGAGTAGCTCACCCGGGCCCCCTGACCCTCGAGCAGGCGGATGATGTCGAGCGCGGGGCTCTCGCGGAGGTCGTCGATGTCGCGCTTGTAGGCGACACCCAGCACCAGCACCGACGCCCCCCGGACCGCCTTGCCCTGCGCGTTCAGCGCCTCGGCCACCTTGCGCACCCAGAACAGCGGCATTTCGGTGTTGAGTTCGCCGGCCAGGTCGATGAAGCGGGTCTTGTAATTGAGCCCGCGCATCTTCCAGGCGAGGTAATGCGGATCGATCGGGATGCAGTGCCCGCCGAGCCCGGGCCCCGGCAGGAACTTCATGAAGCCGAACGGCTTGGTCGAAGCGGCCTCGATCACCTCCCAGACGTCCACCCCCAGCTTGTCGCAGACGATCGCCATCTCGTTCACCAGGCCGATATTCACGCTGCGGAAGGTGTTTTCCAGCAGCTTCACCAGCTCGGCGGCCTCGGTGGTGGACACCGGCACGAGCGTGTCGATGGACGGCTGGTACAGCGCCACCGCCACCACGCGGCAATCCTCGGTGATGCCGCCGACGACCTTGGGCGTGTTGCGGGTGCCGTACTTGGGATTGCCCGGGTCCACCCGCTCGGGGCTGAAGGCCAGAAAGAAATCCTCGCCCACCTTGAGCCCGGTACTCTCGAGCGCGGGGAGGAGGATCTCCCGGGTCGTGCCGGGATAGGTGGTGCTCTCGAGTATGATCGCCTGGCCGCGGCGGAGCGTGCGCTTCACCGCCTCGGTGGCCGACACGATATAGCTGACGTCCGGATCCTTGAACTTGGAGAGCGGCGTCGGCACGCAGATGGACACGGCGTCGGGCTCGGCCAGCCGGGCCATGTCCGTGGTCGCGCTGAACCGCCCCGCCTGCACCACCGCCTGCAACTGGGCGTCGGTCACGTCTTTCACGTGCGACCGGCCCGCGTTGAGCCCGTCCACCACCCGCGGCTGCACGTCGAATCCGAGCACGCGATAGCCCGCGTTGGCGAGCTCGACGGCCAGCGGAAGGCCCACGTAGCCCAGCCCCACGATGCCGAACAGCGCCTCGCGCCGCTCGGCCTTGCCGATGAGGTCCCGGGCGATGCTCATGAGTAGAACCCGAGCACGGCGTCGATCACGGTCTGCTGCTGTGCCTCGGTGAGCTCGGGATAGACGGGCAGTGAGATGACCTGCCGGGATGCGGCCTCGCTCATGGGCAGGCTCCCCTCGGCGTAGCCCAGCCCGGCGAAGCAGGGCTGGAGGTGGAGCGGGAGCGGGTAGTAGATGGAGTTCCCGATGCCGCGTGCCCGCAGGTGCGCCTGCAGCTCGTCCCGCCGCGGGACCCGGACGGTGTACTGATTGTAGATGTGCTCGTTGGCCGGGTCGGTGGCGGGCGGGCACACATCCGGATGGCCGGCAAACGCCTCCGTGTACCGGGCGGCGTGCCGCGCCCGGAGCGCGCTCCACCCGGCCAGGTGAGGCAGCTTGGCCAGCAGCACGGCGGCCTGCAGAGTATCGAGCCGGCTGTTGAATCCGACCTCGTCGTGGAAGTACTGCTTGCTGCCGCCGTGGAGCCGCAGGCGCCGGAGCCGCTCCGCCAGAGCGGCATCCTGCGTCACCATCATCCCCCCGTCACCGAAGGCGCCCAGGTTCTTGCTGGGGAAGAACGACAGGGTGCCGACGGTGCCGAGCTCGCCCGCGACGCGCCACGCGCCGTCCACCTTCCGGCGGGCGCCGATGGCCTGCGCCGCGTCCTCGATCAGCGCCAACCCGTGCCGCGCGGCAGTGGGGAGCAGCGCCTCCACAGCGGCCATCTGGCCGAAAAGATGGACCGCGATGATGCCGCGCGTCCGGGGCGTGACGGCCGCCTCGACCGCGGCCGGGGAGAGGTTGAACGTGCCGGGGTCGATGTCCACGAACACCGGCGTGCCGCCCGCGTTGTGGATGGCGCCGGCCGTCGCGAAGAAGGTGAACGGGGTGGTGATGATCTCGTCACCCGGCTTCAGATCCAGCGCCCGCAGCGGCAGAAGCAACGCGTCGGTGCCGCTCGCGCAGCCAATCCCGTGGGCCGTCTTCGAGAGCCGCGCCACCGCGGCCTCGAGCTCCGCCACCTCGGCACCCATGATGAAGGCCTGGCGCTCGATCACGGCCATCACGGCCGGGAGCACCTCACCTTCGATACTCCGATACTGCGCCACCAGGTCGAGCAGTGGTACGTTCACCGGCACGATCCATGTGAGAGGCGTGTTGAATGCGGAACCTACGGCAGCCGTGGAACTTAGCCGCCACGCACTGGCCGGTCAATCTGGCGCAGGAGCACCCCCTCCTCGCGATACCAGGTCCCGCAGGCGGAGCACGCTCCGGTCCCGTCCACCGGTAGTTGGAGCCGGACGCCGCAGCGGCACATCCAACCCACCCGCCGCGCGGGCACGCCCACCATCAACGCGTAGGCCGGCACCTCGCCGCGTACCACGGCGCCCGCCCCGATAAAGCTGTACTCGCCCAGGGTGGCCCCGCAGATGATGGTGGCGTTGGCGCCGATCGACGCCCCCCGGCGCACCAGCGTCGGCCGGTACTCGGCCTTGCGCGAGACATGGCTCCGCGGGTTGGTGACGTTGGTGAAGACGCAGCTCGGGCCGCAGAAGACGTCGTCCTCGAGGGTCACCCCTTCATAGATCGAGACGTTGTTCTGGACCTTCACGTTGTCGCCCAGCCGGGTGCCGCCCATCACCACCACGTTCTGGCCCAGGTTGCAGCGCTCGCCGATCACCGCGCCAGGCATGATGTGGCAGAAGTGCCAGATCTTCGTGCCGGCGCCGATGACGGCGCCATCGTCGATGTAGCTGGATTCGTGGGCGAGATAGTCGGGCATTGGAGTCGTCAGTCGTCAGTCGTCAGTCGTAAGTCGTGAGTCGTGAGTCGTAAGTCCTGAGTCGTAAGGGGGATCTTCGCGACCTACCACTTACGACCTACGACTCACGACTCACGACTGCTGTTCAGCCCGTCCACTCCGGCGACATCTCCCGGGCCATCGCGTGCCACTCCTGGAGCGAGCGGACATCGCCGGCCCGGCTCCGGAGCGCGATGATGGCGTCGCAGGCCGCGGAAGCGCCCGACAGGGTCGTCGTGTACGGCACCCGGTGCTGGAGCGCCGCCCGGCGGATGGCGTAGTCGTCCTGTTGGCTCAGCTTGCCGAGCGGGGTGTTGATCAGGAGCTGGATCTGCCCGGACACGAGCAGGTCGATGGCATTGGGCCGACCCTCGTGCACCTTGGCGACTCGCCCGGTCGGGATCCCGCGGGCCCGCAGGTAGCGCGCGGTCCCCTCGGTGCCCAGCACCCGGAACCCGAGCGCGTGGAACCGCCGCGCGATGGGTACCACACTGCTCTTGTCGTGATCGTTCACCGTGACGAAAACCGCGCCCTCCAGCGGCAGTGCGCCGTCGGCGGAAATCTGCGCCTTGGCGAAGGCCATCCCGAACGAATCCGCGATCCCCATGACCTCGCCGGTCGAGCGCATCTCGGGACCCAGGATCAGGTCCACTCCCTGGAGCTTGCTGAACGGGAAGACCGCCTCCTTGACCGCGACATACGGCTGCAGCACGTCGTCGTGCAGCCCGAGATCGTCGAGCGTGGCGCCCGTCATGATCGCCGCGGCCAGGCTGGCGAGCGGTACGCCGGTCGTCTTGGACACGAAGGGGACCGTACGCGAGGCGCGCGGGTTCACCTCCAGCACGTACACGATGCCGTCCTTGATGGCATACTGCACGTTGAGCAGGCCCACGACGCCCAGCCGCTCGGCAAAGGCGCGCGTATGCCGGCGCATCTCCTCCACCTGCGGCTCGGTGATGAGATACGGCGGCAGCACGCAGGCCGAATCGCCGGAGTGGATTCCGGCATCCTCGATGTGCTGCATGACGCCCCCGATGACGCAGCGGGTGTCGTCCGCGATGGCGTCGACGTCGGCCTCGAACGCGTCCTCGAGGAAGCTGTCGATCAGCACCGGGTGCTCGGGCGCCACCCGCGCCGCGCGCCCGAAGTAGCCCCGGAGCGAAGCGTCGTCGTAGACGATCTCCATCGCCCGGCCGCCGAGCACGTAGGAAGGGCGCACCAGAACGGGATAGCCCACGCGCGCGGCCACGGCCACCGCCTCGTCCACCGAGAACGCCACCCCGCTCGGCGGCTGGGCCACGCCGAGCTCGCGGGTGATCGCCTCGAACCGTCCGCGGTCCTCGGCGAGGTCGATCGCCTCGGGCGAGGTGCCCAGGATCTTCACGCCCTCGCGCTCGAGTCCCCGCGCCAGCCGGAGCGGGGTCTGGCCGCCGAGCTGCACCACCACGCCGACCGGCTGCTCCACCGCCACGATCTCGAGCACGTCCTCCAGCGTGAGCGGCTCGAAGTAGAGCACGTCGGAGATGTCGAAGTCGGTGGAGACCGTCTCCGGATTCGAGTTGACCATCACCGTGCGGAAGCCGAGCTCGCGGAACGCCATGGCCGCGCGGACGCAGCAGTAATCGAACTCGACCCCCTGCCCGATCCGGTTGGGCCCGCTCCCCAGGATGACGATCGTCCGGTCGCCGCTGGCCACCGCCTCGTTTTCCTCGTCGTAGGACGAGTAGAGATAGGGGGTGGACGAGGGAAACTCGCCGGCGCAGGTGTCCACGGTCTTGTAGGCAGGCCGGATGCCGAGCCGATGCCGCTCCGCGCGGATCTCGCGCTCGGGCATTCCTCGAAGGTCGCCGAGCTGCCGGTCCGAGAATCCCAGCCGCTTCATCTTCCGCAGGGCAGCGCGGCCTTCGTCGGCTCCGGCCGCCTGCCCGGCTGCCCGCGCGACCGCCGGACCGCCCGCCTTCCATTCCACCTCCGCTTCGAGCAGCTCGGCCAGCTGGTGCAGGAACCACGGATCGATGCGGGTCCGCTCGGCCACGGTCTCCACGGACGCGCCGAGCTGGAACGCGCGCTTGATCTGGAACACCCGCTCGGGTGTGGGCCTGCGAAGGGCCGCGAGCACCGTCTCGAGCGAGTCGTCCTGCAGGCGGTCGTCGGCGGGCATGGCGCCAAGCACCCAGCCGGTCCGGTCCGCCTCGAGCCCGCGGAGTCCCTTCTGGAACGCCTCCTTGAACGTGCGGCCGATCGCCATCGCCTCGCCGACCGACTTCATCTGGGTCGTGAGCGTCGGGTCGGCCGCGGGGAACTTCTCGAAGGCAAAACGCGGGACCTTCACCACGACGTAGTCGAGCACCGGCTCGAACGACGCCGGCGTGACGCGGGTGATGTCGTTCGGCAGCTCGTCCAGCCGGTAGCCGACGGCCACCTTGGTCCCGATCCGGGCGATCGGGAAGCCCGTGGCCTTGGAGGCGAGCGCGGACGAGCGGGACACCCGCGGGTTCATCTCGATGACGAGCTGCTCGCCGGTGGCGGGATCCACCGCGAACTGGATGTTGCAGCCGCCGGCCTCGACGCCGATCTCGCGGATGACGCGGATGGCGGCATCGCGCATGACCTGGTACTCGCGGTCGGTGAGGGTCATGGCCGGGGCGACGGTGATCGAGTCGCCGGTATGCACGCCCATCGGATCGAGGTTCTCGATGGAGCAGACGATGACCACGTTGTCCGCCCCGTCGCGCATCACCTCGAGCTCGAACTCCTTCCAGCCGATGATGCTGCGCTCCACCAGCACCGAGCCGACCGGCGAGAGCTCGAGCGCGCGGCGGATGAGACTTTCGAATTCCTCCCGGTTGTACGCGATGCCGCCGCCGGTGCCGCCCAGCGTGAACGATGGACGCAGGATGGCCGGATAGCCGGTCTCCTCCACCGCCCCCAGCGCGTCCTCCAGGCTCCGCACCGTGCGGCCCTGCGGCGTCGCCAGGCCGATGCGGCGCATCGCCCGGGCGAACTCCTCGCGGTCCTCGGCCAGCCGGATGGCCCGCTCGTTGGCCCCGATCAGCTCCACGCCGTACCGGGCCAGCGTGCCGTCCCGCTCGAGCGCCATGGCCACGTTGAGCGCGGTCTGTCCACCCATGGTGGGCAGCAGCGCGTCGGGCCGCTCCCGCTCGATGACCTTGGCCACCCACTCGGGCGTGACCGGCTCGACGTAGGTGCGGTCGGCCAGCTCCGGGTCGGTCATGATCGTGGCCGGGTTCGAGTTGACCAGCACGACCCGGTATCCCTCCTCCTTGAGCGCGCGCACCGCCTGCGTGCCCGAGTAGTCGAACTCCGCCCCCTGCCCGATGACGATCGGGCCGGAGCCGATGAGGAGGATGGTCTTGAGGTCAGTCCGCTTGGGCATCGACGAGGTCCCGGAGAAGCTGCTCGAGTGAGATCGACGGCGTCCACCCGGTGGCGCGCCGCAGTTTAGTCGAATCGCCGACCAGATGGGGAATGTCCGCGCTCCGGACCAGCGATGGGTCGGGCTCGGGGGCCGCCGCCGCGCCGGTGAGGGCGGCCAGCCGGGCGAACACCTCGGCCAGCGATACCCCCTGCCCGCGCGCCACGTTGTAGATCTCGCCCGGCACGCCGCGGGCGAGCAGGGCCCGATACGCCTCGACCACGTCGCGGACATCCAGCAGGTCGCGCACGGGCGTCAAGTTGCCGGTGGCCACGGCCGGCGACCCCATGGCGCGCGCCTCGCGGAGCCGCCGCGCGAACGCCGGGACCACGTACTCGGGGTCCTGCCCCGCCCCGGTGTGGGGAAACGGCCGCGCCACGATGACGCGGAGCCCCGTGCGGCGCCAGCCCTCGAGCGCGGCCGCCTCGGCGCCCACCTTGCTCGCCGCGTAGGGCGACACGGGGAGCAGCGGATCGCTCTCGAGCCGGGGCGTGGGCGCGCCCGCCCCGTACACCTCGCCGCTGGAGACCAGCAGCACGACCGGATCGGCCCCGCCCGCCTCGCGCTGAGCCGCCGCGGCCGCGACCAGCCGCGCGGTGCCGGCGGCGTTGATTTCCCAGGCGGTGCCGGGATCCCGCCGCGATTCCCGCACCGACGCGACCGCCGCCAGGTGCACGATCGCCTCCGGCCGCCAGGCGACCGCGGCGGCCACCGAGGCGTCCGCGGTGATTTCCAGCGGCAGCACCTCGACCCGCGCGCCCGCCGGCGCCCCCGCTCCCCAGTCGACCCGCGGTCCGCCGGGACGGCAGGCCGCCGCGACGTCCTCGCCGGCGGCGAGCAGCCGCCGCACCAGGTGCCGGCCCACGAAGCCGTCGGCCCCGGTGACCAGCACCCTCACGGCGTCACCGACCTCAGCCGCTCCAGGTCCGCGTCCACCATCATGGCCACCAGCTGCGCGAAGCCGACGGTCGGCCTCCAGCCCAGCTCGCGCCGCGCCTTCGACGGGTCGGCCAGCAGGAGGTCCACCTCGGCCGGCCGGTAGAACCGGGGATCGCTCACGACGTGGTCCCGGTAGTCGAGTCCCACCCGGCCGAAGGCGGCCTCCACCAGCTCCCGGACGCTGTGGGTCTCGCCGCTCCCGACGACGTAGTCTTCCGGGCGGTCGCGCTGCAGCATCCGCCACATCGCCTCGACATAGTCGCCGGCGAAGCCCCAGTCGCGCCGCGCGTCGAGGTTCCCCAGCCTGAGCTCGCGCGCGAGGCCCAGCTTGATCCGGGCCACGCCGTCCGTCACCTTCCGGGTCACGAACTCGATCCCGCGGCGCGGCGACTCGTGGTTGAAGAGAATGCCGCTCACCGCGTAGAGCCCGTACGACTCGCGGTAGTTCACCGTGATCCAGTGCCCGTACACCTTGGCGACGCCGTAGGGCGAGCGCGGATAGAACGGCGTGGCTTCGCGCTGCGGCGTCTCCGCGGCCTTGCCGAACATCTCCGACGAACTCGCCTGGTAGAACCGCGCCGAGGGGTGAACCAGCCGGATCGCCTCCAGGATCCGGGTGACGCCCAGGGCAGTGAACTCACCCGTGAGCACCGGCTGGGACCACGAAGTGGGGACGTACGATTGCGCCGCCAGGTTGTACACCTCGTCGGGGCGGGTATCCTGCAGCACGATGGTGAGGGAATGCTGGTCCAGCAGGTCCGCGGCCACGATCTCGATCCGGTCGAGCAGATGCTCGATGCGCTCGTAGCTGTGGTGGCTGGTGCGGCGGACCATGCCGACCACCTCATAGCCCTTGGCGAGAAGCAGCTCCGCGAGGTAGGAACCGTCCTGCCCCGTGACCCCCGTGATGAGCGCCCTAGGCATGATGCCGGGGGGCAAGCGGTTGTGTCATCGGCTGAGATCCATTAGGTTTTTGGGCTTCCGGCGATCGGGCTCGCGGGGGAGCACTGAACCTCACACATCAGACTGACCGTCCGACCGCCTGACCGTCCGACCGTCCGTCTCACCAAGGGTGGAGTCTATGGCACGGGTGTGTACCGTGTGCGGCAAGGGGCCGGTCACCGGCAACAACGTCAGCCACGCCAACAATCGAACCAAGCGCCGGTGGTACCCGAATCTGCAGACGGTGCGGGTGCTGGTCGAGGGCGCGCCGAAGCGGGTGCGCGTGTGCACGCAGTGCCTGAAGAGTAACCGCGTGACCAAGGCGCCGCGGGCGCTCGCCGCCCGGAGCTGAGCGGCCCGAATCGATCGCGCCGGCCATGAAAAAGGGGACCCTCGGGTCCCCTTCGTCGTTCCGGGCGCCTGGGCCTGGAATCATTCGGACAGCAGCTCGATGCGGGCGACGTCGGCGCCGTCGCCATCGCGGTGGCCGAGCTTGAGGATGCGAGTATAGCCCCCCGGCCGCGCCGCGAAGCGCGGGCCGATCTCGGCGAACAGGCGCGAGAGCGTCTGCCGGTCCTTGATGCGCCGCTCCACCAGCCGGCGCGCGTGCAGGTCGCCGCGGCGGGCCAGCGTGATGAGCTTCTCGGCGAAGGGCCGAAGCTCCTTGGCCTTGGCCTCGGTCGTGATGACCCGGCCATGGGTGAACAGGCTGGCGGCCATGTTGTTGAGCAACGCCCGGCGATGGCTCGCCGTGCGCGACAGCTGCCGGCCTTTGGCGCGGTGGCGCATCAGGCCACCTCTCCGCCGCCGGTGGACGGATGGACCACCGGGCGCACACCCTCGCGCACCACGCGGAGCTCGCCGTCGGTCTCCTCGAACGCCATGCCGAAGTTCAGGTTTTCCCGCTGGAGCAGCTCGGCGATTTCACTGAGCGCCTTCTCGCCCACGTTCTTGACCTTGAGCAGGTCGTCTTCCGAGAACTCGACCAGGTCCTTCAGCGTGCGGATGTTGGAGTTCTTGAGCGAGTTGAGCGAGCGCACCGAGAGCCCGAAGTCGTCGATGGGCTTGGCGAGCCGCTGCCGGAGGTTGCCGCCGTTGCCCGCCCCCGGCGCCGCGCCGGGCTCGCGCATGGTGGGCACCTTGCCGAAGTCCACGAAGTACTGGAAGTGGACCTGGGCCAGGGCCGCCGCGTACGCGATGGCATCCTCGGGCGTGATGGTGCCGTTGGTCTCGACCTGGACGGTGAGCCGGTCGTAGTCGGTGCGCTGGCCCACGCGGGTCTCGGCGACCGAGAAGTTGGCGCGACGGACCGGATTGTAGATCGCGTCGATGCGAACCAGGTCCACCGGCAGCGACCGGTCGGCCGGGTGCATCTCCGCCTCGACGTAGCCGCGGCCCTTGTTCACGTACAGCTCCATGTTGACCTCGCGGTCGTCCTGAAGCGTGAACAGGAGGTGGTCCGGGTTCTTCACCGTGACCGAGCCGTGCTCCTGGATGTCGCGGGCGTAGACCGGGCCCGCGCCCTCGCGGCGGATATGGAGCACCGCCTCGTCCACCTCGTCGGAGAGGACCAGCGTGAGCGCCTTGAGCCGCTGCACGATCTGGTGCACGTCCTCGAGCACGCCCTGCACGGTCTGGTGCTCGTGCACCACGCCATCGAGGCGGAAGCCCCACACGGCGCTGCCGCGCAGCGAGGACAGGAGCAGGCGCCGGAGCGAGTTGCCCAGCGTATAGCCGAAACCCCGCTCCAGCGGCTGAAGCCGGAACTCGGCGGCATTGGGGTTGTCGTCCCGCTTCGTCATCTCGACGAGGTGCGGGCGGACCAGCCCGGTCAGGTCAATGGTCATCGTGCCTTCGATTCGTCAGACGCGCCGCTTCTTGGGCGGGCGGCAACCGTTGTGGGGAATGGGGGTGACGTCGCGGATGGACACCACGCGAAGTCCCACCGACGCCAGCGCCTGGATGGCGGACTCGCGCCCGCTGCCCGGCCCCTGCACCCGCACGTGCACGCGCCGGAGCCCGAGGTTCATGGCCTCGCGCCCGCAGTTCTCGGCCGCCACGGTGGCGGCGAAGGGCGTGGACTTCTTCGAGCCCTTGAACCCGGCCTTGCCGGCCGATCCCCACGAGAGGGCGTTGCCCTTCAGGTCGGTGATCGTGATGAGCAGGTTGTTGAAGGTGGCCGAGATGTGGGCGATGCCCTCGGAGTCGACCACCTTCTTGCCGCGCTTGGGCGACGGCGCCCGGGTAGGTGCAGGTGCGGTCATTACTTCTTCGTCACTTTCTTCTTGCCGGCGATGGCGCGCCGCGGGCCCTTCTTGGTCCGGGCGTTGGTATGGGTCCGCTGGCCGCGGACCGGCAGCCCCCGCCGGTGGCGGATGCCGCGGTAGCTCCCGATGTCCATCAGGCGCTTGATGTTCATGGCGACTTCGGTCCGGAGGGCGCCTTCCACCTTGACCGAGCGCTCGATGATCTGGCGCAGCCGCGCAACTTCCGCGTCCGAGAGGTCCCGGACCCGGGTGTCGGGGTTGACGCCGGTCTCACCCAGAATGCGCGTGCTGGTGGGCCGGCCGATGCCGAAGATGTAGGTCAGCGCGATCTCGACCCGCTTCTCGCGCGGAAGATCCACGCCTGCGATGCGCGCCATGATCAGCCCTGCCGCTGCTTGTGTTTGGGATTGCGCTTGCAGATGATGCGGATCACGCCCTGTCGCTTGACGACCTTGCAGTGCTCGCAAATCGGCTTCACGCTCGAACGAACCTTCACGCCACTCTCCGGAGCCGGTTTAGGGACTAGCTACCCAATATATCCCGGCCCGGAAAGCCATGCAAGGCGAACGCTTGAGACCCTACCCAACCACCCGGAGCTCCACCAGCCGCCATCCAGCAGACCCGAGCCGGTAGCCCAGGAGCAGGCTCTGGGTCCGCACCTCCTGGGTACCCGCCACCCGGTAGCGGCGCTGGAGCTCCACGTACCCGCGGCCCGGCTCGACCTCCCGAGCCGCCCGAACCACCGTCTCCACCTCCTGGGCCGAAGCGAGAAAGTCGGTGAGGAGCGCCGCAGCCTGGGACGGCGGCAGCGCCGCCGAGGGATCGGCTCCGGGGAGCTGGACCAGAAGCTGAGGGCTCCCTGCCACCAGGTCGGCCGCGTCGTGAGCGTACCAGGCTTCCCGCGCGTGCTCGGCGGCGCCAAAGAGACCCTCGTGGTCGGGCTCCTGAGCGCCCATGGCCGACCAGGGCAGCACCACCGCAGCCAGGATCAGGAGCCGGTTCACCGAGCCTCCACGAGCAGCGCCCCGAATGCCGTCGCGGGGTCGGCGGCCTGCAGGACGGGGCGGCCCACCACCAGGTGCGTGGCCCCGGCGGCGGCAGCCTCGGCGGCGGTGGCCACCCGGGCCTGATCGCCCCGGTCCTCGCCTGCGCGGCGGATCCCGGGTACCACGATGGTGGCAGCCGGCCCGGCGGCCCGCCTCACCAGGCCGACCTCCGCGGGCGAGCAGACCACCCCGGCGAGGCCGGCGCGGACCGCTTCCCCGCTCTGCCGCTCGACCTCGCGCGCGAGGTCCACCTGCCGGCGTCCCACCGCCTGAGCGTAGGCGGTCGGGTCGAGCGAGGTCAGGACGGTCACGGCCACGACCGCGAGCTGACCACCGGCCGCGGCGGCGGCGGCTTCCATCATCGATCGGCCACCGAGCGCGTGGACCGTGACCATGGATGCGCCGAGCCGGCGCGCCGCCTTGACCGCGCCGGCCACCGTGTTCGGGATATCGTGCCACTTGAGATCGAGGAAGACACGCAATCCTCTATCGGCCAGGACCCGGACCAGGTCCGGCCCTTCCGCAGTCATGACGATCGACCCGACCTTGACCCATCGGACCTCCGGCAGTTGGTCGAGCAGTCGAATCGCCTCGCGACCACTCGGCAGGTCCAACGCGAGCACCACTTCAGCCATTCCCACGCTCCAGCTCTCGGATGATCCGCTCCGGCAGCCGCGGGTCGGCCAGGGCTGCGGTCCCGACGCCCACCAGCGCTGCACCCACCCGGAGGTACTGCCGCGCGTCGGCGGCGGACCGGACCCCACCCACTCCGATCACCGGCATGCCGCCGGTCCGCTCGACCACCCGCGCAACCGCGAGCACGCCCACCGGCAGCAGGACCGGCCCGCTCACCCCCCCGTTTCCATTGCCCAGCCGCGCGGCGGCGGTCTCCTCCGCAAAGAGGAGGCCGGGAAGGGTATTCACGACCGTGATCGCGTCGGCACCGCTGTCCCGCGCCACCAGCGCCATGCCGGGGATGTCGGGAAGGACCGGGGACAGTTTGGCCGAGAGCGGGAGCTTCGTCCGGGCCCGACAGGCCGCGACGATCCGCCGGACGCATTGCGGGTCGGCACCGAACTCGATCCCGCCGGCGCTGGTATTGGGGCAGGAAAGGTTGAGCTCGAAGCCCGCCACGCCCGGGGCACCGTCCAGCCCCGCGACGACTTCGGCGTACTCCTCGACCGCGAACCCGACCACGTTGACCAGGACCTGCGCGCGCGCGAGCCGCGCGGCGAGCCAAGGCAGATACTCGCTCCGCACCCGCTCCAGACCGGGGTTGGCGAGACCGACCGAGTTGAGCATCCCGCCCCGGAACTCGGCCACGCGTGGCGGACGGTTTCCTTCCCGCGGCGCGAGGGACACCGCCTTGGTCACGATCCCGCCGAGTCGGTCGAGATCCATGACGCCCTCGAGCTCGCGCCCGAAGCCGGCCGTGCCGGCGGCGAGAACGATGGGATTCTGAAAGCGGCGGCCCAGCAG
>DASSBA010000025.1:0-42537 GCA_035699205.1 Gemmatimonadales bacterium
TCTGCGGCACCCGGTCGTCACCAACAACAAGGAGGCGGCGCGGGCGCTCAAGTGGGCCGTGGGCGAGATGGAGCGGCGCTATGCGCTGCTGGAGGCCAACGGCGCGCGCAACCTCGGCGACTTCAACCGGAAGGTCGTCGATGGGAAGTCGCTCAGGAACCCGGCGCCGCGGCGGGTGACGCTCACCGACATCGCCGCCGAGGCTCCCGACACGCCGCCGCCGGCGCCCGAGGTGGAGGCGTACACCGAGGGCAGGCTCCCGCTGATCGTGATCGTGGTGGACGAGCTGGCCGACCTCATGATGACCGTGCAGGCCGAGGTGGAGACGCCGCTGGCACGGTTGGCCCAGAAGGCGCGTGCGGTGGGGCTCCACCTGATTCTCGCCACCCAGCGGCCATCGGTGAACGTCATCACCGGCCTCATCAAGGCCAACTTCCCGAGCCGGATCGCCTTCCGGGTCGCCTCCAAGGTGGACAGCCGCACCATCCTCGATCAGAACGGCGCCGAAGCGCTGCTGGGCAAGGGCGACATGCTGTTCCTCGAGCCCGGCAAGAGCGAGCCGATGCGGCTGCAGGGCGCCTATATCTCCACCGAAGAGAGCGAAAAGCTGATGGGGCGCTATCGCGAGTGGAAGGCGCAGCGCGAGCAGCGCGGGATGGTGGAGTCCACCGAAACCAACATCCTCGACGAGGTGCCGGACGGCGACGGCGGCGACGGTGCCGGCCAGGCCGCGCCCGACGCCGGCGAGCGCGACCCGCAGTTCAAGGAGGCGGCCCTCGCGTGCGTGCAGAACCAGGGCGGCTCCACGTCGCTGCTCCAGCGGAAGCTCGGCATCGGCTATGGTCGCGCGGCGCGAATCATGGATCAGCTCGAGGAGGCCGGGATCCTGGGGCCGGCCAACGGCAGTAAGCCGCGGGACGTACGCATCGGCATCGACCAGGTCGACGAGTACTGCCAATGACGCCGCGCGCGGTGGAGCGCACCCGGCCCGGTCGACTCACGGCAGCGCGAAGACGACGACGGTAGCCGGAGAGCTCTCGAGCTGCCACGTCGTCGGCGCGTGGAGTCCCGAGGCCACCGCCACGTACTGCCGCCCGCGCACCGCGTACGACACCACTCCGCCGCCGATCGGCTGGCCGGTGTCGCCCTCCCAGAGCAGCGCGCCCCGCTCGGCGTCGAATGCCAGCACCCGCCCGGTCAGGTCACCCGTGAACACGAGCCCGCCCGCCGTCGCCGTCACCCCCGCGACGAGGGGCGTCGGCGATGGATAGCGCCAGCGCACCGAGCCGTCCTCGGCCGCCACGGCGGTAAGCCAGCCGCGCCTGGTCGAGTCCGGGACACCGAAGGGATGCGAGATTCCCCGCGCGCCGGTCCAGGGCAGCCCGCGGCGGCCCTCGAGCTGCTCCGGCGCCACGATCTTCACCGTGGTGCACCAGTCGATGGCCGGGACGTAGAGCAGGCCCGTCCGCGGCGAGTAGGCCGGCCCGTTCCACTCCACCCCGCCGTTCACGCCGGGGCAGAACCGGGTCCCCTCGGGCGTGAGCGGCGCGTCGGCGTTGGCGATGGTGGTCACCTCGGTCGTGAAACGGCGGCGCCGGCTCGCCCGGTCAAAGCCATAGAGATGCCCGTCCTTGCCGCCCACCACCATCAGCGAGCTGCCGCGGGATGTCGTGATCAGCGCCGGGGCCGCGGCAACGTCCCAGTCGTGGGCGTCGGACGGCAGGATCTGGTGCCACTCCCGGAGGGCTCCGGTGCGCGCGTCGAGCCCCACGATCGAGTAGGTGTAGTGGTTCTCGCCGGGCCGGACCTCGGAGAGGAAGTCCGGCGCGGCGTTGCCGGTGGGGACGTACACGGTGCCGGTCGTGGTGTCGATGGTGTAGGACGTCCAGCTCGCGCCGCCGCTCCGGGGCACCTGCTCGGTGGCCGGGGGCCAGCTTTGCGAGGCCGGTCCGGACCCGGGTACCAGGTCGAAGCTCCATACGCGCCCGCCGGTCCGCGCGTCGAAGGCCATCATGCGGCCGCTGACGCCGAAGTTGTCGCCGCCCGCGTTGCCGATGAACACGAGGCCGTGCCACACCGCCGGGGCCGCTGGAAACGTCTCGCCCCTGGACGGGTCTGCCGCCGCCACGTTCCAGAGCGCGCGACCGGTGCGCGCGTCCAGGGCGTAGACCCGGCCATCGTTCGCGCCGCGGAACAGCCGTCCGTCCGCGTAGGCCACGCCGCGGTTGACCTTGAGGTCGTACGGCGGGCTGGGGGTGTAGTCGTAGGTGTGCTTCCAGCGGAGCGCGCAGGTGGCGGCGTCCAGCGCGTAGGTCCGGCGGGCGGTCGTGACGTACAGCGTCCCGCCGATGACCACGGGGCCGGATTCCATCGGCACCCGCTCGCCGAGGCGATACGTGCACACCGCCCGGAGCGCGGCCACGTTGGCGGGGGTAATCTGGCGGAGCGGTGAGAACCGGTTGCCGGCGAGCCCGTTGTTGTAGCCCGGCCAGTCGACGTCCCCTACGGCTCGCGCCGGCCCGGAGGAGTCCACGGCGGGGCCGGTGTCGGTCCCGGCGAATCCGACGGGGCGGGGAACCGACGGCGGCGCGAGGAAGCGGAGCTTCGCGCAGCTCAGCCCGCATGCCAGCGCCGCCAAGAGCCATGGCGCGCGCCATCCGCGCCGGCGGATCACGGCGCTACGGCCGCACGCGGGGCGCCGCGGTATCGGCCGCGGTGTCGCGCGCCGTGGCTGCCGCCGCGGCCGCGCCGTTGGATTGCGACATGTAGGTGTTGTGGCCCGACACATCATGGGTGCGCCCGCAGGCCCCGAGGGCCAGCAGCGTTCCAGCGGTACAGGCTGCGATCAGTGCGTGAGACGGCCAGCGTATGGCCATGCGTCCCTCCCGAGTGGCGATGCGCCTCCACGGCGGCACCGGGCATAAGCATCGGCACCCTGGCGTCCGCGCGCTGTGAGCATCCCCACCTTCGGCGCTTTGGGGCACCCGCATCCGCCGGAATGGTGCCGGCGGGTGCGCCGCGCCCCGCTACCATGCGCCATGCGCCCGACCAGCCGGTTCGTGCCGAGCAGCGAATGGGCGGACGCCAGGCAGCGGCGCGGGTTGTGGGGGGAGCGGGTGGCCATGGCGTACCTGACGAGCTGCGGGTGGCACATCGAGGCGCACCGCTTCCGGTTGCGCCACTTCGATCTCGACATCATCGCGCGGCGGGGCGGGCTGGTGGCGTTCGTCGAAGTCAAGACCCGGGCGTCGGCCGGATGGGGGGCGCCGGCCGAAAGCGTGGGCTGGCGCAAGCGGCGGCGGGTGGCGCGGGTGGCGGAGGTCTGGCGGGAGCGGTACGGGCGGCCGGACGATCTGTACCGGTTCGACGTCATGGAGGTGCGGGTGGGGCCGGTGGGCCGGTACGAGGTGCACCACCTGGAGGATGCGTGGCGGTTGGGCGCACGTGATGCCAGATGACTCAAAATCAGTCATCTATGTACCATTGCTTCGGCAGGCATTCGGTGTTAGCTTGGGTTCCAGCTACCTTGGTGTAGCAATATCAGCCACAACAATACTCAGAGGACAACATGGCCGCAGAAGAGAGCCGGCTCGAAGCCGACCGCCGGAAGGCCCTGGGGCTTGCCATCTCCCAGATCGAGAAGCAGCTCGGCAAGGGGTCCATCATGCGAATGGGCAGCGACTCGCCCCGGGTCAAGGTGGCCGCCATTCCCACCGGCGCCATCAACCTCGACGCCGCCACCGGCGTGGGTGGCATCCCGCGCGGCCGGATTACCGAGATCTACGGCCCCGAGTCGAGCGGCAAGACCACGCTCACCCTTCACCTCGCGGCCAACGTGCAGAAGATGGGCGGCGTTGCCGCCTATGTGGACGCCGAGCACGCGCTCGACATCGAATACGCCAAGAAGCTCGGCGTCAACGTCGAGGACCTCCTGGTCTCGCAGCCGGACACGGGCGAGCAGGCGCTCGAGATCGTCGAGATCCTGGTGCGCTCCGGCGCCGTGGACATCGTCGTCATCGACTCGGTCGCCGCGCTCGTGCCCAAGGCCGAAATCGAAGGCGAGATGGGCGATAGCCACGTCGGCCTTCAGGCCCGGCTCATGAGCCAGGCGCTCCGGAAGCTCGCCGGCGCCATCAACCGCTCGAACTGCGCGGTGGTGTTCATCAACCAGTTGCGCGAGAAGATCGGCGTGATGTTCGGCAACCCCGAGACCACCACGGGCGGCAAGGCGCTCAAGTTCTACGCCTCGCTGCGGCTCGACATCCGCCGGATCGGCCCGGTCAAGGAGCGCGAGACGGTCGTCGGCAACCACGTCCGCGTCAAGGTGGTCAAGAACAAGGTGGCGCCGCCGTTCCGGCAGGCCGAGTTCGACATCATGTTCGACGAGGGCATCAGCCACACCTCGCTGCTGGTGGACCTCGCCTCCGAGGCCAACATCATCCAGAAATCCGGCGCCTGGTATTCCTACGGCGACCAGCGCATCGGCCAGGGCCGGGAAAACGCCAAGCTGTTCCTCCGCGACAACCCGCCGCTCATGGCGGAGGTCGAGGTCAAGGTCAAGGAGCTCCTCGGCATGCACGCCCCCGTCGGTGCCGCCGGGCCCGGCGAGGACGAGGAGTGACCCTGCCGGTCATCACGGCGCTCGAGCCGGACGCCCGCCGCCCGGGTACGCTCCGGGTGGAGGTCGACGGGGTCCGGTTCGGCACCGTGCCGCGGGAGCTCGCGCGGGCGGCCGGTCTGACGGTTGGCCGCACGGTCGAGGGCGAGCTGCAGGAGCGGCTCACCGCCGCCGCGGACGCGGAGGGGGCGTTCCGGACCCTGCTGCGCGCGCTCGAGCGCCGGTCGTTCGCCCGCGCCGACCTGGGACGGCGGTTGGTCCGCAAGGGTCACCCGCGCCCCGCCGTGGAAGCGGCGCTCGAGCGTGCGCAGGGGCTCGGCCTGCTCGATGACGCCGCGTTTGCGCTCGATTACGTGCAGACCCGCGCGGCCCGCGGACGCGGTCCCTCCCGGCTGACGCGAGACCTCATGGCCATGGGGGTGGAGCGCGGCCACATCGATCGGGCGCTCGCTGCCGAGTGGCCGGAGGGGAGCGACCGCAGTGATGTGCCGATGGCGCTGGCCACCAGGCGCGCCGCCCAGCTCGGCGACCTCCCCCGGACCGTCAAGCGCCGGCGCGTGCTGGCCTACCTGGCCCGCCGCGGCTTTGCCGGACACGACATCTCGGACCTCGTGGCCAGAGTGGTCGGCTGAAGCTCCGGCCGCGCTCCACCGCGCCTTGACGGTTCTGGTACGGCGCATCATCATGGCTTGGCACTCCCTGCATCGCTCGCCCGTTCACTGCCAGGCAAGGATGGCCGCATGGCCGCCTACTCGCTCACCGTCAACGGAACCCGGCAGACCGTCACCGCCCCGGCGGAGATGCCTCTCCTCTGGGTGTTGCGGGACCTCCTCGGTCTGACCGGAACGAAGTACGGCTGCGGCATCGCCCAGTGCGGCGCCTGCACCGTGCACCTCGACGGGGCGCCGGTGCGCTCCTGTTCGGTCCCCATTTCGGCCGCGGCCGACAAGCGGGTCACCACGATCGAAGGGCTCACGCCGAACCGGAGTCACGCACTCCAGCGTGCGTGGCTCGAGCTCGACGTGCCCCAGTGCGGCTACTGCCAGTCGGGCCAGCTCATGTCCGCGGCGGCCCTCCTCGCGCGCAATCCCTCGCCTTCCGACCAGGATATCGACGCGGCGATGAACGGCAATATCTGCCGCTGTGGGACCTACCAGCGCATTCGGGCCGCCATTCACCGCGCCGCCGGGGAGGCCTGACATGTCCGCCGATGTGACCCGCCGGGAGTTCGTGAAGGCCGGTGCCGCCGTCTCCGGCCTGATCGTGGCCTTGCAGCTGCCGGCGTATGCGCGGACCGCCGCCGGCGCGCTCGCCCGCGCCGGCTCCGTGCTGAGGCCCAGCGCGTTCCTGCAGGTGGCAGCGGATGGCACTGTCACCCTCTGGCTCACCAAGTCGGAAATGGGTCAGGGCGTGCGCTCGTCGCTGCCGATGATCGTCGCGGAGGAGCTGGAGGTGGCGCCCGCCGAAGTCCGGGTCGAGCAGGCAAGCGCCGACCCGAAATACGGCGAGCAGTTCACCGGCGGCAGCTCGAGCGTGAGCGGGCTCTGGCAGCCGCTGCGCACCGCCAGCGCCCAGGCGCGCGACATGCTCATCGGCGCGGCGGCGCGCACCTGGGGCGTGCCCGCGGCCGAATGCGCGGCGGAGCAGGGGACGGTCGTGCACGCTGCGTCCGGTCGCCGGCTGCCCTACGGCGCCCTCGTGGCGGTGGCCGCCGCGCTCAAGGTGCCGGAGTCACCTCGGCTCAAGGACCCGAAGACGTTCCGGGTGCTGGGGCGGAATGCCCGGCGCCTCGATACTCCCCCGAAGGTGGACGGCTCCGCCCGCTATGGTCTCGACGTGCGGCTCCCCGGGATGGTATTCGCCTGCGTCGCGCGATGCCCCGTGTTCGGGCAGCCGCTGAGCGGCTATGACGCGGCCCGGGCGCGCGCCGTTCCGGGGGTCCTCGACGTCGTGCCGCTCGAGTCCGGCAGCCTCGCGGTCGGCGGCTTCTGGACCTACCGGCTTCCCGGCGCCGTGGCCGTCGTCGCCGAGAACAGCTGGGCCGCCATGCGGGGCTGCAAGGCGCTCGACTGCCGGTGGGACGCCACGAGCGGGGTGGACAGTGCGGGGCTCGCCCGGATCTTCCGGGACCGCGCTGCCCAGGGCGGTATCCTGGGCCGGAACGAGGGTGACGCCGAGACGGCGCTGGGGCGGGCAGCCACGCTGGTCGAGGCGACATACGACGTGCCCTTCCTGGCCCACGCCACCATGGAGCCGATGAACTGCACCGCGCACGTGCGCGGAGGCCGGTGCGATGTCTATGCTCCCACTCAGTTCCCCACCGGTGCGCAGCAGGTGGCCGAGGCGCTGACGGAGCTGCCGCCGGCGGCGGTGGAGGTCCACACCACGATCATGGGCGGCGGTTTCGGCCGCAGGTTCGAGATGGACTGGGTCATCGACTCCATTCGCGTCTCGAAGGCCATCGGCCGTCCCGTCCAGGTGGTGTGGACCCGCGAGCACGACGTGCAGCACGACAATTACCGGCCCGCCAGCTATCACGTGCTCCGCGCCGGCCTGGACGGCTCGAACCGGGTCGTCGCGTGGAGCCACCGGGTAGTGGCTCCGTCCATCCTCGCGTGGCATGCACCGGGCGCGCTGGCGCCGGGCTCCCCGGCCGCCGCGAGCGAGGCGCTCGACGGCGCGGCGGAGCTGGCCTACGGAATCCCCAATCTGCGCGTGGATTATTGCCCGGTGAACACGCCGGTTCCGGTCGGCTGGTGGCGCTCGGTGTACGCGTCGCAGAACTGCTTCGCCAACGAGACCTTCTTCGACGAGGTGGCCCGGGCGGCCCGGCGCGATCCGCTCGAGTTGCGGCGGGAGCTGCTGGCCGATTCACCGCGGCACCTCGCCGTGCTGAATCTGGCGGCGGAGCGGGCCGGCTGGGGCTCCCCCCTGGCCGCCGGACGCGGGCGCGGCATCGCCATCCACAAGTTCTTCAGCGATGCGATCGTCGCCGAGGTGGCCGAAGTCTCGATCGGGAAGGACGGATTGCGGGTGGACCGGGTGGTGTGTGCCATCGACTGCGGGCTCGCGCTCAATCCCGATACCGTGGCGGCGCAGATGGAAGGGGGCATCGTGTACGCCCTCAGCGCCGCGCTGCGCGGCGCCATCACGCTGGAAGGCGGCCGGGTGAAGCAGAGCAATTTCAACGACTACCGGGTGCTCCGGATGTCGGAGATGCCCCGGGTCGAGGTGCACATCGTCGAGAGCGCCGACGACCCGCACGGCGTCGGGGAACCGGGTGTTCCACCGCTCGCGCCAGCGGTGGCCAACGCGCTGGCTACGGTCACCGGCCGGCCCGTCCGGAAGCTGCCGCTGGCCACCGCCTGAGGCGCCCGCTCGAGCCGGGGGCCGGGACGCGATCGGTCCCATGGCCCCTAAGTCTGGGCGCCCCTATATTTTCCCTCCATGCAGTCCGACCAGATTCGCCGCCTGTTCCTCGACTTTTTCGTCGCCAAGGGGCACCGAGAGGTGCCTTCTTCGTCGCTGGTCCCCGCCGACGATCCGACGCTCCTGTTCACCAACGCCGGCATGGTGCAGTTCAAGCGCACGTTCCTGGGGCAGGAGCAGCGGGACTATTCGCGGGCCACCACCTGTCAGAAGTGCGTGCGCGCGGGCGGCAAGCACAACGACCTCGAGCAGGTGGGCCACACCAGGCGGCACCATACTTTCTTCGAAATGCTGGGCAATTTCTCCTTCGGCGACTACTTCAAGCGCGACGCCATCGCCTACGCCTGGGAGTTCGTCACCAGTCCGCAGTATCTGGGGATCTCGGCAGACCGGCTCCGCGTCACGGTGCACCACACGGACGACGAAGCCCGCGCCTACTGGCGCGAGGTGGCCGGGCTCCCGGAGCATCGGATCTACGGACTGGGCGACAAGGACAACTTCTGGCAGATGGGCGACACGGGGCCGTGCGGGCCGTGTACGGAGATCTATGTGGATCTCGGGAGGACGGAAGGACGGAAGGACGGAAAGACGGAGGGTCCTTCCGACGAGATCATTCCACAGGCCGAGTTCGAGGCTCTCGCCGGGTCCGGCCGCTTCCTCGAGATCTGGAACCTCGTCTTCATGCAGTTCGACCGCGCGGCGGACGGCACGCTCACGCCTCTGCCCAGGCCGTCGGTGGACACGGGCGCCGGGCTGGAGCGGATTGCCGCGGTCATGCAGGGTGAGGACGACAACTTCCACACCGATGTCTTCCGCCCACTGATCGAGCGGGTGGGCGAGCTGGTGGGCCGGCCGTATGACCGCGCCTCCGACGAGCGCGCCTCCTACCGCGTGCTCGCCGACCATGCACGCGCCGTGAGCTTCCTGCTCGCCGACGGGGTCTATCCCTCCAACGAGGGCCGAGGCTACGTGCTGCGGCGCATCCTCCGGCGGGCGGTGCGCCATGCGTGGCTCCTGGGCCGCCGGGAGCCCACGCTCGCGCCGCTCACCCAGGTGGTCGTGGCGCAGATGGGAAGCGTCTACCCCGAGCTCACGGCCAAGGCCGGCTACATCCGCGAGGTCACCGAGACCGAGGAGCACCGCTTCCTCGAGACCGTCGAGGGCGGGCTCCGGCGGCTGGAGGAGATCTTCGCCTCCGGCACGCGGGTCATTCCGGGCGAGGAGGCGTTCAGGCTGTACGACACTTTCGGCTTCCCGATCGACCTGACCGCCATCATCGCGGAGGAGCGCGGGGTTGCGGTGGACGTCGCGGGCTTCGACCGCGCGCTCGAACGGCAGCGGCAGCGCTCGCGGAAGGCCCGGAGCAGCGGCAAGGCAGCCGTGCCCGCGCCGGCCGTGCACACTTCGCGGGCCGGCACGTGGCGGAGCGTCCGCCGGGGCAAGCAGAAGTTCGTCGGCTATCGGACGACGGAGGCGGATACCGACATCCTGGCGTTCCGGCAGGAGGGGCCACGGGTGGACCTCGTGCTGCGGGAGAATCCCTTCTACGCCGAGTCGGGCGGGCAGGTGAGCGACGTGGGCGGGGTCGCGGGGCCCGGCTGGTCGCTCGCGGTGGACGCGGTGCGGAAGGACGTCAAAGGCACGGTGGTGAGCGGGCGTTTCGGCGAGACGTTCGAGCCCGAAATGGTGCGCGCGGCGGTGGATGCGCCGCGGCGCCACGACATCGAGCGGAATCACAGTGCCACGCACCTGGTGCACTACGTGCTCCGGAAGCACCTCGGCCCGCACGTCCGGCAGCAGGGCTCGCTGGTGGAGCCCGACCGGCTTCGCTTCGACTTCTCGCACCACGGGCCGATCGACGGCGCGACGCTCCACGCGATCGAGCAGGACGTGAACGAGTTGCTGCTCGCCAACGACGCGGTCACTACCCGCGAGATGGCCTATCCCGACGCCCTGGCGCTGGGGGCCATGGCGTTCTTCTCGGAGAAGTACGGGGACCGGGTCCGGGTGGTGCAGATGGGCCCCTCGATCGAGCTCTGCGGCGGCACCCACGTCCGCACCACCGGCCAGATCGGCACGTTCCGCTTTTCCGGGCAGAGCGGCGTCGCGGCCGGCGTGCGGCGGATCGAGGCGGTGACCGGGACGGGTGCTCTCCGGGCGGTGCGCGAGCTGGAGGAGCGGCTGGCCCGCGTGGCCGACACGCTCAAGGCTCAGCCCGAGCACCTGGTGCGCCGGGCCGAGCAGCTGGTCGAGGAGCGCCAGCGGCTGGAGGCGCGGCTGGCCGACGCGCTCCGATCCGGCGGGGGCGCGGCCATCGCCGGTGACGTGGCGGAGGTGGATGGGATCCAGCTGACCATCGCCGAGACCGCCAGCGAGGACCGCTCGGAAGTCGGACAGATCGCCGACCGTTTCCGCGAAGGGAAGCGGAACTCGGTGCTCGTGCTGTTCAGCAACGCGGGCCGGGGCGCCATTCACGTCACGCTGACGGACGATCTCGTCGGTGCCGGGCGCAAGGCCGGCGATCTCGTCAACCGCATTGCGGAGCTCAGCGGCGGACGGGGTGGCGGCCGTCCGCACTTCGCCTCGGCGGGCGCGGGCGATCCCTCGAAGCTCCCTGCCGCCCGGGCGGCGACGCCCGGTCTCGTGGCCGCGTGGCTGGGCGGGGACGACGGCGGGTGAACGCCCTCGGCGACTGGCTGGACCGCCACACCGCCCTGGCACCCCCCGAGCTGCGGGCGCGAGTGCGGGAGGACGCGCTCGCCGCGCGCCTGGCCGAGCCGCTGCCGGCGGCACTCGCGTCCGCCGGACGGGCCGCGCTCGAGCGTGTCGTGATCCACCCCGGCGACCGCTCGGTCGCGCTCGATCTGCTCGCGGCCGACGCGCTCATCACCCTGGCCCTTCTTGCTCAGGCGCAGCGTGCCCCCGGCGAGCTGAGCACGTTCGCCGCCTCCATCCTTCAGGCCGTCCGCGCCCCCGCGTGATCGACCTCCACTGCCATCTCCTGCCCGGCGTGGACGACGGCTCCCGGACGGTCGAGCAGTCCGTCCGGGTCCTCCGGCAGATGGCGGAGCGGGGTATCACCGACGTCTGCCTCACCCCGCATCTGCGCGCGCAGCAGGCCGCAGATGGCCCGCCGCCGCGGCACGACGACGCCTTCGACGGGCTGCTCGCCGCCGCGCCGGAGCTGCCGCGCCTGCATCGCGGCGCGGAGGTGATGCTGGATCGGCCGCTGCCGCCGGGCTCCGACCGCATGCGCCGGATCAGTCTGGGCGGCACGCACTACATCCTCGTGGAGTTCCCCCGGCTGGTGTCGCTCGACGCCGTGACCAACGCGCTCAGCCGCGTCCGCGACGGCGGCCTCACGGCGGTGCTGGCCCACCCCGAGCGGTACAGTTGCTGCTCGGTCGAGGCTGTGACGTACTGGCGCGGGCTCGGCGCGGCGATGCAGGTGGACGCCACCACCCTGCAGTCGACGCAGGCGCGCGGGCAGCGGGCACGCCAGCTGGTGTCGCGCGGGCTTGCGGACATCCTGGCGGGAGACAACCACGGGGATGACCGCACCATCGCCGCGGGCGCCGACTTCCTGATCGCCCAGGACGGTATCGAACAGGCCGACCTCCTCACCGTGCGGAACCCGGGTGCCATCCTCCGTGACGAGCCGCTGGCGGAGGTCCCGCCGCTTCTCATCCGGCGGACCTGGACCCAGCGCATCCGGCACCTGCTCGGGGGCGAGCAGTGAGCGAGTCGCGCATCGCCGCGGGACTCGACCGGCTCGCGGCACTGGCGGCGGCCTGCAAGACGCTCACGCCGGAGCTCCGCCGCATCGCGGACCGCTACGCCGGGGTGCTGCGCGGCGGCGGGACGCTCTACTTCTGCGGCAACGGGGGCAGCGCGGCGGACGCGCAGCATGTCGCCGCCGAATACGTCGTTCGCTACGCCGCCACCCGGCGGCCGCTCGCGGCGGTGGCGCTCACCACCGACAGCTCGATTCTCACGGCCGCCGGCAACGACCTCGGCTTCGAGCAGATCTTCGCCCGGCAGGTCGAGGCCCTGTGCCGGCCGGAGGATCTGCTCGTGCTGCACAGCACCAGCGGCCGGAGTCCGAACCTGGTGGCGGCGGCCCGGGCGGCCCGGGCGCGCGGCGTGCCGACGGTGGCGTTCCTCGGTCGCGGCGGCGCCCTGGCCAGCGAGGTGGACGAGGCGGTGCTGGTGCCTTCCGGCGAGACCGGACAGATCCAGGTCCTCCACCTCGCGCTCGAGCATCTCGTGGTCGAGCTGGTGGAGGCGGCGTTGCTCGAGGGCTCGTGAGCCCGGCATGATCGCGCTCGACGGCCGGACCGCCCTGGTCACCGGTGCCAGCCGCGGCATCGGCCGCGCCACCGCGCTGCTGCTCGCGCGGGCGGGCGCGGACGTCGCGCTCACCTACCACTCACGGGCCGCGGAGGCCGAGGCGGTGGCCGAGGAGATCCGGTCGCTGGGCCGGCGCGCGCACGTGAGCGGTGGCGATCTGTCCGATCCCTCGGCCGCCGCGGCCATGGCCGAGGGCGTCCGCCGCGCCTTCGGTCGGCTCGACTGCTTCGTGGCCAACGCCGGCATCTGGCCGCCCGACGACGTGCCGCTGGCCGCGCTCGGCGTCGAGCGGTGGCGCGCGACGATGGCCGCGAACCTCGACGCCGTCTTCCTGAGCACCCGGGCGGCGCTCGGGTTGATGGGCCCCGGCGGGCGGGTGGTCATCGTCTCGAGCACGGCGGGCCAGCGCGGAGAAGCGTTCCACGGCGACTACGCCGCCACCAAGGGCGCGCTCATCGCGCTCACCAAGTCGCTGGCCATCGAATGCGCGCCCGGCATCCTGGTCAACTGCGTGGCGCCCGGCTGGGTGGACACCGAGATGTGCATCCCCGCGTTCGAGGGAGCGGGGCGCGAGCGCGTCCGGCTGACGATCCCGCTGCGCCGGATCCCGCCGCCGGAGGACATCGCGGGGCCGATCGTGTTCCTGTGCAGTGATCTGGCGCGGCACGTGACGGGGGAGGTCGTGAACGTGAACGGAGGCAGCGTGCTGTGCGGCTAATCCACCTCCTCTTCACCGGCGGCACCATCTCCATGCAGCGGGATGCCGCCGCCGGCGGCAACGTGCCGGTGCACGGCGGCGAGGCGCTCGTGGAGCTCGTCCCGGGGCTCGAGGCCATCGCGCCGTACCGCATCGAGAACTGGGCCAGGCTGCCGGCATGCCATCTCGGCCCCGACCGCCTGTGGGCCATGCGCAACCGTGTCTGCGAGGTGGCCGCGAGCGGGGAGGTCGGCGGGATCGTGGTGACGCACGGGACCGACACGATCGAGGAGACCGCCTACCTCCTCGCGCGCACGCTCCCCATGGCCATCCCGGTGGCCATCACCGGCGCGATGCGCACTTCGGGCGATGACGCATGGGACGGCCCGCGCAACCTGCTGGACGCCGCCCGGGTAGCCGCGGACCCGGCCAGCGCCGGCCGCGGGGCAATGGTCGTGTTCGATGGCGTGATCCTCGGCGGCGAGACGGCGGTCAAGACGCACGCCACCGAGCCGGCCGCCTTCTCGGCGCCGCACGCGCTGCCGCTGGGCCGGGTGACCGCCAGGCGGGTCCTCTACGACGGACCGCCACGCGACCGACCGCCGCCGGTGCAGCCGGCCGAGGGTCTCACGGCGCGAGTGGCGCTGGTTCCGCTCGTGGTGGGTGACGACGGCACCATGCTCGACCTCGCCCGGCCCGAGCACGACGGGGTGGTGGTGGAGGCGTTCGGGAGCGGCAACATGCCGCCGGGGGCCGTGCCGGCGGTACGCCGCTGGCTCGACGAGGGCAAGCCGGTCGTGCTCGCCACGCGGTGTCTCTACGGCGAGGTGACGCCGCTCTACGCCTTCGAAGGCGGCGGCGCGCGGACGGTGGCGCTTGGTGCCATTCCGGCGGGCCCGCGCACACCATCGCAGGCGCGGATGGAGCTCATGCTCGCGCTCTCCGCCGGCGTCGCCTACGGCGCGCGATGAGCTTTCCGGACGCGCTCGCGATTCCGGATGAGGTGCTCGAGATCGCGCGCACGCTCGAGGCGGCGGGCCACGAGGCGTGGTGCGTGGGCGGCGCGCTCCGCGACGCGCTCCTGGGTCATCCCCACACCGATTACGACTTCGCCACCTCGGCCACACCCACCGAGGTGCAGGCGCTCTTCCGCCGCACGGCGCCCGTGGGCGAGAAGTACGGTACCGTGGGTGTCATCGATCGCCGGCGTGCGCTGCACGAGGTCACCACCTTTCGCCGGGACGTGAGCACGGACGGCCGGCACGCGGTCGTGGCGTTCGGGGTCTCGCTCGACGAGGACCTGTCCCGGCGCGACTTCACGATCAACGCCATCGCCTATCACCCCCTCCGCCGCGAGTGGCGCGATCCGTTCGGCGGCCGGCCCGATCTCGAGCGCGGCGTGCTCCGCGCCGTGGGCCAGCCGGCCGAGCGGTTCCGCGAGGACTATCTCCGCATTCTCCGCGCGTTGCGGTTCGCCGCGCGCTTCGGCTTCGTCATCGAGCCCGCCACCTGGGCGGCGGCGGTGGACGCCGCGCCCGGCCTGGCGCGGCTCTCGGCCGAACGGGTGCGCGACGAGTGGTTCAAGGGGCTCCGTACGGCGCGATCGGTGGCGGAGCTGGTGGAGCTGTGGACCCGCGTCGGAGCGGCGGAGCACTGGCTCCCGGAGCTGCTGGGGGTGCCGGCCGACCGGCTGGCGCGGGCCGCCACCGTCCCGCCCGGCGCGCGCGACCCGGTGCTGCTGACCGCGCTGCTCACCGGCGAGGCGGCGGCCGTGCTTCGCCGGCTCCGCGCGTCGAACGCCGAGATCGACCGCGCGGGCGCGCTCGCGCGTGGGCCCACCGGGCCCGCGGGTTCGGCGCCGGCCGACGTCCGCCGGTGGCTCTCGCGCGTGGGCTCCGCGGCGGACGACCTGCTCGAGCTTTACCGGATCCGCCATGGCCGGGAGGCCCCGTGGGCGGCCACGGTGCGGACCGTCCGGACCCGCGGAGAGCCGCTCACCCGTGGCGACCTGGCCGTGAGCGGGACCGACCTCCGCGCGCTCGGCGCCGCCGGGCCACGCATCGGCGAGCTGCTGGCGACACTGCTCGAGCGGGTCCTCGACGATCCGGCGCTCAACCGCCGGGATTCGCTGCTCGCACTGGCCCGGGAGCTGATGTGAACCCACTCGGCTTCGCCGTCGCGGCGGCGCTGGGCAACGTGGTGGGCGCGCTCGCCGTGGTGCGGCACGAGCGGCGGAGCCTGCTGGTCATCGACGCATGCCTGGCCTTCGGCGCGGGCTTCATGCTCGCGGTCGCCCTCCTGGGCGTGATGCCGGAGGTGCTGCGGGACCCGGCCGACGCGGGTGACGCGGCCGTGTTCGTGCTCCTGGGTTACCTGGCCGTGCACCTGGCCCAGCACGTCCTCACCCCGCACTTTCACTTCGGCGAGGAGACGCACCGGGTGAGCGCCACCGCCGGCGTCTCGGCAATGCTCGGCCTGACGCTGCACACGTTCTTCGATGGGGTGGCCATCGCCAGCGGCTTTCTGGTCTCGGGGGAGCTCGGCGTACTCCTCTTCCTGGCGGTGCTGCTGCACAAGCTTCCCGAGGGTGTGACGATCGCCAGTGTGATGGTCGCGGGAGGCCAGAGCCGAGGCCGCGCGCTGGGGGCCGCAGCGGTGCTCGGCATTGCGACCGTGCTGGGCGTGGTGCTGACCGAACAGGTTGGTCCGCTCGCGCGCCACGGTCTCGCGCTCTCGGCCGGCGTGACGCTGTATGTGGCGGCGTCGAACCTGGTGCCGCAGTTCCAGGCGCGGCGCGGCTGGCTCACGGCGCTGGCGTTCTTCGGCGGCGCCGCGGGCTTTTTCGCGGCGGAGCGGCTGCTGGAAGGGTGGGTCCGCTAATGGTGCGCAAACGGAGCGGCGAAGCGTCCGAGGAATCCCTGTTCGCCTCGAGCGCGCGGGCGGCGCGGCCGCTGCCGGCGCGCATGCGGCCGCGCACGCTGGAGGAGTTCGCGGGCCAGGAACATCTGCTCGCGCCCGGCAAGCCGCTCCGTGAGGCGATCGAGCGCGGGGTGCCGGGCTCGATGATCTTCTGGGGCCCGCCCGGGAGCGGCAAGACGACGCTCGCGCACCTGATCGCGAGCGCATCGCAGCGGGTGTTCGTCCCGTTCAGCGCGGTGACCGAGGGCGTGCCCCGGATCCGGGAAATCGTGGCCGCCGCGCGCGCGCGGCTCGACGCCGGCGGGGCACAGACCATTCTCTTCATCGACGAGATCCACCGGCTCAACAAGGCCCAGCAGGACAGCCTGCTGCCGCCGGCCGAGGACGGCACCGTCACCCTGATCGGCGCCACCACCGAGAATCCGAGCTTCGAGATCAACGGGGCGCTCCTCTCGCGCACCCGCGTCTTCGTGCTGCAGCCGCTGGCGGCGGAGGACATCGAGCGGCTCCTCCGCCGGGCGCTGGCGGATGAAGAGCGCGGGCTTGCCGCGGACCGCCTGACGCTGGACGACGAGGCGCTGCGGTCCATGGCCGTCGAAGCGGACGGCGACGCGCGACGGGCGCTCACGGTGCTCGAGGCCGCCGCGGCGCACGTGGGGGAGGGCGGCCGCATCACGGTCGAAGTGGCCCGCGAGGCGATGCAGAAGCGGTTTGCGCGCTACGACAAGGCGGGCGAGGAGCACTTCAATCTGCTCTCCGCCTACCACAAGTCGCTGCGCGGCAGCGACCCCCAGGGCGCACTCTACTGGATGGCGCGCATGCTGGACGGCGGGGAGGACCCGATGACGCTGTTCCGGCGCGCGATCGCCATGGCGGCGGAGGACATCGGGCTGGCCGATCCCAACGCGCTGCTGATGGCGGTGGCGGCACGGGACGCGTTTCACATGCTGGGGCCGCCGGAAGGATACCTGCCGCTTGCGGAGATGACGATCTACCTGGCCACCGCACCCAAGTCCAACAGCGCGAAGGCGGCGCTCGGGGCCGCATTGGAGGCGGCGCGCAAGACGCCGGCGGCGCCCGTGCCGCTCCACATCCGCAACGCGCCGACGGGGTTGATGAAGGAGCTGGGCTACGGGAAGGGATACCGCTACGCGCACGATTCACCGGACGCCTACCTCCCGCAGGAATACCTGCCGGACGAGCTTCGCGGCACGATCCTGTACCGGCCGGGAACCTTCGGCTACGAGAAGCGGGTGGCGGAGCGGTTAGCGTGGTGGGAGGGGAGGAAGGCTCGAAAGGACGGAGAGGCCGGAGAGGGCGGAGAGTGACGGTGACGCTGTGGAGGGCCTTCGCTCGGCACAGCCGATCCGTACCCCCGGGTTATATTTCCCAGGTGACCGAACGGGCCCACGTGGCACTTCGCCTGACCTGCGGCATCCTGGGTACCGCGCTCCTGGCCGGGTGTGCGGGGTTACAGGACCTCTTCAAGGAGCCCGACCTCCATCTCGACCGTGTGGTCGTGCGCGGGCTGGGGGTCACCGGCGGGACGATGGACCTGGTGGTCGGCATCTACAATCCCAACCAGTTCACCCTGCAGGGCACCCGGCTGCAGGTCGGGTTCGATGTCGAGGATTCGCACGTCGGCGATCTCGAGTACAACGACGATTTTCAGGTGCAGAAGGGCGACACCACGCAACTGACTCTGCCGATCCGGTTCAACTGGGCGGGCCTCGCGGGCGCGGCTCGGGCCGCCCTGGGCTACGGGGAGATCCCCTACACCCTCAAGGGCCAGCTCACCGTGGCAACGCCGATCGGCAACCGTACCGTGCCGTTTACCCGCCAGGGCCGCGCGCCGCTGTCCCGGGCCGCCGGGGTGGCGGTTCCAGCCGGCCGATGACGCCCGGCACCGAGGAGCTTTCATCAAGCCACTGATTCAGGTTCGCGATCCGATCGAACGCGCCGTGCTCGTCGCGGCCCCACGGAAGGGGTCGTCCGATGCGCGCCATGTGACGGAGCACCTCGAGGAGCTCACCCGGCTGGTCGATACGGCCGGCGCCGAAGTGGTCGGCCGGATCTCGCAGCAGATCGCCGCCCCCAGCTCGGCGACGCTCATCGGCGAAGGCAAAGTCGAGGAGGTGGCCGCGGCGGTGGCCGAGGCCGGCGCCACGCTGGTGATCTTCGACGAGGAGCTGAGCCCGGTGCAGGGGGCCAACCTGGAGCGCGAGCTCAAGGTCCGGGTCATGGACCGGCCCGAAATCATCCTCGATATCTTCTCCACCCGCGCCCGGAGCCATGAGGCCAGGCTTCAGGTCGAGCTGGCGCAGCTCGAGTATCTGCTGCCTCGGCTCACCCGCATGTGGACCCACCTTTCGCGCATCCGCGGTGGTATCGGGCTCCGCGGCCCCGGCGAAACCCAGCTCGAAACCGACCGCCGCATCATCCGCCAGCGGATCCAGGGACTCAAGGCCAAGCTGAAGGGCGTCGAACGCCACCGCGAAAACCTCCGTGCCGGCCGCGATCCGATGCTGAGCGTCTCGCTGGTCGGCTACACCAATGCCGGCAAGTCGAGCCTCCTGCGGGCGCTCTCCGGGCAGCACGAGATCTTCGTCGAGGACCGGCTCTTCGCCACGCTGGACACGCTCACCCGCGAGGTGGACCTGGGCGAGGGACAGCGAGCCCGGGTCACGGACACCGTCGGATTCATCCGCAAGCTCCCCCACCACCTGGTGGCCAGTTTCCGTGCCACGCTGGAAGAGGCCCGTGGCGCGGATGCCTTGCTCCACGTCGTGGACGCGAGCCATCCCGACTGGGAAGGCCAGATGCGGGTGGTGGAGCGGGTGCTGGCCGAGCTCGACCTGGCCGACCGGCCCACCGTCCCGGTGTTCAACAAGATGGACGCCGTGATCGACCCGCTCGCGTTCGCGGGGCGGGTGCGCGAGCTCTATCCCGAGGCCATCACCACATCCACTATGCGCACCGACGGGATCGTCCCGCTCAAGGCGCGGCTGCGGGAGCTGGAGCGAAAGGGCCGTCCCACCGTGCGGATCCGGATCCCGGTCACGGATGGTGCCCGGCTGGCCGCGCTGTACCGCGACGGGGAAGTCCTGGCCCGCGACGATCACGATGGCGCGCTCGACCTGCAGGTCCGACTCGACCCGTGGCAGGTGGAGAAGCTGCAGCGGGAGGGCGTTGAAGTGGTGGTGCTGCGGAGCGAGCAGCGGCGGGCGGCAGGGTAAGAGGAGTCGGATCAGCCCCGGGTGACGGGGATCACGGAGCCTCGGGGGGAATGCCCCGTAGGATCTGCGGTTCCACGCGGGAGGTTGCAACTCCCGGATGACTCGAGGAGGGCGGATGCGTATTCATTCGAGCGCTGCGTGGCTCGGGATCGGGCTGCTGGCCGCAGCGCTGGGGTGCGGAAACTATGGCGCCCCGAACAATCCGCCGATGGCGCCGGACAGCTCCGGTGACAGCACGGCGCAGCCACCGAATTACCACCGGAACTAGCGAGCATTCGAACGGAGTGGGGGAACCGGGGCGAACGCCCCCGATTCCCCCACCCCATTCCTCGACACTGCCCGCCGTTAACGCTCCCCGCTCAGCACCTGCTCCAGAATCAACCACCGATTCATTCCGGCGAACTTCTGGTGCATCTTCGTGATCGGGGCGCTCTCCTGGCCATCCTCCTCGATCTGAAGCTCGGCCAGCGCATCGATCCCGCTCTTGAGGAACTTGCGCAGGCCCTTCTCCAGCGCCATCCCGGCCGTGCGGAAGTTGAACAGGGTCGAGAACTGCAGGGTGAATCCGAGGTCGGCGAGCTGCTGGTTGGTGATCAGCGTTCCGGCCTTCTTGGCCTTTCCGAAGTACAGGGAGGGCGAAAGGTTGAACCCGAGCATCTGGTTGGGGTAGTGCTTGCGGACTCCCTCCGCGAATTCCTGCGGCTGCTCGAGCTCGGTGTTGTTGAACTCGGGCCAGATCACGTCCACCCCCAGCTCGGCGGCTTCCCACGCATCCTCGATGGCCATCTTGACGCCGCCCGCGTCCTGATCAGGGAGCGCGCCGTCGATGGAGTCGGTCCGCGCGATGATCACGACGTTGATGCCGGTCGCCTCCGCCGCGGCCTTGATGGCCTTGAGCTTGGCGAGCCACTGCTGGCGCGTGACCAGGACCTTGCTGCGCTTCTGTTTGCCGACGTTGACGATGTGGCCGCAGGTGCGGTTGGAGGGGTCCTGGTTCTCGAGATGCACTCCACCGGCTCCGACCCGGATGAGCTCCGTGGCCAGGGTGAAGGTCTGCGTCGGGCCGCCGAAACCGGCCTCCATGTCCACGAACGCGGGCGGGGCGTCGATCAGCTCCTTGCCCTCGGAGTCGTACCAGCGGGTGTTCCGGGCGCCCTCGATGCCCTTCCGCAGCTCGAGCACCAGCTCCACCATCTGGTGCGACTGGTAGATCCCGATGTCCGGGTACATGCTCTTGGTGGCCGCGAGCTGCCAGCCGCTGCCGTAGAGTGTCTTGAAGCCCAGGCTGGTCATGATGGCCGCCGTGAAGGCGTCGTACGCCCCGGCGGTGTGCAGGTACGACCCGGCGTCCCGCGCCTGGTGGAGCAGGCGGCGGAGCTTGTCGGCGGGGACCTCGCTCTCCGGCGGCGCGAACAGCCGGTTCACCGCCTCGGCGGGGTAGGATACCTTGGGGGACGCCGGGGGAGTCGCAGTCGCCATGGATGGTCTCCTTAGTTTGTGAAACTATTCACAATATGGCAAGGATCGCCAGGATTCGCCAGACCCCAGTCTGGGACCGGGTCCCGAACGGCGCAATTCCTCGCAGGCATCGCTCCTGCTTACATTTACCCGGCTGCTCCCGAGCACACTCATGCCGAGACCGATGTTCATCACCAAGCCGTTCGTCCGGGATCGGAAGATCCGGTTCGCCCTGGTTGGCTGTGGCCGGATCTCGGCCAATCACTTCGACGCGCTCGAGCGACACCGCGACCGGGCGGAGCTGGTCGGCGTGTGCGACATCGACCCGGAAGCGCTGGCCCGGGCCGAGGCCCGCACGGGCGCACCGGGGTTCCGCAGTCTCGACGCGCTGCTGGCGGGGACCGATGCCGACATCGTCATCCTGTCCACGCCGAGCGGGCTCCACGCGGATCAAGCGATTCGGGTGGCCGCCGCCGGCCGCCACGTCATGACCGAGAAGCCGATGGCCACGCGGTGGCGGGACGGGAAACGGATGGTCCACGCGTGTGACGAGGCCGGGGTCCACCTCTTCGTGGTCAAGCAGAACCGGCGGAACGCGACGCTCCAGCTGGTGAAGCGGGCCGTCGAGAAGAAACGGTTCGGCCGGATCTACATGGTGAACATCAACGTCTTCTGGGCCCGGCCGCAGTCCTACTACGACAGCGCCGCATGGCGCGGGACCTGGGAGTTCGACGGCGGGGCCTTCATGAACCAGGCGAGCCACTACGTCGATCTGCTGGACTGGCTGATCGGACCGGTGGAGAGCGTCCAGGCCTACACCGCGACCCTGGCCCGGAACATCCAGGTGGAAGACACCGGCGTGGTGAGCATCCGCTGGCGCACGGGGGCGCTCGGGAGCATGAACGTCACGATGCTCACGTATCCCAGGAATCTCGAAGGATCGATGACCATCATCGGGGAGCAGGGGACGATCCGGGTCGGCGGGGTGGCGGTGAACAAGATCGAGCACTGGTGCTTTGCCGACGCCGACCCGGACGACGCCCTGGTGGAGCAGGCGAGCTACGAGACCACCTCGGTCTACGGCTTCGGGCATCCCCTCTACTACGACAACGTGATCCAGTCGCTGCGGGGGGAGGCGGTCCCGGACACGGATGGCCGGGAAGGGCTGCACTCGCTCGAGGTGCTGATCGCGACGTATATCTCGGCGCGGGATGGGCGGCGGGTGGCGCTGCCGCTGGAGGTTTGAGCGGTGGGATACGGCCGTCCCCGCGGGCGCAAGGGAATCATCCTTGCCGGCGGGTCGGGGACGCGGCTGCATCCGGTGACGCGCGCCGTCTGCAAGCAGCTCCTGCCGGTCTACGACAAGCCAATGATCTACTACCCGCTTTCAACCCTCATGCTCGGGGGCGTGCGGGACATCCTCGTCATCTCGACGGCCAATGACCTGCCGGCCTTCGAACGCCTGCTCGGCAACGGCGCCCAGTGGGGATTGTCGTTCCATTACGTGGTGCAGCCCTCGCCCGACGGACTGGCGCAGGCGTTCATCCTGGGCCGCGACTTCATCGGCGGAGACGCGAGCTGCCTGGTCCTGGGGGACAACATCTTCTACGGACACGACCTGAGCCGGACCCTGGAGCGCGCCGCGGGGCGGGCCGACGGTGCCACCATCTTCGGCTACCACGTGCAAAACCCTTCGGCCTATGGCGTGATCGAGTTCGATAGGTCAGGCAGGCCGGTGGGGATCGAGGAGAAGCCCGCCAGGCCGCGTTCCCCGTATGCCGTGACCGGACTCTATTTCTACGACAACCAGGTGGTTGACATCGCCCGCGAGATCCGGCCCTCGGGCCGCGGAGAGCTCGAGATCACCGACGTGAACGCCCGCTACCTTGCGATGGGCGCGCTCGAGGTCGAGGTCCTCCGGCGCGGCACTGCCTGGCTGGATACCGGCACCCACGAGTCGCTCCTTCAGGCGGGGACTTTCATCCGGACCATCGAGGAGCGGCAAGGGCTCAAGGTGGCCTGCCCCGAGGAGATCGCCTTCCGGATGGGCTACATCGGCGCCGAACAGCTGGAACGACTGGCGGACCCGCTCTGCAAGACATCCTACGGGCAGTACCTGCTCCAACTCCTGCAGGAGCAGCCGGGACGGTGAAGGTCACGCCGACCGATATTCGCGACATCCTCCTGCTCGAGCCCGCGGTGCACAGCGACACGCGAGGGTTCTTCCTCGAGACCTGGCACGCCACTCGCTACGGCGCGGCGGGCATCGGGCTGCCCTTCGTGCAGGACAATTACAGCCGTTCGGTGCGCGGCACGCTGCGGGGACTCCATTACCAGGTGATCCGGCCTCAGGGCAAACTGGTGACCGTGGTGAACGGCGAGATCTTCGACGTCGCGGTGGACCTCCGGCACGCATCCCCCACCTTCGGCCGCTGGGCGGGCGTAGTGCTCTCGGACGAGAACCAGCGACAGTTGTGGGTGCCGCCCGGCTTCGCCCACGGATTCTACGTGACCAGCGAGTCCGCAGACGTCATGTACAAGTGCACCGACTACTACGCGGCCGAGCACGAGCGGACGCTGCGTTGGGACGACGTCGAGGTGGGAATCGCGTGGCCGCTGGTCGGCGGGCGGCCGCCGCTCCTCTCGCCCAAGGACGCCGCCGGGCCTGCGTTCCGGGACGCCCCGAGCTACCCATGACGGGCCGGCCCGACCCCACGGTGCTGATCACCGGCGCGGGAGGGCAGCTGGGGATCGAGCTCCAGGCCACCGCTCCCGCGGGGTGGCGCGTCGTGCCCCGTGAATCCGGGGACCTGGACGTCACTCGGCCCGAGCTGGTCGACCGCGCGATGGAGCGGGAGCGGCCGGCGGTGGTATTCAATGCCGCCGCCTACACGGCAGTGGACGCGGCCGAAGGCGAGCCGGATCGCGCCGAGGCGGTCAACGCGGGCGGCGCGGCGCACGTGGCCAGCGCGGCGGGGCGAGTCGGCGCCCGGCTGATCCACATCTCGACCGATTTCGTGTTCGACGGCACCCAGGGCCGTCCGTACGCGCCGGGCGATCAGCCCAATCCGCTGGGGGTGTACGGCCGCACCAAGCTGGCGGGCGAGCGCGAAGCGCTCCGACTGACCGGCGGCGGCGCGCTCGTCGTGCGTACCGCCTGGGTGTACTCCGCGCACGGACATAACTTCGTGCGGACGATGCTCCGCCGCATGCGCGAGCGCGACGAGGTCGGCGTGGTGAGCGATCAGATCGGGACGCCCACCTGGGCGCACTCGCTCGCGCAGACGCTCTGGACGGCGGCGGGGCGGCCGGAGCTCCGGGGCATCCACCACTGGACCGAGGCGGGCGTGGCGAGCTGGTACGACTTCGCGCTCGCCATTCAGGAGGAGGCGCTCGGACTCGGCCTGCTGGATCGCGCGGTACCGATCCGCCCGCTGCGGACGGAGGAGTATCCCAGCCGGGCGCCCCGGCCGCCGTACAGCGTGCTGGATACGAGCGCTACCCGGTCCGCGCTGGACCTCCCCGCCACCCACTGGCGGGTCAACCTGCGGACGATGCTTCGAGGGCTCGCGGATGCGTAGGTTGCTCGTCACCGGTGGTGCGGGTTTCATCGGCGCCAACTTCGTCCACCACTGGCTGGCGCAGCATCCGGGCGAGCCCGTCGTGGTACTCGACGCCCTCACGTACGCCGGCAACCTCGCCAGCCTCGAGGACGTCCGTGCCTGCCCGGAGCTGACGTTCCTGCACGGGGACATCCGTGCGTCCGGGCTGGCCGGGCGGGTGCTCCGGGAGCACGGGATCACGACCATCGTCCACTTTGCCGCCGAGTCGCACGTCGACCGCTCGATCCAGGGCCCCGACGCCTTCATTGACACGAACGTGCTGGGCACCCACGAGCTGCTGAAGGCGGCCCGGCAGGTGTGGCTGGACGAGGGCGCTGCCCGGGACGACGTGCGCTTCCATCACGTGTCGACGGACGAGGTGTACGGCTCGCTCGGCCCGGACGACCCGCCGTTCCGGGAGGATACGCCGTACGCCCCCAATTCACCGTACGCGGCAAGCAAGGCCGCCTCGGACCATCTGGTCCGCGCGTACTACCACACGTACGGCCTCCCGGTGACGACCAGCAACTGCTCGAACAACTACGGCCCCTTCCAGTTTCCGGAGAAGCTGGTCCCGCTCATGCTGGTGAACGCACTCGAGGGCAAGCCGCTTCCGGTCTACGGCGACGGGCTCAACGTGCGCGACTGGTTGTACGTCGAAGACCACTGCCGGGCCGTGGAGCGGGTCATTCTCCAGGGAAGTGTGGGGGAGAGGTACAATGTCGGTGGGCGGAACGAATGGCGGAACATCGACATCGTCCAGGTCATCTGCGGCCTCGTGGATGAGGCCTTCGCCGCGGACCCTGCCCTGGGCCGCCGGTTCCCCCGCACGCCGGCCGCGGCCGGCCACCCGACCGGAGAGCTCATCACCTTCGTGCCGGACCGACCCGGGCACGACCGACGCTACGCCATTGACGCGAGCAAGCTCGAGCGCGGGCTCGGCGTGTACCCTCTGGAGAGCTTCGAAAGCGGCCTCCGCAAGACCCTGGCCTGGTATATCGGGAATGAGCCATGGTGGCGGGCGGTCATGGACGGCAGCTATCGGGAGTGGCTGCGTCGGCAGTATGGGGAGCGAGCTCCCGGGGCCGTGTAGATTGCTTGCCATGACCGTGATTCCGGCACCCGGCCTTCATGAACCAGGCGAGCCACTATGTCGACCTGCTGGGCTGGAGGTTTCATCGGTGACCGCCGGCGCGCGGAGCTCCAGGGGTGATGAGCCCGGCATCGCATCGATTGCGCTGAATTAGATCGTGCCAGACGCGGCCCGGCCCGGGATTCTCCTGATCGGGAACTACCCTCCGCCGTTCGGGGGGGTTCCCAAGCATCTCGAAGACCTCGTTCCCCACCTCGTGCGCCGCGGTTGGGACGTCCACGTGTTGTCCGGTGGAACGAGCGGGATCCTTCAGGGCCAGGGCTTCACCGTGTACAAGGATCCCCGCCCCATGCTGCCGCGCCGGCTCGGGACCGGCCGGTTTCTCGCGCGCACGACGGTGTCCGGTCGTGGCCGGCCGGCGCTCGCGGCTGCGCGAATGCTTCCGCCCGGGGCCTGGTTCAGAACGATGACCCGCGTGAGCCTGGCCGCCCGGATCATCGAAGCCCACGACATCCGCGTGATCAGCGCGTACAACCTCCTGCTCGGCGCACCGGTCGGTGCGATCGCGGCCGAGATGTACGGGCTCCCGCTCGTCGTCACCAACCTGGGCGAGATCTACAGCCACCGCGCGGCGATCGAGCGGCAACTGCCCCTGGTCCGTCACGTCACGACGGTGGCGACGGTGCTGACGTCGCTCACCCGGCATTGCGCCGAGAGCTATCGCCAGGTGGGCATCACGCGCGACGTGCGAGTCCTCCACTACGGCATCGATCGCGAACGGTTCGCACTCGCCTCCGGTGGCGACCCGGTACGCGCCCGTTTCGGTATCCCTCCGTCGGCAGACGTGGTCCTCTACGTCGGCCGTCTGGTGAGAGACATGGGGCTGCACGTCCTGATCGACGGCATTCCGGCGCTGCTCAGCCGCCGTCCGGCCACCCACGTCCTGATCGCGGGCGGCGCCGGGGAGCTCGACGGCGCCGCGAAGGCGGCGATGGCTCGATGGCCACACCGCGTCGCGGTGGCCGTGGACGTGCCGGAGAGCGAGCTGCCCGGCTACTACGCCGCGGCAACCCTGGTCGTGGCACCGACAGTGGGGGCACGAGCCTGTGGGAGTCTCGCGTCGGCCGAGGCGATGGCCGCGGGGAAACCGGTGGTGGCCACGCGAATCGGTGGAATTCCCGAGTACGTCGAGGACGGCGTGACCGGACTGCTCGTTGCTCCGGCCGATCCCGGGGCCCTCGTCGAAGCGGTCCTGACGCTGCTGGAGGATCGGCAGCGCCTCGCCGATTTCGGTCGCCGGGGAAGGGCGCGGGTGGCCGAGCTGTTCGATGGGGAACGCACCAATGCCGACCTCGAGGCGCTCTTCCGGGAAGTGGCGGGCCTCCGATGATCTGGGCGATGATCCAACAGGTGGGCGGCCAGGTCGCCACGATGATCGTGTTCTTCGTGCTCGCGGCCCTGCTGCCCCCCGGCGATTTCGGCCTCATCGGAATGGCCGGCGCCTGGCTGGCCATCCTGAACGCCTTCTGTGAGAGCGGTCTCGGGGCCGCCCTGATCCAGCGGGAGCAGCTTCGAGAGGATCACCTGACCTCGACGTTCGGAATCAACGTCGCCGTCGGAACCGCGTTGACCGTCCTGGGCGTCGCGCTCTCCTGGCCCGCCGCGGCCTACTTCGGGACTCCCGCGCTGCAGCCCGTCATGGCGCTGCTCTCTCTGGGATTCCTGGTGCGCGCGTTCGGACTCACGCAGGCGGCGCTGGCTCAGCGCGAGCTCCGGTTCCGCGCGCTGGCTGTGCGCGACCTGACCGCGAACATCGTCGGCGGTTCCATCGGAGTCGCCCTGGCGGTGGCCGGCTACGGGGTATGGAGTCTCGTCGTGATGACGCTGGTGAGCGCTCTGCTCCAGACCGTGCTGCTGTGGCGCCTGACCCATTGGCGTCCCCGCCGATTCGAGATTTCGCGCCGGGCAGCCGTCGAGCTGTGGCCGTACAGTTCGCGGATGCTCACGTTCAACCTGTTCAAGGCGCTCGCCCAGAATACCGACCGGCTGATCATCGGCCCGGTGCTCGGGGTCCGGGCTCTGGGGTTGTACACCCTCGCGTTTCGAATAGTGATCTACCCGGTGACGACGTTCGTCGGCGCGCTGGGTGCTTATCTGTTCCCGAAAGTCGCGCGACTGCAGGCGGATTCAGGCGCGGTTCGCGCGGTCTATCGCGCGGTGCTCGTCGGCACCCTCAACCTGGTGCTCCCGGCGCTGGTCGCGGTCGCCGTTCTGGCGCCGACGATCATGCCGATTCTGGGCCCGCGCTGGCACGATGCGATTCCGATCGTGCAGATCCTCACGATTGCCGCGCTCGGGCAGGCGCTCATGGCCCTGGTGGGGCAGATCATGAAGGGACTCGGCCGCCCCGGCTGGCTCGTCTGGTGGTCGGTGGGCCTGACGGTGCTGACGGCCATCGCACTGTGGATCGGTGCGCGCTGGGGACTCTCCGGCGTCACCCTCGCCTACGCCCTGGCGCATCTTGCCGCACTGCCCGTGATATTCATGATCGGCCGGCGCCTGACCGGCCTCGGGATGGGGGAGGTGCTCGAGATCATCTGGCGGCCGGCGGTCGCCGGCGGGATACTCGCGGTCGCGCTGGCGCTGGTGGTGCGCTATACGAGCCACTGGAGCCCGCTGGTCGGCGCGTTCGGCGGGCTCCTGGTGGCGCTGGTGTATCTGTGTGGGCTCGCTCGGCTCAACCGGGAATTCAGGGGCCTGATCGCGGGGGAAATCCGCCGGTTTCGCCTCGTGGGAGAGGACGCCGCCGCCGTAGCGCGGGCCGCCTCCGGCGGCTAGGTTTCTCGCCGCTCGGAGTCTCGGATTGGGCGGACATTTCACACGCTGGAGGGACATGTCGAGCGAGCGGTACCTTCCTGAGAGCCTCCGCGCTGGGCAGGCGCACGACGCCGTGCTACATACCCGGAACAAGATCATACTGGCGGACTTCGATTCGCCGACCCTTCGAGAGCGGGTGATCCGGCGACTCTGGACCCGGGTGAGCTCGCTGCGGGCCGCCGCGCTGGGCCGCAGCCGGCCCGCGGTCGTGGTCTCGGAGCAACTGATCGAGAACGCGCTGTTGCTCCGCGAGATGGACGCATCCGTACGGAAGACCCTCGATTTCGGTGGCTTCGAATCCACCCTGCCGCTGGCCCTCGCCAGTCTCGGCGTCGACGTCACCGTGCTGGACCAGCGGCGATACCCCTTTCAGCATGAGCGGTTGCACGTGCTGCAGCACGATATCCTGCAGCCGATCACGACGCTTCCCAGCGATTTCGATCTGGTGTATTCCATCTCGACCATCGAGCATGTGGGGCTCGGCGACTATGGCGATCCTCGTGCTCCGCACGGGGACGCCGTGGCCGTCACCCACTTGTGGGAGAAGGTGCGGCCGGGCGGGCGCCTGTTCCTCTCGGTGCCCGCCGGGGAGGGATCGGAGCAGCGCGGCTACAGGATCTATGCTCCCGACCGCGTCGCGGCCCTGCTTCCGGTACCGGGTCAGATCCGGTATTTCCGCAAGCTCGGGCGCTACGCCACCTGGCAGGAATGCACCGCGCAGGAGATCGCGAGGCATCGGCACCCGAGCCACGACACGGATTTTCCGGTGGAAGGTGTCGCGATCGCTATCGCCCGGAAGCCGGTGGCATGACCGTGTCGTCTCCCACTGCCCGTCCACCTCGACCTCGGGAACCCATGCGATCTCTCGCGATCGACGGCGTCCGCCTCACCGACGACTCCGACTGCTACGTGATCGCCGAGGTGGGCCACAACCACCAGGGCGATCTCGACAAATGCAAGGAGCTCTTCCGCGTGGCCAAGGAGTGCGGCGTCGACGCGGTGAAGCTGCAGAAGCGGGACAACCGCTCGCTCTACACCCGGGCGATGTACGACAAGCCCTACGACAACGAGAACAGCTTCGGCGCGACCTATGGGGAGCACCGGGAGGCGCTCGAGTTCGGCCGTGACGAGTACCAGGAGCTGCAGCGGTTCGCCCGCGACGTCGGGGTCACGTTCTTCGCGACGGTGTTCGACATCCCGAGCGCCGACTTCATGGTCCGGCTGGACGTGCCCGCCTACAAGATCGCGTCCGGCGACCTCAAGACGACGCCACTGCTCCGCCACGTCGCCGGATTCGGCAAGCCGATGATCGTCAGCACCGGCGGCGCGACGGCGGAGGACATCGCCCGCGCCTACGACACCATCGCGCCGATCAATCCGCAGCTCGCCTTCCTCCAGTGCACCGCCGCGTACCCGGCATCACCCGAAGAGTTGAACCTGAGGGTCATCGCGACCCTCCGGGCCGCCTATCCCGAGCTGGTCATCGGCCTGTCGGATCACGAAAACGGCATCGCCATGGCGGTGGCCGCCTACGTGCTCGGGGCGAGAATCATCGAGAAGCACTTCACGCTCAACCACACCTGGAAAGGCACCGACCACGCCTTCTCGCTCGAGCCGATCGGGATGCGCAAGCTGGTGCGCGACCTCCGCCGCACCCGCGAGGCGCTCGGGACCGGGATCAAATGCCCCCTCCCGGCGGAGCAGCGCCCGCTGGTCAAGATGGGGAAGAAGCTGGTGGCGGCGGGACCCCTGGGCGCCGGGCACGTCCTCACCGCCGCCGACGTGGCGATGCGGTCGCCGGGAGACGGCCTGCCTCCCTATCTCCTCGACCAGGTGCTGGGCCGGACCCTGACGCAGCCGCTCCAGCCGGACGATCCGATCACCTTCGAGATACTGGCCCAGGGCGAGGCGGAATGAGCGGTCCGCTGGACGGGCGCGTGGCGGTGGTGACCGGCGCGCTCGGGCGATTGGGGCCGGTCTGGTGCGAAGCGCTCCTGGAGGCCGGCGCCGGGGTGTTCGCGCTCGACCTCCCGGGTGCCACGCCCTCGCCGGCGTTCGCCGACCTCCAGCGCCGCGCCGGAGCGCGTCTCGTGTCGCTCGCGGGCGATGTGCTCGACCGGGCGTCGCTGGAGGCCGCGCGCGACCGGTGCGAGCGGGACGCCCGGGTCCCCAGCATCCTGGTGAACAACGCGGGGATCGACCAGCCTCCCGGGCCCGCCGCCACCTACCGGATCGAGGATGTACCCCTCGACGCCTTTCGCGGCACGGTGGACGTGAACCTCGCCGGGGCGTTTCAGGCGGCCCAGGTTTTCGGTGCCGCCATGGTACGCGCCGGGCGCGGCTCGATCGTGAACATCGGCTCCCTCTACGCCTCGGTGTCGCCCGACCGCCGGTTCTACGATCACCTCCCGGCGGACCCGCCGTTCCTCAAGCCGCCGGCCTATGGCGCGTCGAAGGCCGGACTGGTCAACCTGACCCGGTACCTCGCGACGCACTGGGGACCCAGCGGCGTGCGGGTCAACGTGCTCTCCCCGGGGGGAGTGGAGGGAGGGCAGGACCCGGAGTTCAAGCGCAAGTTCATCGCCCGTGTGCCCTTGGGCCGGATGGCCGGCCCCGGGGACCTGGGGGGCGCACTTATATTCCTCGCGTCCGATGCCTCCTCCTACGTCACCGGCGTCGAATTGCGGGTCGACGGCGGATTCACTGCCTGGTGAGGGCCCCCGCGATGTCCGGCCGGCGATGACAGATCTGAATCTTCCCGCGATCGTTCTCAACGTCGTCGCCGGGCACGAAGTGGACGCGCTGGCGGGCGAGCGGTTCGACAAGCGCGCCCCCGCGACCGGGCGTCCGCTGGTGTCGGTGGCCCGCTCGCGCGCGGCGGACGTCCGCGGCGCGGTCGCGGCCGCCCGGTGTGCCCAGCCCGCGTGGGCCGACGCCACGGTGACGAGCCGGGGCGATGTGCTGCGCGCCATCGCCCTCGCCCTCCGCGAGCGCCTCGACGACGTGGCCCGGTTGGTGGCCCTCGAGACCGGAAAGTCCCTCAAGGACGCCCGGGGAGAGACGACCGCCGCCGTCGAGATGGGGATGTTCGTGGCCGGGGAGGGGCGGCGGTACTACGGTCGGACGACCACCAGCGCGATTCCCGACAAGACGGCGCTCACGGTCCGCCAGCCCATCGGGGTGGCGGGGCTGATCATCGCCGCCAACACCCCCATCGCCAACGTGGCCTGGAAGGTCTTTCCCGCGCTGCTCTGCGGGAATGCCGCGATCCTCAAGGCGTCGGAAGACACGCCGCTCAGCGCCTGGGCGTTCGCTCGCATCGCCGCGGACGCGGGCCTCCCGGCCGGCGTCCTCAACGTGATCCACGGGTTCGGTGAGGAAGCGGGGGCGCCGCTGGTCGAGTCGGCCGACGTCGACCTGGTCAGCTTCACCGGCTCCGCCGCGGTCGGCCGGTACATCGCCAGGACCGCGGGCGCCAGGCTCGCCAAAGTCTGCCTCGAGCTCGGCGGGAAGAATCCCCTCATCGTGTGCGACGACGCCGACCTCGACCGGGCGGTCGAGGCCGCCGTGCTCTCGGCGTTCAGCAATGCCGGCCAGCGCTGCGCGGCCGGCAGCCGGATCATCGTGTTCGACGCGGTGTACGAGCGGTTCCGCGAACGCCTGCTCGCGCGCGTGTCGCGTCTCCGGGTGGGCAGCGCGGACGGCGACGACTTCGGCCCGGTGATCAACGCGGAACAGCTCGACGCGATGTGCGCCGCCGTCGAGGCTGCCCGGCACGCCGGCGTCCGGGTCATCGCGGGTGGGCGGCGTCTGACCGGCGCCGGGTACGACGGCGGGTACTTCCTGGAACCAACCCTGCTGGAGAACGCGGCCCCCGAGGCCGACATCTCCCGCACCGAGCTGTTCGGCCCCATTTCGGTGTTGTACCGGGTGGCGGACTTCGACGCGGCCCTCCGCCTGGCGCATGATTCGCCGTACGGACTCACCGCCTCGATTCACACCGCCAGCATCCATCGGGCAATGACGTTCCTGAACCGGATCCGCTCGGGGGTGGCGGTCGTCAACGGGGCGACCTACGGCAGCGAGCCGCACCTGCCGTTCGGCGGCCTGGGCGATTCCGGCACCGGCTGGCGCGAGGCGGGCACCGAGGCGCTCGACGTCTACTCCGAGTGGAAAACGGTGTACGTCAACCACGATCCGCGTGCCGTCTGACCCAGGGCCTCCGGCCTGCGTCGCGCTGGTGCCGGCCCGGTCGGGATCGAAGCGGGTCCCGGCGAAGAACGTCCGGCCGCTCGCCGGGCACCCCCTCGTGGCCTATACGATATCCGCGGCCATCGAGAGTGGGGTGTTCACCGCGGTCATCGTCTCCACCGACTCGGCGGAGATCGCGGAGATCGCCCGCCACTACGGCGCCGAGACGCCGTTCCTCCGCCCCGCTCCCCTGGCCGCCGACCTCTCCCCCGACATCGAGTGGGTGCGCCACGCGCTCGACTCGCTCGCGCGCGTGGGACGCGCCTGGGAGAGCTTCAGCATCCTGCGGCCCACGAGCCCGTTCCGCCAGGCGGACACCATCCGCCGCGCCTGGGCGGAGTTCACGGCGGCCGAGGGGATCGACTCGCTGCGGGCCGTCGAGCGGTGCCGCCAGCATCCGGGGAAGATGTGGGTCATGACGGGCGGCCGGATCGTGCCGCTGCTCCGCGACGGACCCAGCTCGCCGCCCTGGCACAGCATGCCGTACCAGGCCCTTCCCGAGGTGTACATTCAGAACGCCAGCCTCGAGATCGCCTGGTCCCGCACCGTGCGGGAAAAGGAGTCGATCGCGGGGACCGCCATCCACCCGTTTCTCACCCGGGGTCACGAGGGATTCGACGTGAACGATGCGAGAGACTGGTGGTATGCCGAGCACCTCCTCGAGGCGGGGCACGGCACGCTGCCGCACGTGGCGGCCCGGCCGTGGAGCCGCTCGTCCGCCGGAGCGCACTCTCGATGAGCACGCTGCACCTGGTTCCGATCGAAGAGCTCGACCGCGCGCGGACGCTGCCTGCCGAACCGGCCGCCCGTGTCGCGCTCTTCGCCACCCTCTGCCGCATCAATACGCTGTACATGATCGCGCGGGCGGGCTCGGGGCACATCGGGAGCAGCTTCAGCAGCCTCGACATCGTGGCCTGGCTGCACCTGCAGGAGATGCGCCGGGGAGCGGGAATGCAGGACCGGTTCTTCTCCTCCAAAGGGCATGACGTGCCCGGCCTGTACGCCGTGTTGATCGGGCTGGGCCTGCTCCCGTTCGAGAGCGTGCATACGCTCCGGCGGCTCGGCGGGCTCCCGGGCCATCCGGACGTCGCCACCCCCGGCATCGTCACCAACACGGGGCCGCTCGGGATGGGGATCTCCAAGGCCAAGGGTATGGTGCGGGCCGATCGCCTTGCGGGCCGGGATGCACGGGTCTTCGTCATGACCGGCGACGGGGAGCTGCAGGAGGGCCAGCTGTGGGAATCGTTGGCGTCCGCGGCGAGAGACCGCATGGGGGAGATCACGGTGATCGTGGATCACAACAAGGTCCAGTCCGACACCCTCGTCTCCTCGGTGAGCGACCTGGGCGACCTGCCGGCGAAATTCGCCGCATTCGGCTGGCACTGCGTGCGCTGCGACGGGCATGACCTGGTCGCGCTGGGCGCCACCTTCGATCGGCTGCGACTGGTGACCGATCGGCCCAAGGTGCTCCTCGCAGACACGATCAAGGGTCGTGGCGTCTCGTTCATGGAGCACACCGCGATGGCGACGGGGGAGAAGTTCTATCGGTTCCACAGCGGCGCTCCCGATGATGCCGCCTACGCGCGAGCCGCCGCCGAGCTGATCGCCTCGGCCAACGGAATGCTCGCGCGCGCCGGCGCCCCGCCGCTCGCGCTCGAGGAGCGGCCCCGGCCGCCGCGGCCGGCGCTTCAGGATGCCCAGCGTCTCATCCCGGCCTACTCGCGCGCCCTCGTGGCCGAGGCCGCCGCCAACCCTCGAGTCGTGGCGCTCGACGCCGATCTGGTGCTGGACACCGGATTGATCCCGTTTTCCGAGCGCTTCCCGGAGCGGTTCATCGAGTGCGGCATCGCCGAGCAGGACATGGTCTCCCAGGCCGGCGGCCTGGCCCTCAGCGGGTACCTGCCCGTGGTGCACTCGTTCGCCTGCTTTCTCTCGACCCGCGCGAACGAGCAGATCTACAACAACGCGACCGAGCGCACGAAGATCGTATATGTGGGCTCGCTGGCCGGGCTGCTGCCGGGCGGCCCGGGACACTCACACCAGTCGGTTCGCGACATCGCGGCGCTCGGTGGCACGCCGGGCCTCGAGATGATCGAGCCGTCCTGTGAGGACGAGGTGGCCCTGGCCGTGGCGTACGCCCTTGATCCGGGCGGACCGAGCGCGTACCTCCGGCTGGTCTCCGTGCCGTGCCCGGTGCCGTTCGAGCTGCCCTCGAGCTACCGGCTCGAGCGGGGACGGGGAGTGGCGCTGACGCCGGGCGGGGACGCGGTCCTGTTCGCGTACGGCCCGGTGATGCTGTCGCAGGCCTGGCACGCCGCGGGGCGGCTCCGCGAGCGGATGGACATCGGGTTGCGCGTGGTGAACCTCCCATGGCTCAATCTGGTGGACGACGACTGGCTGGCGGAGGCACTGTCGGGCATCACGCTCGTCTTTACGCTGGACGATCACTACGTCGACGGCGGGCAGGGCGCGATGCTGGCGGGCCGGATCGCCCGGCTCGGCCTGAGCCACCCCGTGACGGTCCGCCGGTTCGGGGTGCGCGACCTCCCGGCCTGCGGCCAGAACGACGAAGTCCTCCGCGCGCACCGGCTCGACGCCGACAGCCTCGCGGAGGCCGTCGCGGCGGTCCTCACCGCCGGGTCCGCCGCCTGATGCTGGTGTTCTGGGACATCGACGGCACCCTGCTCACCACCGGGAGGGCCGGAATTTTCGCGTGGGAAGACGCGTTGAGAACCGTCGCCGGCATCGAGGCCCGGCTCGCGAGCTTCGACACGGCCGGCATCCCGGACTTCGGCATCGCGCGAAGGCTGCTGGCGGAGTACGCGGACGAGCCGGATCCGGACGAGGCGGCCGTCCGGCGGCTCGTGACCGCGTACGAGGAGCGGCTGCCCGTCGTGCTCCCACGCCGGCCGGGGCGGGTCCTGCCCAACGTGCGGGAGATCCTGACGGCCCTGGCGCAAGCGCCGGGGGCGCATTCGATGCTGCTGACGGGGAACACGCGCCGAGGCGCGGACGCCAAGCTGCGCCACTATGGGCTGGCGGAATTCTTCGAGGGCGGGTCCTTCTCCGACGGCCCCCTCGACCGGGACGCCATTGCACGTGCGGCGTTCGAGGGGGCGGTCGCCGGGGGATGGGACGGGGATCCGGCGCGCACGTTCGTGGTGGGAGACACCCCGCATGACGTGCGCTGCGGGGCGGCCATCGGCGCGAAGACGATCGCCGTCGCGACCGGCAGCTACGACGCGGCTGCCCTCGCCTCGGCCGGTGCGTGGAAGACGCTGCGGGAGCTTCCGGCGGGCCGGACCTTCCTGGCGCTGCTGGCCGGGGACGAGGTGGCGGCCGATGCGTGAAGGCACGGTGCTCGCCTCGGCCCCGTTTCCGCTGGTACTCCGGAACTTCGTGCCGACCGGCCTGTCGGGCGAGCTGGAGCGCCGCGAAGGTGTGAGGGTGCACTTCATCTCACCGTATCGAGAGCCCGAGTTCACCGACGCGGATGGCCGCTCGTTCCGCAACCATCCGGTGACCGCGGTACCCGGCGCCAATGGCGTCCCCGCCCTGCCGGGGGTGACGGCGTTGGATCGGGCGCTCAAGAGTATTCACCTGACGGGTTTCGCGCTCGAGTACCCGGATGGCAGCCTCCAGAACCTCGAGCTCAGCCGGCGGCGCTCGCCGCAGGGGGCGGTAGCGCGCGTGCTCCTGGGCCTGGCACCCCGGGGCTCCGGCCGGCGGCGGCGACTGCGCCAGATGTCGGCATGGTACCGGCCGCCGCGGCGCGAGATCCGGGAGGCGTTCGATCGCACCAGGCCCGCGGTGGTGCTGGTGGCCTCGCCGGGCCATTACTGGCTCGACCACTTCGTGCTCGACGAGGCGGCCCGGCGGGGCGTGCCCAGCGTCTGCGTCGTGCTGAGCTGGGACAATCTCTACTCTCGCGGCCCCATGTGCCGGCGGCCGGATCGACTCCTGGTATGGAGTGAGGAGATGCGCCGGCAGGCCGTAGAGGTGCACCAGTTCCCCGCCGAGCGCATCGGCGTGGTGGGGCCGCTCCAGTTCCGCTTCTATGCCGAACCGCCGAATGGGGACGAGATCGCCGCCATGCGGAAGCGGGTGGGCCTCGGCGCGACGGAGCAGTTCCTCGCCTACGTGTGCGGGGCTCGGACGGCGCGTTACGATGTCGAGGACGTCATCACCATGCTCGACCAGCTCGCGGGCGGGCCATACCGCGATCTCAGGGTCGTCCTCCGCCCGCATCCGCAGGGGGCCCGGGAGGCGTACGACGCGCTCAGGGCACGCGGGGTCCTCCTCGATCCTTCGCCGGACCTGACGCACGAGGACACTCACCCGGAGGCGCTCGACACCGAGGCCATCCGGCACATGGCCAGCCTGCTGGACGAAGCCCGGTTCGTGGTGAGCAGCTGGGGCACCACCGCGCTGCTCGAGGCATGCATCTTCGATACGCCGGCGCTGCAGCTCCGGTGGATGGACGCCGTGCCGCGTGCGGCCCCGCACGAGGTGCAACTGGTGCGGGATTTCCAACGGTACATTCACATGCGGGCGTTCGACGAGACCGGCGCGCGCCCGTACTGCGACCATCCGGATGGGCTCAACGGCACCCTCGCCGAGCTGGATGCGCGGCGCAGCGAATACTCGCGGCGCCGGGCGGAGGCCGTCGCGCGCCTGACACGTCTCCCGCTGGGTCGCGTCGTGGAGCGTGTCTGCGTCGAGCTCGAGCCGGAGCTCGGCGTGGGCTCGCGGGCCCGCCCGGTCGCGGTGGTACGGCGGTGAGCTTCTTCGCCCTCAGTCTGGTGGTCTACGGGGGGCTCGTCGGCTGGCTCACCAACCACCTCCAGGCCACGGCGGCCGAATGGGGCTTCACGCTGGCCCACCTCGCGCTGGCGGGCGCCATCAACGCCCATCTCATCTGGGTCGCCAGGCGTCGGTCGCTTTCGTTTCTCGGCTCCGCGCCGCTGGCGTTCCTGGTGGTCCTCCATTTCTACTTCACGCTTTCGGGGATCCGGTACTTCTCGCCCATCCTGCTGTATCCGCAATTCGAATTGAGCCTGGGTGCGCAGTTCGCGGGATCGGTGGCGGCGGCGGTGGTGCTCTTCGCCTGCGGGATGGTCCTCGGCCGGCAGCGCGGCCCCACCACCGCGCGGATGCAGGCCTGGGTGAGCGCGCATTGGGCCGATATCGGGCGACTGATGATCACCTCGGTATTCGGATCGATCGCGTGCAAGCTCGTGCTGCACCGGCTCGGGTACGGATCGATCTATACCGACAGCCTGTACAACGAGAACGCCGTGCGCAGCTACTGGGATTTCCCGATCCTGCTCGCGAACGACGTCTTCGGCGCGCTCTCGGTGACGTTCGGCCTCATGTACGTCATGCGGCGCGGAGCGTGGGGACGCCGCCCGGTGATGTTCCTCGTCGCGGCCATGGGTGTACTGCTCCAGATGGCGTATGTGCTGCTGTACCTGAAGGCACGGATGATCCTCCTGACGGTCCCCATTTCCCTCGCGCTCGTCGCGGAGGTGGTGTCGCGCCGCCGCGCGGAGCGGCTGCTGCAGACTCTCTGGCTCGTCATGCCGATGCTGTCGCTGCTGGGCGTGCAGCTCACGCTGCTCATCGGCCGGTTCAACGTGCCGGAGGACACGGGCCTCCGCCTCGCCATCGGCGCGGTCAATCGGCGGGCCGACCTGACGGATTTCGCGACGGCCATGGTGGTCAACTCAGGCGGCAAGGCGCACGACGCCACCATCGTCCCGATGGCCGTCCTGAACGCCATCCCGCGTGCGGTGTTCCCGGGGAAGGAAGCGGTAGTGCGCGACGTATACACGGAGATCCTCGAGCAGCGGCTGGGCTGGCCGGCCGGTGCCGGCGAGGACATGCTGGCGGACTACCTGGATACGGCGTTCAGCAATGGGGTGATGGCCTTCGGCGTGGTCGGGTTCTTCGTGGTCCCGCTCATGCTGGTGTGGCTGTGGGGCCGAGTGTCGGCGTGGCTGGACCGGCGAGCCCGTGGCCTGGCGTACGGCCTCACGATCATTTCGCTCTGGCTCAGTGCCATGCATATCGAAGGGGAGTGGGCCTGGATCCCGCTCAACTTCCGGCAAGCCGCCTTCTACGCGGTGATCTGCCTGGGGCTGGCCGTGGTGGGCCGGCTGGCTCATGAGGTGCTCGCCGTGGCGAGTCTGCCGCCGCCGCCGCTCGTGGCGGCGGGTGGCCGGAGCGCCGCGACCTCGGCTCGGTGACGGCCGGCACGCGGTCGGCGCCGGTCGTCACGGTGAACGTCCGCCGTCTCGCGCGTCGCCGGACCGGCATCGAGCGCTACATGGAGCGCCTCATCGACGCGCTCCACACGACCGGCGGCGCCCAGGTGGTGGCGACGACCTGCGAGCCGCTTCCGGCCGGCATGCTCCCGGGCGCCGAGATACTCCTCCATCCGCTCCCCGGCCTCCAGGCCGGCCGGCTCGGCTCGCAGCTCCGGAAGCTCTGGTTCGACGGCTGGGGGAGCCTCGCACCGGTGCGCGCTCGAGGACCGCTCCTGTTTCACGGGATGGACGGACTCGCGCCACGCTCGCTTCGGCGGTCGGACCGATGCGTGGTCACCATCCACGATCTCGCCTTCGCAGTGCATCCCGAGCTGTACGACCGGCGCACCAGACTGCTCTACCGGGCGGTGCTCCCAGGCGTGCTGCGGAGGGCCGACCGGATCATCGCCGATTCGGCCCAGACGGCGGGTGACCTGATGCGACTCGCCGGCGCGCCGGCCTCCCGCATCGAGGTGGTGCACCTGGGAGTGGAACCGAGGTACTTCCGCCCCCCCGCAGCGGATCCGCGATCCGGCCCATGGGAAGGTGGGCCGTACGTGCTGGCGGTGGGCGGCATCTCCCCGCGGAAGAACGGCCGCCGCGTGCTCGACGCCTTCACCCGCTGGAGGGCACGGGGAGGGTGGCGACAGGCCTACCGGCTGCTCGTCGCGGGCCAGTCGCTGGACCCCGCCTTCGCTGGGCCCGCGCCGGCGGTGCCGGACGGTGTCACGCTGCTGAATCATGTGGACGACGAGGTGCTCCACACCCTCTATGGCAGAGCGGAGGTACTCCTCTTCCCGGCGCTCTACGAAGGGTTCGGGCTGCCGATTCTCGAGGCGATGGCGGTGGGGACGCCGGTCGTCACGTCGGTCACCGGATCCGCCCCCGAAGCCGCCGGCGACGCCGCGGTGCTGGTCGACCCGTTCGACACGGACGCCATTGCCGCCGGACTCGAGCTGGCGCTGCAGCCGGAGGAGCGACGCAGGCTGCGATGCGAGGGGCCCGTTCAGGCGCGCCGATTCACGTGGGAGCGGACCGCCGCCGCCACGGCCGAGGTGTATCGTGCGCTCGCCGGCTGACGGCCAACGCTTGACGAGAGTATTCCTGAACGCCGCGAACGTGCGTGGCCGCGGCGCGTCCATCCTCGTCGCCAACCTGCTGCCCGAGCTCTACGCCGTCATGCCGGATGCCGCGTTCACCGCGCTCGTCCCGCGGACGCCCGAGCTGATGGCGGCGGCACCGTCCAGGAATGTCCGGGTGCTCGCCCGCCCGCCGCGCCGTGGTGTCGGGAACGATGTCGGGCGCCTGGCGGATCTGCACCATGGCCTGGGGCGCCTGATCGAGGAAAGCGGGGCCGAGGTGTGCCTGACGCTGGGCGATCTGGGGCCCGCGAAACCGCCGTGCGCTCATGTCATCTTCCTGCACAACCCACTGTTCGTCTATGACCCCGCGGAGCTGGCTGGGCACCACGACTGGTCACCGGTCAAGCGCCGGTACCTCATGTGGCAGTTCCGCCGAAGCCTCCGGCACGCGGACCGGCTGATCGTGCAGACGCCGGTGATGCGATCCCGGCTCGCGGCCCGGTTCGCGCTTTCCGAAAGCTCGGTGGACGTGGTCCCTCAGCCGGTCCCGCGGCACGTGGCGGGCGGGGCAGGGATCGAGGGACGCTCGGCGCTCGGCACCTGCCCGAAGCCGATTCGATTGCTGTTCCTGGCCTCCTATTACGGCCACAAGAACCACGACATCCTGCCCGCCGTCGCACGGGAGATCCGCGCACGCGGCCTGGCGGGCCTGGTGCAGATCTTCGTCACGCTCGGGGACGATGCGCCGGCGCCGCTTCGCGAACAACTGGCCCGCTGCCCGGATGTCATCACCGACCTCGGCCGCCTTGCCCCCGCATCGGTGGCTGACGCGCTCGCGGACGCCTCGGCTCTGTTCCTGCCGACCCTGGTGGAGAGCTACGGGCTCATCTACCTGGAGGCGATGGCCTGCGGCAGGCCCATCCTCACGTCCGACCGGGATTTTGCGCGATGGATGTGCGCCGGCACCGCCCTGTATTTCGACCCCATGGATGCGCGCTCGATCGTGCAGGCGATCGCCTCCCTCCCCGAGTTCGCGCGGCAGCCGGAACTGCCCGCGCGCTTCCGGGCCAGACTGCTGGAGTTCCCGCCGAACTGGAGGGCCGTCGCCGAGCGGTTCGCCGAGGCACTCCGGGCCCCGGAGATTGCGAAGCGCCCTCGGCTGGAGGGCGCCGTTTCCCGAGGCAACCCCTAAGCGCGTTTCAAACCACATCACGCGCCGCGCTCGAGTCACCTCGTGGCTCCCGAGGCTCCTCGTGCTCACCCGCGCCTTGGTCGCGACCCCCTTCAGGATTATCTTATTGCCGCCGAATGCGTTTCCCCAGCAAGCTCCGGCGGCGCCACATCCGGCGCAGGACTGCCATCGAACGGCTCACCGAGCCGGTTCACCTCGCTCTCAGCTCTCCGCCGGTCGCCGTGTCCGAATCGTTACGAGCCCGGGTGGTGTTCGATCCGATCCCCCGCGCCCCGAATGTCCCCTATTCTTGAAGCCTGGCGTGTGACAGGGAGATCGGCATGAACAAGGGCATGGCAGTCGTGGCCGGTGGCGGCGGCTTCATCGGGGGCCATCTGGTGGGCAGCCTGCTGAAGCAGGGCTGGGCCGTGCGGTCGGTGGATATCAAGCCGGTGGACGAGTGGTACCAGGTGTTTCCGGACGCCGAGAACATCGTCGCGGATCTGAGCCACATCGAGAGCTCCCGCCGGGCCTGCGCCGGCGCCGAGCGGGTGTACCAGCTCGCCGCCGACATGGGGGGCATGGGATTCATCGAGCACAACCGGGCGTTGTGCATGCTGTCGGTGCTGACCAACACCCACATGCTCCTGGCCGCGCGAGACGCCGGTGTCGGGCGGTTCTTCTATTCGTCATCCGCCTGCGTCTACAACACCGACAAGCAGCGGGACGAGAACGTGGTCCCGCTCAAGGAGGCGGACGCGTATCCCGCGCTGCCGGAAGACGGCTACGGCTGGGAGAAGCTCTTCTCGGAGCGGATGTGTCGCCACTTTCGTGAGGACTTCGGCCTCACGACGCGGGTCGCGCGGTATCACAACGTGTATGGGCCGCTGGGGACCTGGGAAGGTGGACGCGAGAAGGCGCCCGCCGCGATCTGCCGGAAAGTCATCGAGGCCAAGCTTCGGGGCACCCACCAGATCAGCATCTGGGGGGACGGCCAGCAGACCCGCTCGTTCATGTACATCGACGACTGCATCCGGGGCACGGAGGCGATCCTCGACAGCGGGATTCTCGAGCCGATCAACCTGGGATCGAGCGAGCTCGTCACCATCAACCAGCTCGTGGACCTCGCCGAGGAAATCGCGGGTACCAGGCTGGATCGCCACTACGAGCCGAATGCCCCCAAGGGCGTGAACGGCCGGAACTCCGACAACACCCTGATCCAGCACTCCCTCGGATGGGAGCCCGGCATCCGCCTCCGCGACGGGCTCGAGCGGACGTACCGCTGGATCTACGATGAGTACGTCGCGAAATACTGTGTCTGATGGGCCGGACCTTCCTCCTCCTTTCGCAAGTCTATCCGCCTGACCCTGCCAGCGTCGGCCAGCACATGGCCGACGCGGCCGAGGAGCTGGCGCGCCGGGGTCATCGGGTCGTCGTGTTGACGGC
>DASSBA010000026.1:0-14811 GCA_035699205.1 Gemmatimonadales bacterium
GGTCTCCTTGTGGACCAGGTAGTTCGAGATCAGCGAGGCGAAGAACAGGCACTCGGACCCGATGAAGGTCCAGATGGCCAGCTTCCGGTTGTCCAGCCCCGTCGCGGTCTCGGGATGCGCGGCATGCGCGATGTCGGTCAAAGCTCACTCCTTCAGTCGTGAGTCGTGCGTCGTGAAGCTCACCCCGCGGGCTCGAACGCCCAGTTGAACACCCCGAACAGCAGGATCGCGCCACCCGCGATGATACCCCAGGGCCCGAGGTGGTGGATCAGCATGAGTCCGGTCATCATGGAGCTGAGCCCGAGCGCCGTGACCAGCGGCCAGTAGGACGGGTTGGGCATGTGAATCCCCTGCCCGCTCACCCGCTGGGGCTCCGGCAGCGGTCCACCGCGCTCGCGCTTGGCCTCCCACAGCGGGTCGCGGCCGTGCACGACGGGAATCTCCGCGAAGTTCCATTCCTGGGGCGGCGACGGAATCGCCCACTCGAGGGTGGCGGCGTTCCAGGGGTCGGCCGGCGCGTTGCGCGGCCCGCGCCAGGTCTTGATGATGTTGTACAGGAACACCGCGAACGAGGCGGCGAGGATGAACGCGGCCACCGTCTCCAGCAGGTTCAGCTCCTCGAACCCGAGCCCCTCGGGGTAGGTGTAGACCCGGCGCGGCATCCCGTTGAGCCCCAGGATGTGCATCGGGAAGAACGTCAGGTTGAACCCGATCAGCATGAGCCAGAAGTGCAGCTTGCCGAGGCCCTCGTCCAGCATCCGGCCGAACATCTTGGGCCACCAGTAGTAGGCGCCCGCGGTCAGGCCGAAGATGCTGCCGCCGAACATCACGTAATGGAAGTGCGCCACCACGAAGTAGGTGTCGGTCTGCTGCAGGTCGGCCGGCGGAGACCCGTGCATGACGCCCGACAGGCCGCCGATGATGAACATGGCGACGAAGCCGAGCGCGAAGTAGAGCGGCGTCTTGTACTGGATCGAGCCGCCCCAGATCGTCCCCAGCCAGTTGAAGATCTTCACCCCCGTCGGGATGGCGATCAGCATGGTGGCCAGGGAGAAGTAGGTGTCGGCGATCGGGCCCATGCCGGTGGCGAACATGTGGTGGGACCACACGCCGAAACCCAGAAACGCGATGAAGATGCCCGAGAACACCATGGCCGCGTAGCCGAACAGCGGCTTCCGGGAGAAGACCGGCAGGATCTCGGACACGATGCCGAACGCCGGCAGGATCAGGATGTAGACCTCGGGATGCCCGAAGATCCAGAACAGATGCTGCCACAGCAGCGGGTCGCCGCCGGCGGACGGCACGAAGAAGTTGGTGCCGAAGAACCGGTCGAACATGAGCAGGATCAGCGCGACCGTGATCACCGGGAATGCCAGCAGCAGCAGCACCTGGGTGATGAAGCTCATCCAGGTGAAGATGGGCATCCGCATCATGGTCATGCCCGGCGCCCGCATGTTCAGCACGGTAGTGAAGAAATTGACCGCCGCCGCCAGCGACGCGACGCCCAGGGTCTGCAGGCCGAGCATCCAGAAGTCTACGTGCAGCCCGGGCGAGTACTGCCTCGACGTGAGGTTGGCGTAGCCGAACCAGCCCGTATCCGGCGCCGCGCCGAACAACCAGCTCGCGTTGAGGAACAGGCCGCCCAGGAGAAACACCCAGTAGCTGAACGCGTTCAGCCGGGGGAACGCCACGTCCCGCGCCCCGATCTGGAGCGGAATGATGAAGTTGAAGAACGCGGCGCTGAGCGGCATGATCGCGAGGAAGATCATGGTCGTGCCGTGCATCGTGAACAGCTCGTTGTACGTCTCCGGCGTCACGAACGTGTTGTTCGGCGTCCCCAGCTGGATGCGCAGCAGCAGGGCCTCGATCCCGCCCATCAGGAAGAAGGTGAACGCGGTGGCGCCGTAGAGGATGCCGATGCGCTTGTGGTCGACCGTGGTGATCCAGCTCCACAGCCCGGTCGGTGGCGCGTGGCCCGCGGCCGCGTGTGCCCGTTGCTGGTCGAGTGCGGTGGTTGCCATACGAGCCCTGTTATTGGTGTGCGCGGAGGAAGGCGACGAGCGACCGGGCCTCGTCGGCGGTGACGCCGAGATTCGGCATCAGCACGCCTTTCTTGATGCCCTGGGGGTCCCGGATCCAGTGGGCCAGGTTCTCGTCCGTATTCTTGAGCGTGCCGGCCGCGATGTAGGTCCGCGCGCCGATATTGGCGAGGTTCGGCCCGACCATCCCCTTGGGCGCATTCACCGCCGCGAGGGAATGGCACCCCACGCATCCCTTGGTGAGGAAGAGCTTCTCGCCCGCCGCGTAGGCCGGGTCGGCCGGCGCGGCAGGCCCCGCCGCCGCGCTGTCGCGTTCGGCCGCGCCCTGCGGGGCGCCCTTGGCCTGCGGCGGAGCCTGGATCCTCGCACCGGCACTGGCCGTGTGCACCGAATCTGGAGCCGGCGCCGCCGCCGCGGGCTTCGCTCCGAGCGTCTGCATGTGGGCCACCCAGGCCTGGAACTCCTCGGGCGTCTGCGCCCGCACCCGGAACGCCATGCGTGCGTGCTGGATACCGCAGAACTCGGCGCATTGGCCGGGGTACTCGCCCGCCTGCTCCGCCTTGAACCAGAGCCGCGTCTCGCGGTTGGGGAAGACGTCCCGCTTTCCCGCGAACCGCGGGGGCCAGAAGCTGTGGACCACGTCCGCCGACCCCAGGTGGAGCGACACCGTCTGCCCCACCGGAATGTGTACTTCGTTGGCCGTAGTGAGGTTGAGGTCCGGATAGCGGAACTCCCACCACCACTGGTGTCCGACCACCTCGACCTTGAGCACATCCCCCGTGGGGGTGGCGCTGGTCTGGAAGATGCCCCGGACCGTCGGCACCGCGATGGCGGCGAGGATCAGCGCGGGGATGACCGTCCAGATGATCTCGATCGTGGTGTTGCCGTGCACCTGGCGCGGCTCGGGATCGTCCGGCCGGCCGCGGAAGCGGAAGATGGCGTAGAGCAGCGCCCCCTCGACCAGCACGAAGACGCCGGTTGCCCAGTAGAGCGTGTTGTTCTGGATATCGTCGCCGATCCTCGCGAAGTCCGACAGCGGCCGGAGCCCCGTCTGGGGATAGTGCTCGGGGCTGCAGGCACTTGCGACGAGGACGAGCAGCGGCAGAACGGAGGCCCACCGGCGCAGGTGCCGGGAGGCAGGGATAAGGGGCATTACACGGCCATCCTGTGGTGAGAATCGACGCTCACACCCACGTGGGCAGCGGGCCGCCGCAGTTTACGGGGTTCAAGCCACAAGGTCAAGGAAACTCCTTGCCGCCTGCATTCTTAAAGCTCTCTTCCGTCGCGGCATCCGTCATCGGATCACCCGATCGAACGGCACCGCCGCTGGCACAGTATAGCTGAAATGCCACCACTCCCGCTCATAATTGGTGAACCCCTCCGACTCCATCATTCGCACCAGGAGCCGGCGGTACCTGAGCACCCGGCCGGCCGCGTTGGCCGTGTGCGCGGCCTCCGTGAACGTGTCGAACGGCGTCCCCATCGGGACCTCGGTCCCGGTGACCAGGTCCACCAGGGTCAGGTCCACCGCCACTCCGAGGTTGTGGCGGCTCCGGCGCGCGATGTAGCCGCTGTCCAGCAGCGCCCGGTGGCCGGTGCGCTCGGCCCAGGCCACCATGGCGCGCGTGGCACGTACCGGCCGGTAGCCGTCGAAGACGCGGAGTCCGAGATCGCCCGTCCGGAGCCGCCGCTGCACCCTCGCGAGCGCCGCGGCTGCCTCCCGCCGCAACAGCGCGCGCGGTGCTTCGTAGCCGGGCAGCGGCGCGCCGGTGAAGTTCGCTGGCGTGGCGTACCTGGCGTCCACCTGAATGGTCGAGTCCACCGAGCGCACGTCCACCAGCAGCGAGTCGGCCATGGCGTCCGGGGCCACCGGCGGGGGCACCGGCTGGGCCGTCGTGCCCCCGGACCGGCCGCCGGCCGCGCAGGCGGCGAGCAGGAGCAGAACCATGGCCCAGCCGGGCCGACGGGTGGGGCGCATCGGCGGAAGATATCTCGTCCCGGCAGGTAAGGCACACCCGAACAATGGCTTATCCTGCTTCACATTCCCCAGGTACGTTTCCGGTGGTATCTTGAGTCAGGAATCTTCACGATCGCCCTGAGCGGACCCGCTCGGGGCCGACTTTTCTCTGTCGCCTGGTCGTACCATGATCCGAGAGATGCGGGAAAAGCTGAGCCGCGAGATCGACCAGCTCAGCCACGAGCTGAACGTCCTCCTGCCACAGGCCATCGCCCACGCGGTGGAGCTGGGTGACCTGCGGGAAAACTCCGAGTACAAGGCGGCGCTCGAGCGCCAGCAGTTCGTCCAGGCCCGCCTGGGCCAGCTCCACCAGCGGCTCAACCAGTTGGGCCAGCTCGCCACCATCGAGGCGCCCTCCGACCGGGTCGGGCTGGGCTCGCGGGTGACCGTGCTCGACCTCGACACCAACGATACCGACACCTACATGGTGGTGCTGGCCGAAATGATGGACATCGACGCCGGACACATCTCGCTGGCCTCCCCCCTCGGCCGGGCCCTGAGCAATGGCCGCGTGGGCGACGAGATCAGCCTCCGGCTGCCCACGGCCACCAGGAAACTGCGGATCCTGGAGCTGGTGACGGTGCATCAGACGGTGGCGGACGGAGGTGAGCGGTAAGCTCGCCGCTCACGGCGTTATGGATCTCCCCAAGCCCCAGCTCCTGGTCGTCGGCGACCGCGTCCTGATCACTCCCGAAGACGGGGACGACCGGACCCGGGTGGGTCTGTACCTGCCCGCCACGGCGCTCGACGCGCAGCAGGTCCAGACGGGCCTCATCGTCGCGACCGGGCCCGGCACCCCCGTCGCCGACCTCGGCTCGCTCGACGAGGAGCCATGGAAGCTCGATGCCCGCGAGGGCCGGAGCCGCGGCATGCAGGCACGCGTCGGCGACCATGCCATCTTCTTCCGCAAGGCCGCCGTCGAGATCTCCTTCGAGGAGCGGAAGTACCTCGTGGTGCCGCAGGCCGCGATCCTCGTCCTGATCCGCGACGACCTCCCGATCTGACCTCTGTGCTACGTCCTCTTCGCCGCCAGCCCGCTCACGCTGAGTGAGGTGCGGTCCATGCTGCCCGCCGGGCTGGCCGCCCAGCCGGCTGACCGCGCGGACCAGCAGCACCTCCTGGCACTCCACCCCGCCGCCCGGACCGTCGTTCGCCTGCTCGCAGGCGCCTGCTCGTGCGACCTCGTCCGGCCCCGTCACCCCGACCCGCGCGAGGACGAGCGGCATCTCCGGGAACGCTATCACCGCGCCGGGGTCGCGCGCAGCGACTTGATCGCGGCCATCGAGCGTCACCGGCGGGGGGCCGATGTCCCCGTACCAGCGGGCGGATGGCCCCGGGCGCTCGCCGCCTTCGTCGCGGAGCACGCGCGGAACGCGGGCGAGACGCTCTATCTCCTCCGCTTCGGCACGCCGGACTTCCCGAAAGGGGGCGCGCCCGCGGTGCGCCGCATGCGCGCGGCGGAGGTGGTGGCGCGGCCGCAGCGATGGCTCGCGGAGGACGTGCCCGTGCTCGTACGCACCTGAGCTGATCGGGCATTCGGGCGAACCCGAAACTCGAGTGAATCCGAGATCCACCGCCCACGCACCGGGGGGTTCGCGGCCGTCACCCCGGCTCCCCCTTCCGCGCGGCCGCCTCCGACGCCTCGAGGCTGTCCAGCACGCGTGCCGGCTCCACGTCGCGGGACAGCTCCGCCAGCTCCGGATCCCGCGCCGACTCGATCCCCATCCGTTCGGCGATCTCGCTCACCAGCGCGACGACGCGGGTAATCTCGTGCTCGGCGAGCAGGCTGATCTGCAGGTCGAGGTCCGCGCGCTTGTCCGCCATGGCCGCCATCCGGTTCTGGGTGATGAGCACGAAGGTCGAGAGGAAGATCGCTTCGACCGAGGCCACCATGGCGAGCACCACGAAGGTGGGATCGAACCGCGACAGCGGGGTCAGGCCGAGATTGATGGCGATCCAGAGTGCCACCAGCACCAGGTGCAGGTAGACGAACCGCATGCGGCCGGCAAAGCGGGAGATCGCCTCGGCGATTCGCTCGTCCGTGGTGCGGTCCCGCTCCTCCTGCCGCCGGCGCGCCACCAGCGCCGCGATGTTGCGCTCCAGCACACCGGCGACCTCGTGCGGGGCGGACCTGGGACGATGGGAGGTGGATCGAGGCGCGGCCATGAGGAGGGGCTCCGGGTGACGTCGGCCAAGGGTAGCAGGATCCCCGCCGCCCCGGTGTGGCCGGGGTCACCGGCTCAGTGCCCGCTGGTCAGCGCCCGCTCGTAGGCCGCGAGGATGTGGCTCCTCGTGATCATTCCGAGCAGCCGCTGCCCGCCGGGCTGATCCACCACCGGAAGGGCGGAGGCACCCCGTGCGCCCAGCCGCCGGGTGGCCTCCAGCAGAGTGTCCGACGAGGTCACGGTTTCCGTCGGCCCGGCCACGTCGGCCGCGATCAGGAGCCCGGAGAGCTGCGGATGGTCCCGCGCGAGCAGGCCCAGCTCCGCCATCGTCACCACGCCCAGCAGGGTGCGGTCGGCGTCGATCACGGGAAAAGTGGTCTGCTCCCCTGGTCGGAGGTGCTGGAGCAGCGTCGGCAGCGGTGCCTCCGCGGGGAACAACTGGGGCGATCGCTCGTAGGCGTCGCGTACCCTGAGATCGGTCAGCAGGGTGCGGTCGGCGCCCTGCTCGATCCGCTCGCCCCGCCGGCGCAGCCAGCCGCTGTAGAGGGAATCCGGCTCCAGCCGCCGGGTGATGTGATGGCAGATGACCGTGGTGAGCATGAGCGGAAGGACGATCGCGTAGTCGTTGGTCATCTCGAACACGATCAGGATGCCGGTGATCGGCGCGTTGGTCGCCCCCGCCACCACCGCTCCCATCCCGACCAGCGCGTACGCCTCGGGGCTCACGTGCATGCCGGGGAACAGCCCCCGCAGCGCCACGCCGAAGGCACCGCCGGTGGCCGCGCCGATGTACAGCGACGGCGTGAACAGCCCGCCCGAGCCCCCGGTGGTGAGCGTCACCGAGGTCGCCAGGATCTTGCCGACCGCCAGCAGGAGGAGGAAGTACCACGCCACGTGGCCGAACACCTCGACCCGCACGGCGAGGTGGCCGTATCCCACCAGGATCCCCCGCGAGAGATACACCATGGCGCCCACCACCACGCCGCCGATCCAGGGGAGCGCCGCCGGGGGCACCGGGAGCCGCTTCCACCAGCCGTCCATCCCGAAGTAGCACCGGATGAACAGCGCCGAGACCAGCCCGGCGAGGACGCCGAGCAGCGGATAGAAGAGGACGACCTCGCGCGTCAGCGTGTAGCCGTACTCGACCGGTATGGGGAACGCGGGATGGTTGCCGAACACGGCGCGGGACACCACCGCGGCCACCACGCTGCTCACGACCACGGCGGAGAAGGCGCCGGCCGCGAACGAGCCCAGGATCTCCTCGAGCGCGAAGAAGGCGCCGGCGAGGGGCGCATTGAACGCCGCCGAGATCCCGGCCGCCGCCCCGGCCCCGACGAGCGCGGTGACCCGGCCGGGCTCGAACCGGAAGATCCCGCCGAGCCACGAGCCCAGCGCGGAGCCGAGCACCGCGACCGGCCCTTCGCTCCCGGCCGATCCGCCGGCGCCGATGGTCACGGCGCTCGCCCCGGTGCGGGCGAGCGCCGGCCGGAGCGGGATGCGTCCGCCACGGCGGGCCACGGCGAGCTGCACGTCCGGCACGTTGAGCCCGTCGTGACCCCGCCCGAAGCGCCGCATGATGGCCCAGGCGGCGGCGAATCCCGCGGCCGTGAGCAGGGGACGGTAGGCCAGGAAGCTGCCGCGCGGCAGAAAGCTGCCGGGCCACTGATAGAAGAGCGCGTAGGCCGCGTCGATCAGCTTGTAGAACCCGACCACGCCGAGCGCGCCGCCGATCCCGACCGCCACCGCGAACGCCAGCAGAATGGCGTTCTCGCTGAGCCCGAGACCGTTGAACCAGTCCACGAAGCCGTCCCACACGCCGCGGGCCGCGACCACCGGCCGGCCCACGGCCACGAACGCGCGGCGGCGGGCGCGCCGGGCCTCGCGCCAGGTGCGTCCGGCGGTACCCCACAGGCGGACCAGCCGGCGGCGGGCCCGGAAAGACAAGGGCATGCGACAAGATACCCGGAGGCGGGGCGCCCTCAGTGCCGTGGCGTATCAGCCTGCGTCGCCGGGAGAACTCCGGGGGACCCGGCGGGCCTCCTCGTGCGGCGCCGCGAAGTCCCCCGGCTCGGGAGGACGGACCAGGAGGTCGAGCGCCAGGAACAGCGTCTTGGAAAACGGGAAGAAGAGGAACGGGACGACGAGCATCAGAAGGAGGCTGACGGCCTGGAACAGCCCCCACGGCGGATCCGGCCAGGTCACCAGCAGAAAGCCGACGAACCAGACGCCGAACACCGTCTCCATGGCCACCAGGTTGAAGAAGTATGCGCCGACCCAGTAGCCCTGCTCGCGCTCCAGCCCGAGGCCGCAGACCGGGCAGGCCGGGAGCAGGCGCGACCAGCTCGTGAAGATCGGTCCGCCCCCGCAGTGCGGGCAGCGCAGGCGCATCGCGCGCGCGAAATGCGACAGCATCTGTCTCACTCTAGCGATGCCGGCGCCGCCGCGCGAGATGTGGCGTCACACTCGCCCGCGGGCACTTACTCGCACGGGGATACGACGACGCGCCCGCTCCGCGTCAGGTGACCCGGAGCGGGCGCGGGTCGGGAGTGGCTCAGGACTTGACCAGCTCGACCCGGCGGTTGTTCTGCCGGCCCTCCGGCGTGTCGTTCGAGCCGGCGGGCTTGGTCTGGCCGAGTCCCTTGGCCTGCAGCCGCGCGGCGTCCACCTGGTAGCTGTCGATCAGGAACTGGCGCACCGCGGCCGCGCGCTTCTCGCTCAGCGCCTGGTTCGACTCCGCGGAGCCGACGTTGTCGGTGTGCCCTTCGATGGTGAGCTTGAGCTCGGGATGGTCCTTGAGCATCGCCCCGATCTCCTTGAGCGTGGGCGTGGACTCGGGCCGGATCCGGTCGCTGCCCGTGTCGAAGTAAATCCCCTGCGTGGCCACCCGGCCCTTGGCGGCCAGCGCGTCGTACAGCTTCTTCCCGCCCGCGGCCACGCGGAAATTGCCGAACAGCGACGGCGTCTTCACGTCGGCGTCGGTGTAGAACAGGATCTTGTCGGCCCGCCCGAGATCGGCGTTGGGCACGTTGAGCACGCGGGTGTCGTCGAGGTAGACTTTGACGTACTTCCCGTCCGCCAGCACCCGGCCCCTGCGCAGCTTGCTCCGCTCGTTGTCCGCGACCTGGCCGTTGGCCGTGATCTTGGTGTCCTGGTTGTACACGGTCGTGCTGCCGTCGCCGCCGAACTCGATCCGCTTGTTCTCGTTGCCGAAGGAGATCCACACCTCGCCGGCGGGGATGGTGTAGTCGAACTCCATCGTGAACCGCTCCGGCAGCACCTCGGGAAGGGTCAGGTAGAACTTCGAGTCGCTGGTGGCCCGGAGATAGCGGGCCCCCTGCCACTCCACGATTTCCAGCGCGCCCTCCTTGAACTCCATCCGCTTGGGAAAGTCACCCACCTCGTCGTCGGTGAAGTCGTCGGCGTACAGCACGCGCTCGCCGGGCTTGAAGTCGTAGTTGGCCCAGGCGCCTTCGCCGGGCTTGAGCGACTCGGCCTTGTCGCCGCCGGGGGCCGCCGTGGCCGCGCCGCCTGCTGGCGCGGCCTCACCGGCAGCAGCAGCCGGGGCCGTTGCGGCTCCGGCCGCCGTGTCGGTGCCCTCGCCGCCGGTGGTCGCGGCGTCGATCGCCTGGTCCTCCTTCTCGACCGCTTTCTGGACGGCCTTGTCCTCCGCGTGCTGCTTGAGTGCGCCCTTCAGTTTCTTGCCGAACTGTGCCTCGGCGGGAGTGGCGGCGCCGGAGATCACCAGGAGCGCGGCGGCGGAAGCGGCGAGCGAAAAGATCCGGAAACGGATCGGCATGGGAACCTCGTGAGACAGCGCCTCCGCGGGGAGGCGGATGGGAGCATGAGCTGCTGTGCGAGTGACGGATGTGTGCGGGTGGAGCGCGGACAAGATGGAGATCCGACGGGCCGGGCGCAAGCTCGCATTGCACGCGCGTGGATCAGAGCCGCGCACCGATCCAGTCGCTCAAGTCCGCGAGCACTCGCTCCCGGTCGAAGTCGGCGAGCAACGCGTGGTAGGAGCCGTCGTACTCGATCAGCTCCTTGTCGGGATGGCCCACCCGGTGGATGAACCGCCGGCTGCCGTCCGGCCGCACCATCCGATCGGCCGAGCCGTGCATGACCAGCACCGGGAGGGGGAACCGGGGCGCCTGCTCCTGCACCCGGGCGATCGCCCCCACCACTTCGGTCGAGAGCCGGGCGGTGCCGCGCCGGTGGAAGAGCGGGTCGGCGAGGACGCCCCGAACCACCTCCGGATCACGGGAGAGGCCGGTCAGATCCATCCCCGTCTCGAGCGAGAAGCGGGGCCAGATCCGCGAGGCAATCCGCCCCAGGGCGAGCAGCGCCGGCGGTACGCCGATCTCGCCCAGCGGCGGCGAGAGCGCCATGACACCGCGGAGCCCTCCCGGGTAGCCGAGTGCGTAGTCGAGCACGATCAGCCCGCCGAGGCTGTTGCCCAGGAGAAAGAGCGGAGCGCCCGGCTCCGCCGGCCGGACCCGCGCAACCAGGCGGTGGAGGTCCTCCCGGAAGTCGCTCCACGAGTCCACGTGGCCGCGCGGTCCCGGCGAGCGCCCGTTGCCGCGCAAGTCGGGCGCGTAGACCGCCAGGCCGCAGGGGACCAGCGTTTCGGCGATCATCGGGTAGAGGCCGGAGTGATCGCCGAGGCCGTGGAGGAAGATGGCGGCGGCGCGGGACTTCCCGGCCGGCCTCCAGGCTCGCAGGAAGAGCCGCTCGCCCTGGGCTCCCTCGTACCAACTCTCCTGCGGTTCCATGGATTGGCTCCGGTCTCACGGATAGTGGGCAACGTAGCGACTCCGGCCACTCTTGACATGGCCGCCTGCCGGCGGCATTAATGAGGAGGCATACCGAACAAAACCCGAATATCGGAGCACTGCCATGCCGCCGGTTCATCCCAGTCCCCGTCCCATCCTCGCCCCGACGCGATACCGCCCGTCCCGCGACCCCGCCCCCGAGACCGTCCTCCGCGTCTGCCCCGAGTGCGCCGGCCCGCTCATCCGCGCCTCCGGCTGCGTGAGCTGCCGGCACTGCGGCTGGGGACGTTGCGGGTGACCTCGCGGCAGCTCGACCTGCTGCGCTCGCCCGAGGCATCGGAGCGCCAGTGGGCGGTGCTGGACGAGCGGCAGCGCGGCACCCGCTTCCTCGAGCTCCCGGTGCGCTCGGTGCTCAACACCGCGGCCTCGACCGGCATGGGGTTCTGGTCGGTCAACCCGTACGTCGGCTGCGAGTTCGGCTGCACCTACTGCTACGCGCGCGACACCCACCGCTACGCGGTCGAGCGGAGCGGCGCGGCCCCGGAGCCGCTCCCCGCATGGGAGGCGTTCGAAAAGCGCATCCTGGTCAAGACCGGCGTGGCCGAGGTGCTCGCCCGCACGCTCGATCCCGCGCGGCTCGCCGGGCACACGCTGGTCATCGGCACGGCCACCGACCCGTACCAGCCCGCCGAGCGGCGGTTCCGGCTCACCCGCCGGATCTTGGAGGTGCTGCTGCGGCACCGGGGGCTCGCCATCGGCATCATCACCAAGTCGCCGCTGGTCACGCGCGATCTCGACCTGCTCGGCCGTCTCGCCGAGCGGCACGAGGTCACCGTGAACATCTCGCTGGCGACACTCGACCGCCGGCTGGCTCGGCGGCTCGAGCTTCGCTCGCCGGTGCCGGCGGCGCGGATCCGCGCCCTGGGCCGGCTCACCGCGGCCGGCATTCACGCCGGCCTCCTCCTGGCGCCGATCCTTCCGGGCATCACCGACGATCGCGCGGGGCTCGACCGGCTCATGGGCGCGGCCAAGGCGGCGGGCGCCCGCTACGTAGTCGGGTCGGCGCTCCGGCTCGGCCCCGCGGCGCGGCACCGCTTCCTTCCCGTGCTCGCGCGCGAGTTTCCGGAGTTGGCCGAGCGCTATGGGCGGCACTACGCCCGGCGCGAGGGAGTGAGCCCGGCGTACCAGCGCGCGCTGTCGGAGCGGCTGCACGAGCTGCAGCGGCGGCATGGGTTTCCGCTCGACGAGGGCATGAAGCGGCGGCGGCAGCTCGAGGGGCGGGACCACCGCATGCCGGCCGAGGACGATCAGAGGCTTCTGCTCTGAGCCGCTCCGTCCTCTTCATCGACCCCCCCGCCTTCTGTACCACCCTCGAAGGCCTCGTCGCACCGGCGCTCCGGACGCGGCCGGTCGCGGTGGCGCCACCCGGCGCCGACCGCGCCACCATCCTCGCGCTCTCGGCCGAGGCGCGGCTGGCGGGCATCGAGCGGGGCATGCCGGTGCGGCAGGCGCTCAGGCGCTGTCCCGACCTCGTGCTCCTCCCGCCCAACCCGCGGCTCTACGCGCGCGCCTCGCAGGCGCTGCACGAGGTGCTCCGGATCTACGCGCCGGTCATCGAGCCGCATGGGTACGGCCACGCCTTCCTCGATCTCACCGGCACCGGCCGGCTCTTCGGGCCGGCGGTGGACGTGGCCGCGCGGGTGCAGCGCGAGGTGCGGGCACGGCTGGGGCTGCCGGTCTCCGTCGGCATCGCCGCCAACAAGCTCGTGAGCCAGGCCGCCACCACCGTGGTCAAGCCGGAGCCCCTGCTCGAGGTGCCCGGCGGCGCCGAGGCCGGCTTTCTGGCGCCCCATCCGCTCGACGTGCTGCCCGAGCTGCATCCCGGGATGCGCCGGCGGCTCGACGACTATCAGCTCGATCTCATCGGCGAGGTCGCGGCCATCTCCGAGACCGCGCTCTGCGCGGTGTTCGGGGGCGCCGGGCGCACGCTCCGGGCACAGGCGCGCGGCATCGACCCGCGCCCCGTGCTCCCGCCGGAGCGGCAGGCCGAGTTCCACCTGGCCCGCACGCTGGCCACCGAGACCAACGACCTCGGCGTGCTGTTCCCGCTGCTGCGTCTCATGGGCGATCGGCTCGGCCGCCGGCTCCGCCGGCGCGGGCTGGTGGCGCGCCGGCTCCGCGTGTCCCTCACCTACGCCGACCACGCCACCGCCGCCCGCGCCGTGGCGCTCCACGCCGCGGCGCTCGATGCCGAGCTGTGGGACGCGGCGCGCCGCGGGTTCACCCAGGCCAACGCGCGGCGGCTGGCGGTGCGGGCGGTGGCGCTCACGCTGGACCGGCTGGAGGAGGCGGAGGGGCAGCTCGAGCTGTGGGAGGCGCAGGATGCCGGAGAAACGAGTCACCCTGAGCCCTTCGTTCCTCAGGGTGACTCGTCAGCCCGTACCCGCGCCCTGCAGCACGCGATTGATCGGATCCGGGGGCGCTGGGGCGGGCAGGGGCTGGTGCGGGGAACGGGCGTCCCCGGCCTCAGCGGTGCGGCTTCGACGCCGCGGCATGCGCCTGCGGCTCGGTGCGGCTCTCCTTGATGTCCTGGTGGGCGTCAATCGCGGCTTCCGATTGCTTCCGGACTCGATTGTCGAGCGAGTCCACCCGGGCCTTCTCGCGGCCATCCCTGTCCAGGTCCCGGTCGAGCGTCTGCCGCAGGCCCGTCAGCGCGGCCAGGTTCCGGTCGATCGCCACGCTATCGCGCGGGGTGGCCTTTCGCTCGCGGTCGAGCACGGCCTTGAGGGAGTCAATCTGCTTTCCGGTGGCGCGCGTTTGCGCCTGGTCCCGATCCAGCATCGACCTGGCCGAGTCCCGGATCGCGACCTCCCGGTGCAGCCTGATCGTGTCGGCGGTGATGGCACGCTCATCCCGGGCGCGGACCCGGGCGGCGTGAGTACTGGCTCTACCGGCCGTGTCGCTGGTGGCCTGCTGCGCGTGCGCAAGCGGGGCGGCACCCAGCAGCAGAAGCGCCGTCGCCATCGCGGAATATCCGAACATGCATTGCCTCCGTCGAAATCTTTCTCGCCGCCCGAGGATCGGACGGCTCGGAATACGGCGGAGGGGCAACATCCGGACCACCGGCGGCGAGGTCTGCTGGCGGGCGTTCGGGACGTGGGGCGAGTCCGCGGGGACAACTTGGCCCGGCGCGCGGCCCGCATGGGGCAGACTGTCACGTGCCCACGACCAGGGGAACTCACGTCACCCCGTCACCACATCACCACGACCTTCCCGAACGTCACGTTGCTCTCGAGCGCCCGGTGCGCCTCGGCCAGCTCCGTCATGGGGTAGGTGCGCTCCAGCACCGGCCGCAACGGCGCCGCGTGCTCGATCCGCTGGTCGAACAGCGGCAGCATCCGCTCCGCGAACGCGCGCACCAGCGGCGCCCGCTCTTCCGGGCCGCGAGTACGCATCACCGTGCCGATCACCTCGAGGCGATTCCGCAGGATGGGGCCGAGGTCCGCGGTGGTCCGGCTCCCGGCCAGGAAGCCGAGCAGCACGAGCCGGCCCCGCGGCGCCAGGACGGCGAGATTGTCGGCGAAGGCGGAGCCGCCGAGCACGTCGAGCACCAGGTTCACCGGCTCACCCACCGCCTCGCGGAACGACCCGTGCGAGGTGTCGATGCCGTGGTCGAGGCCATAGACCAGCGCCCGCGCCAGCTTTTCGGCGCTGCGCGAGGTGCCGAGCACGGTGGCGCCGAGGTGCCTGGCCACCTGCGCGGCCGCGGTGCCGACACCGCTCCCGATCGCGTGAATCAGGACCCGCTCGCCGGCGGCGAG
>DASSBA010000027.1:0-9103 GCA_035699205.1 Gemmatimonadales bacterium
GGCGTTCGCGAAGAGTCTCAGCATGTCAGATGCTCAGGGTAGCCATGGTCGGCCGGCGCTGCAGCCAGATCATGAAGAACGTACGGGTGACGAAGATCGCCGTGATCATCGAGGCGACGATGCCCATGATCAGGGTGACCGCGAACCCCTTGACCGGCCCGGTGCCGAACTGGAAGAGGAACAGCGCCGTCAGCACCGTGCTGACGTTCGAGTCGATGATGGCGTTCATGGCGTGTTTGAACCCCTCGTCCACCGCGGTCCGCACGTTCCGGCCGTGGACCAGCTCCTCGCGGATGCGCTCGAAGATCAGCACGTTGGCGTCCACCGCGATGCCGACCGACAGCACGATGCCGGCGAGTCCCGGCAGCGTGAGCGTCGCGTTGACCATCGACAGGCCGCCAAGGGTGAAGAGGAGATAGAGCGCGAGCGCCGCCACCGCCAGCGCGCCGCTCATGCGATAGTAGACCAGCATGATGAGGACCACCATCACGGTGCCCACGATGCCGGCCGTGATCCCGTCCTTGATCGAATCGCTGCCGAGGCTGGCGCCCACCTGGCGCTCCTCGACGATCTTGAGCGGGATCGGGAGCGCGCCGGCCTTGAGCGTCAGCGCCAGGTCCTGCGCCTCCTGCAGGCTCTTGTTGCCGAGCGTGATCTGCCCGTTCCGCCCGATCCGGCTCTGGATGACGGGCGGCCGGCCCTGCACCCGGCCGTCGAGCAGGATGGCCATGAAGTCGCCCACGTGGCGGCCGGTCTCCTCGCCGAACTTCCGGCCGCCGGCGCGGTCGAGCTGGAAGGTGACGATGGACCCGTTGGTGAGTGGATCGAGCTGCGCGTTGGCGTCCTCGAGGTTGCTGCCGGTCACGATCGGCCGGTCGTCCAGCACGTAGAGGTAGCGGTAGGACTGCGCGCCCACGCTGGTGGGCGCGGCCGACCAGCGGAAAACCAGCCCGCGCGGCAACTGGCGGGCCACCGCGGGGATGTTGAGGAGGCTGTCCACCCGCGGGAACGCGGTCTCGGGCACCATGTACTCCCCGGGGATGCCGCCGCCTTCGGCGCTCCCGGCGGGCTGGATCAGGCCGGCGAGCACGCCGCCGACGGCAGGTCCGGTATCGACCGCCGCGGCGCTGTCGGCGCCGGCCTTGCCGGACTTCCCGGGCGGGGCGGCCTGTTTGGCGGAGTCACCCCCGAGGAGCTGCTCGACCGCCGACGGCTTGCCGGCGCCCGCCCCGGTCTCGCCCTTCACGCCGAGTCCCCGGAGCGTGCGGTCCATGGCGGGAAGCGCCTTCTCGAGCGCGCCGGTCTTGTCGGTGATGCGGAACTCGAGGAACGCGCTGCGCTGCACGATGGCCTTGGCGCGGCCGGGATCGGTGATCCCGGCCAGCTCGACCACGATCCGGCTGTCGCCCGCCTTCTGGACCACCGGCTCCTCGACGCCGAACTCGTCGATGCGCTTCCGGAGGACCGTGAGCGCCAGGTCGAGGTCCTTCTTGGGATCGGCGGAGACCTGCTTCGACTGGTCGAGCTCGAGCGCCAGGTGCATGCCCCCCTGGAGGTCGAGTCCCCGCTTGAGCGGCACGCGGGTCACGGTGTCGTCGTGCATCACCCCGTCGGCCCCGCGCACCCGGAGCGTGACCGTCCGGGGGAACAGGAAGTAGATCGAGCCGGCGATCAGCAGCCCGATCACGATCAGGCGGTTGCGAATGGAGGAAGCCATCGTCAGGTCACGGTCTCAGGCATGAGGTCCCCGGCTGGATGCCGGACCGGGCGCGGCGAGCACCTCGCGCGCCCGGGTACGATCACGGTCCAACTGCTGCTGCAACGCCGCCGCGGAGGCGAACCGGGCCACGTCGCGCAGGCGCTCCACCCACTCGATCCGCACCCATTCGCCGTACAGGTCGCCGTCGAAATCGAACAGGTGGGCCTCGAGGGTGCGCCGCCCGTCCTGGAAGGTCGGCCGGGGCCCCTGGTTCATCATCCCGTCCGCCCGGCCCCCCCGCCACTCGACCCGCACGGCGTAGACGCCGTCGGGCGGAAGCAGCTTCTGGGGCGGCACCTCGGTGAGGTTGATCGTCGGCACGCCCAGCAGGCGCCCACGGCGCTCGCCCGTTCCGACCTGCCCGCTCACCTGGTACGGCCGGCCGAGCATGCGGGCGGCGGTGGCCAGGTCGCCGCCGGCGACCGCGCGGCGGATGCGGGAGCTGGAGACGTGCTGGTCGCCCACGTCCACCGCCTCGACCACGTCCACCTCGAAGCCGTCCGCGGCGCCCAGACGCCGCAGGGTGTCCACGTCGCCGCTCCGACCGCGGCCGAAGCCGTGATCGTGCCCGATCACGAGCTCCCGCATGGCACAACGCTCGAGCAGCACGCCCCGCACGAACTCCTCCGGCGTGAGCGACGCCAGCCGGCGGTCGAACCGGAGGAACAGCACATAATCGACCGGCAGCTGCGCCAGGATCTCGCGCCGCTCGGCGCCGGTGGTGAGGAGCGGCGGCGCCGCCTGCGGGTTCACCACCTCGAGCGGATGCGGCTCGAAGGTGACCAGCACGCTGGCCCGCCCCGCCGCGCCGGCCCGCCGCGCGATCTCGCACAGCACGGCGTGGTGCCCCCGATGGACGCCGTCGAACGAGCCGACGGTGACCGTGCTCCCGCGGGGGAGCGGCGGGAGGTGGCCGCTCACGGCGCCCCGAGCACCACCGAGGGCCGGAGCCAGCCGTCTTCCGCCCGCGCCACCGCCACGAGCTCGCCGCCGTGGACCAGCGCCACGGCGCCGCTGGCGCCGGCGTCGGCCGGCAGCGCGCGGCCGTGGCTGACCGCGACCCGGGCTGGCTCGTCGAGCTCGACCGCCGGCAGATGCTCGAGCGCGGTCCGGGGCGGGCGGAGGGCCGAGGCGTCCACCCGCTCGAGCGGCACCGCATCCTCGACCCGGAGCCCTCCGACTGCCTCGCGCCGGAGTGCCGTCAGGTGCGCGCCCACGCCCAGCCGGGCGCCGAGATCGCGGGCGAGCGCGCGGATGTACGTACCGGCGCTGACGGTGGCGCGGAAAACCAGCTCGGGCGGCTCGTAGCTCACGAAGTCGATCCGATGGACGGTGACGGTGGTCTCGGGCGGCTCGGCCACGACTCCCCGGCGCGCCAGCCGGTAGCTTCGCTCCCCGTCCACGTGCCGGGCCGAATAGCGGGGCGGCCGCTGCCGCTGCTCCCCCCGCAGCGCCGCCAGTGCCTCGCGCACGTCGCGTTCGGTGACATTCGCCAAGTCCGCCGGCGCGCCCAGCGGCGCACCCGTGCGGTCGTCCGTCTCGGTTGCGACCCCCAGCCGGGCGGTGGCCAGATAGGTCTTGTCCTGGGCCTCCACGAACCGCGCCAGCCGCGTCGCCCGTCCCACCAGCACGACGAGCAGTCCGGTAGCGAACGGATCGAGAGTCCCGGTGTGGCCCACCGCCCGCGTCCCCAGCGCCCGCCGGACCCGCTGCACCACGTCGTGCGACGTGGGCCCTGCCGGCTTGTCCACGAGCACGGCGCCGATCAGTCGCGCTCCTCGCGGCGGATCTCGCCCAGCAGCTCGTTGATCCGGGCGGCGTGCTCGAGCCCCTTGTCGAGCTCGAAGTGCAGCTCCGGCACGATGCGGGTCGTGAGCGCTCGGGCCGCACGCGACCGGAGAAACCCGGCGGCACTCTGCAGACCCTCGAGCGCCCGGGCCTTCTCGGCGTCGTCGCCGGGGAGGCTCACCATGATCCGCGCGTGGGAGAGGTCCTGGGTGACCAGCACGCCGGTGACGGTCACGAACCCGATGCGCGGGTCCCGCACCTCGCGCGCCAGCCCGTCGGTGATGACCTGCCGCAGCGTCGCCGCCATCTGCTCGGGCCGCCGTGATGACGACTTCATCGCCACACCGTCACCGTGTCCACGATCCGCACGCCGTCCGTTTCCTCCACCACCCGGTCCGCGGCCCGCAGCGTCTCCTCGACCACGGGCCGGGCCGATCCCACCGCGGCGCAGGCGATCTCCGCCCGCTGCCACAGGTCCTGATGCCCCGTCTCCGCGACCGACACGTTGAATCGCTGGCGGAGCGCGGCCGAGAGGGGCTTGATGGTCCCGCGCTTCTGCTTCAGCGAATGGCAGCCGGGGAGGTGCAGCTCCCACACCTGGACTCCGACGATCACCCCACCGCGCCGCTGGCCGCCGGCTGGAGGGTCCGCTTGACCTCCTCCATGCGGAACGACTCGATCCGGTCGCCGACCTTGATGTCGTTGAAGTTCTCGATGCCGATCCCGCATTCGAGCCCTTCGCGCACCTCGCGCACGTCGTCCTTGAAGCGCTTGAGGCTGGAGAGCGCGCCGGTGTAGGCCACCACCCCGTCGCGCATGACGCGCGCCTTGGCGGTTCGCTGGATGGTGCCGCTCCGCACCATGCAGCCGGCGATGGTGCCGACCTTGCTGACCTTGAAGAGCTGCAGCACCTCGGCCTCGCCGAGCACCGTCTCGCGCTCCTCGGGCTTGAGCAGCCCTTCGAGGGCGTTTCGCACGTCCTCGACCGCCTCGTAGATGATGCGGTAGGTGCGGACGTCCACCTGCTCCCGCTCGGCCGCCGCGCGGGCGTTGGAATCCGGACGGACATGGAAGCCGAGCACGATGGCTCCCGACGCCTTGGCGAGGAGGATGTCGCTCTCGGTGATGGCGCCGACTCCGCGGTGGACCACGTCCACCCGGACTTCGCCGGTGCCGAGCTGCGCCAGCGCGTCGGCCAGCGCTTCGGCCGGCCCGCCCTGGTCGGCCTTGATGATGATCCGGAGGGTCGAGACCTCACCCTCCTTGAGCGCCCGACTGAAGTCCTCCAGACTGGTGCCCTTCTGGCTGCGGCGGTTCTGCGCCTCGCGCTCGAGCCGCTGCCGCTTCTGGGCGATCTCGCGCGCCTCGTTGGCGTCGGTGACCACCGCGAACGTATCGCCGGCAGCCGGCACGCCCTCGAAGCCGAGGATCTGCACCGGAATCGACGGGCCGGCTTCCTTGACGGTCTTGCCGCGCTCGTCGTACAGCGCGCGCACGCGGCCGGAGAACTTGCCGCAGATGAAGTTGTCGCCCCCGTGCAGGGTGCCCCGCTGGACCAGCACGGTGGCCAGCGGCCCCTTGCCCGGATCGAGGGTGGCTTCGAGCACGGCGCCGTGGCCCTTCCCTTCCGGATTGGCCTTGAGATCGAGGATCTCGGCCTGGAGCAGGACCTGGTCGAGCAGGCCCTCGATCCCGATCCCCTTCTTGGCCGAGATCTCGGCCGAGAGCACATTGCCGCCGAACTCCTCGAGCACGACGTTGTGCTGCAGCAGGTCCTGCTTGACCTTCGGCACGTTGGCCGAGGGGAGGTCGATCTTGTTGATGGCGACGATGATCGGCACGCCGGCGTTGCGGGCGTGGCTGATGGCCTCGACCGTCTGGGGCATGACCTGGTCGTCGGCCGCGACGACGAGGACCACGATGTCCGTGACCTGGGCGCCGCGGGCGCGCATGGCGGTGAACGCCTGGTGGCCCGGAGTGTCGAGGAAGGTGATCGCGCGGCCGTTCGGCAGCGTCACGAGGTAGGCGCCGATATGCTGGGTGATACCGCCCGCCTCGCCGGCCACGACATTGGCCTTCCGCACGTAGTCGAGGAGCGAGGTCTTGCCGTGATCGACGTGGCCCATGATGGTGACCACCGGCGGCCGGCTGACCTGCAGCTCCGGTGCATCCTCGGCCGCATCGACCTCCAGCTCCGCGGCATACTCGTCCTCGCGTACGGCCTCGAAGCCGAACGCCGAGGCGATGAGCTCGATCTGGTCGAAGTCGAGCCGCTGGTTCACGGTCACCATGAGGCCCAGCTCCTTGAACGCGAACTGGACGATCTGGGTGGCCGGCACCTTCATGGCGCCCGCGAGCTCGGAGACCGAGACGAACTCGTTGACCCGGATCCGCGTCTTCTCCCGTTCGCGTTCCTCGGCCAGACGTCCGGCCTGGACGTCCCGGTAGGAGGGCTCGTCGGAACGGCGGACGCCTTTCCGGCCGGCCGGGCCCTTCATGCCCTGGAGGGTCTTGAGGATGTTCGCCTGCACCGCGTCCTGGTCCACCGACGAGTGCTTGCCCTTCTTGCCCTTCTTGCGGCCGCCGCCCTTCTGCGCGTCGGGGCCGAACTGGCGGGCCGGCGGTCCGCCCGACCCCGCACCCGGGCGCGACGGCGCCCCGGGCCGTGACGGCGCCGCCGGTGCGCTGCTGCTGAAGACGGGCTTGGGGCCGCGCGGGGCCGCGGCCGGCGGGCGCTGGATGCGCGGCGGGATGAACGGGGCCCTGGGCGGCGCACCGGACGTGCCGGCGGTGCTGTGGGTGCCGAGCCGCGGCGCCGGCGGCTCCGCGGGCGCCGGCGGCGCCGCCCCCGCGTCCTCGGCGGGTGCCGCCACCGGCTCCTCTTCCGCCTCGGCGGGCGCGGGCGGCAGATCGCGGAACAGTGCCTTGGCGCGCTCCTCGAGCGACTGGGCGGGCAGCGACTCCTCGGCCTCCGCCATGACGGGCCGCTCGAGCTCGAGCGCCGCGAGCTCGGCGGCCTTCTCCGCCTGCGCCTGGGCCTCGACCTGCGCCACCTCGGCGGCCGTGCGCCGCCGCTTGGTGGGCCTGGCCTCGACCGGGGCCGGGGCGGGCTCCGCCTTGACCGCCTTGCGGCGGCCCTTCTTGGCGCTGGGCTCGTCGGCGCTCTTCCGCTTGTCCCGCTCCCAGCGGACGCGCACGGCCGACACCTGGTCGTTCTCCAGGGCCGACATGTGGCTGCGCACGAAGATATTCATGTCCTTGAGCATGCTCAGGAGCTGCTCGGGCGCGACGCCGAACTCCGCCGCCAGGTCGTGCACTCTCGTCTTGACCACTCAATCCTCCGTCAGGGACGTACGGGCGCCAGCGGCACCATGCCGTCGGCCAACGCGCGGTCGCGTACGCCTACCGCCATCACGGGCGGCTTTCCCAATTGCGCGCCGATCGCGACGGCGCGCGGGCCCGGAATGATCGGCACGCCCTTCGCCGATGCCAGCCGGACCACCTTCTCCACGGCACGGGGGCTGGCGTCCTCCGCCAGCACCACGCACCAGCACTTCCCCGCCTGCAGCTCCTTGCGGACCGCGTCCACGCCGACCACCACGCGGCGGCCCCGATAGCCGAGGCCCAGCAGCCCCAGCAGCCCGCTATTTCTCGCCGGCATCCTCATCGGTCAGCTCGGCCACGAACCCGAGCAGCTGCTCCGAAATCTCGGGCGTGATGCCCGGGATCTTGGCGATGTCCTCGGGCTCGAGGTCGAGAATGTCGTTGAGCATCTTGTAGCCCGCGCTTTCCAGGAGGCTCGTGAGCTCGGGGGAGAGCCCCTTCAGCTCGCTCAGCGGGATCTGGGCGACGGTCTCCTCCTCGGGCGGGAGCGGGGCGAACAGCGGGCCCTCGCCGCCGCGCTCGAGCCATTCCCGGCTGGAGTAGAGGTCGATCTTCCACCCGGTGAGCTCGGACGCGAGCCGGACGTTCTGACCGTTCCGCCCGATGGCGAGCGAAAGCTGATCCTCGTCCACCACCGCCTGGATGGTCTTGGCCTCGGGGTCGCTGAACACCTTGGCCACCCGCGCCGGCGCGAGCGCGAGCCGGGCGAACCGCTCCGGATCGGGCGACCACGGCACGATGTCGATGCGCTCGCCGCCGAGCTCGTTCACGACCGCCTGCACCCGCGAGCCCTTGAGCCCCACGCACGCGCCGACCGGGTCGATGGCGTCGTCGCGGGAGATGACGGCCACCTTGGTCCGGCTGCCCACCTCGCGCGCGATGGCGCGGATCTCGACGATCTGCTGCTGGATCTCGGGCACCTCGAGCTTGAAGAGGGCCTTCACGAACAGCGGATCGCCCCGGGAGAGAATGAGCCGCGGCCCCTTGGGGGTCTCCTCCAGCCGCTTGAGCACCGCGCGGATGGTATCACCCTGGTGGAAGTGCTCGCGGTGGTTCTGCTCGCGGTAGGGAATGATCGCCTCCGCCTCGCGGAACTTGTTCAGCATGATGACGAGCTTGCCGCGCTCGATCTGCTGGACCTCGCCGGAGAGCAGCTCGCCCACGCGGGAGGCGAACTCCTCCCGGATCCGCATCCGCTCGCCCTCGCGGACGCGCTGGATGATGCGCTGCTTGGCGGCCTGCACCGCGAGGCGGCCGAACTCGACGAAGGGGACCTCCTCTTCCAGCATGTCACCGAGCTGGAAATCGGGGTCCTCGTAGCGGGCCTCCTCGAGGGGGATCTGCCAGCTCGGGTCTTCGACCGTCTCGACGACCTGGCGGAGGCGCACCACCTTGATCGTGCCCTGCAGCTCGTCCACGCTCAGCTCGAACTTGACGTTCGGGCCGAACTTGCGGACCAGCGCCGCCTGAATGCCGTCGCGCAGCAGATCCAGGAGATCCGAGCGCTCCAACTGCTTCGCGGTGGTCAGCTCGCGGAACGCGGCCAACATTTCGGTCGATCCTGCCATGCGTGTCACTCCTCGTGAGCGATTGCCATCGCTTCAGCGTCGTCCTGCCTCGTCCCCGCTCCCGCGGGGCTATCGCCGCCGGGATGCCGGGCGCTTCGCTCCCCGGCCCAGCTCCAGCTCCGCCACCAGCGTCGCCTCCCGGACATTGACGAGCGGCAGTGCCACCTCCGCCCCGTCCGGCCCGCGCACGGTCACGTGCTCGTCGTCGGGGACCGCGATGATCTCGACCTCGCGCCGCCCGCCGAGGGCATCGGCCCGAACCCGGGCGCGCCGGCCCACGAAGCGCCGCCAGTGCTCGGGCCAGCGCAGCGGCCGCTCGATGCCGGGGGAGGAGACCTCCAGCACGTACCGCGGTCCGACCATCGCCCTGGATTCCAGAAAGCGCTCGAGAGACCGGCTGACCACCGCACAGTCGTCGGCCGTGACTCCCTGGCCGGGCCGGCTGTCCGGGCGGTCCACCCGCACCTGCAGAATGGGGCGCTCCAGCGTCCCGACGCGGCGCAGGTCGACGAGCTCGAATCCGAGGCCGGCGATATGGTCGCGAATCGGTGCGATGAGCGCGTCGGCAGACATCGGCGTTGCAGGAAAAAAAACGTGGGGGAAC
>DASSBA010000028.1:0-1852 GCA_035699205.1 Gemmatimonadales bacterium
GCGGCCCTCAAGGGCTCGGATAACCAGGTCGTCTTCACCACGGCCCGGTACAAGGCCAACCCGCTGGTGATCACCGGCCCCGGCGCCGGCGCCGAGGTGACGGCGGCCGGGGTGCTGAACGACATCCTCCGGCTGGCCGGCGCATGAGAGCCGCCGGTCCGGTCACCGCCTTCGCGCCCGGCGGGGTCGGCAACGTGGGCCCCGGGCTCGACATCCTCGGGCTGGCGGTGGCCGGCGCGGGAGACACCGTGCGCGCCGAGTGGACGGAAGCACCCGGCATCCAGATTCGCGATCCCGGCCACCCGAGCCTGCCGAGCGATCCCGGCCGCCATACGTCGGCGCTCGCCGCGCGCGCCGTCCTCGACGCCGCCGGCGAGCGGCTCGCGGCCGGACGCGGCATCGCGCTCTCGGTGCGGAAGGGATTGCCCCTCTCGGGCGGCCAGGGCGGGAGCGCCGCCTCAGCGGTGGCCGGCGCGGTGGCGGCCAACGCGCTGCTCGGGATGCCGCTGGAGCAGGCGGCGCTGCTCCACGCCTGCCTGGTGGCGGAGGAGACCGTGGCCGGACGCCACCTCGACAACATCGCGGCATCGCTGCTGGGCGGGATCGTACTCGTCCGCTGCATGCACCCGCCGGAGCTCGTCCCACTCGCGGTGCCGGACGAGCTGGTCGTGGTGCTCGTCCGGCCCGAGCAGCAGATGCTCACGGCGGACGGGCGCGCGGTGCTGCCGCGCCAGCTTCCACTCGAGGTGGCGCTGCACCAGGCGGCGCAGGTCGGCGCGCTGGTGGCGGCGCTCGCCGCGAACGACTACGAGCTGCTCGGCCGCGCGATCGACGACCGGATCGCCGAGCCCGCCCGCGCCGGGCTGCTCCCCGGGTTCGCCGAGGCCAAGGCCGCGGCGCTCGCGGCGGGCGCGCTCGGCAGCTCGATCTCGGGAAGCGGCCCGACGGCGTTCGCGCTCACCCGCGGGCACGCGGCGGGCGAGCGGGTGGCGGCGGCGATGGTCGCCGCGTACGCGGCCGCGGGGCAGCGGAGCGATGCGCGGGTGGCGCCGGTGGACCGGATCGGGGCTCGGCTGATCGAGCCGGCGGGAGGCACCAGATGAAATTCCGGACCGACCGGCCGCCGAGCTGGCAGATCTGCCTCTCGTGCGGCAACGAGACCACCGAGCTCGACTCGCACCCGCGCTGCACCGCGTGCGGCGGGCTGCTCGAGGTGCAGCACCGGCCGCCGCTGTTCTCCCGCACGGCGCTGATCGAACGGTTCGCCGAGCGGCGCGGCAGGGGTCCCGGCGCCCTCACCTCGGGGGTGTGGCGGTTCCGCGAGGTGGTTCTCCCCTCGGCGGAGGACGTCGTCTCCCACCCCGAGGGCAACACGCCACTGCTGCACCGGGAGGCGCTCGACCGGTGGACCGGCATGCAGCACCTGCTGCTCAAGCACGAGGGCCACAACCCCACCGGCTCGTTCAAGGACCGGGGGATGACGGTGGGCCTGACCCAGGCCCGCCGGATCGGCGCCACGGCGGTGTCGTGCGCGTCCACGGGCAACACGTCGGCCTCCCTGGCGGCATACGCCGCGCAGGCCGGCATTCCGGCGCTCGTGCTGGTGCCGGCCGGCCAGGTGGCGATGGGCAAGCTGGCGCAGACGCTCGCCTACGGCGCCCGCACCCTGCTCGTGCGGGGCGACTTCGACGACTGTCTGCGCCTGGTGGAGGAGGCGAGCCGCAAGCTGGGCGTCTATCTCCTCAACTCGGTCAACCCGTTCCGGCTCGAGGGGCAGAAGACGATCGTGCTGGAGCTGCTGGAGCAGCTGGAGTGGGAGCCGCCCGACTGGATCGTGCTGCCGGCGGGCAAC
>DASSBA010000029.1:0-11565 GCA_035699205.1 Gemmatimonadales bacterium
AAACGCAAGTGACTGGGAGTGCGCCCGGCAGGATTCGAACCTGCGACCCACAGCTTAGAAGGCTGTTGCTCTATCCAGCTGAGCTACGGGCGCGGTTGTAAATCAATAACTTACGGCACCAGCCGACAAGCCCGCGCAGCCCGCGCTTCGCCGCGCTCGCCATGCTGCTCGGCGGTCTGGCAGCGAGGCGCCAGGGTGGATGCACCAGCGGGGAGGCGGACTCCAGTCCGCCTCCCCGCCCGGTTATGGCCGCGGGCCCATCATCGGGGCGCCGGGATTCGAACCCGGGACCTCCTGCTCCCAAAGCAGGCGCGCTACCGGACTGCGCCACACCCCGAACGCGCTGAACAGTAACCCGGGGCCTGGGCTGCCGCCACGCGGGCTCGCGGACCCGCATCAGAGCCGCACGTAGACCGGCGCGTATACCTCGAGCAGCGCGCCCGGGGTGGGCACCGCATCCCAGTCGGACAGCCGCAAGTCCAATCGCGCCTCCCCTACCCTCCCAACCACGTGAGGGTGGTTCCCCATGTCCACCACCCGCTCGACGCTCAGCGTGAAGCCGGGTGTGCCGCGGCCGAGCCGGACCCCGCCGGACGGGACGGCGATGAACCTGCCGTCGCAGGGAAGCACGGTGAAGCCGAGCAGCTCGGCTACGGTCCGGTCGGCGGGGGAACGGTAGACCGCCGCTTTCGGGCCGGCCGCGCGGACCACGCCCTCCACGAGGATCACCAGGTGATCGGCCAGGCGGAACGCCTCCTCCCGGTCGTGCGTCACGATCACCGTGGTCGTCGCGAAGGTGGCGAGGAGCCGCGGCAAGTCATCGAGGAGCTGCGTACGGGCGATGCGATCGATGCCGGAGAGCGGCTCGTCCAACAGCGTCACGGGCGCGCGCAGCGCCAGGGCGCGCGCGAGGTTGGCGCGCTGGGCCTCGCCGCTCGAGAGCTGCCGGGCCGCACGGTCGAGCACCCCGCCGATCCCGCACTCGTCCGCCACCTCGGCGATCCGCGCGGCCCGTTGTCGCGGAGCTACGCCGCGCAGCTCGAGGGCGAGATCGAGGTTCCGCCGCACGCTCCCACCGACGAAGACCTGCTCCTGGAAGGCGATCGCCGTGCTCGGCGGCGAACCCCTGCCGCGGGCCGGCTCGGCAGTGCCGACCAGCACCCGGCCCCGGGCCGGCCGCTCGAGGCCCGCCACGAGGCGGAGCAGCGTGGTCTTGCCCGAACCATTGGGGCCGAACACCGCGGTCGTCGTGCCGCTCAGAAACGAGAGCGCGGCGACGTCGAGCACGGTGCGACCGCCGCGCACCACCTCCACGTTCTTGAGCGTGACGTCCATCAGCGCGCGCGGCGCTGCTGAAGCACCGTCAGCCCCAGGTTGACCAGGAAGGCCAGCAGCAGGAGCACGAGGCCGAGCGCGAGTGCCACGGGCAGGTTGCCCCGGCTGGTCTCGGTGACGATCGCGGTGGTAAGGACGCGGGTGCTGCCCCGCAGATTGCCGCCGACCGTCATCGACGCGCCGACCTCGGAGACGATCGCACCGAACCCGGCCATCACGGCGGCGAGCAGTCCGAGCTTGGCCTCGCGGCTCAGGATGGACAGGGTCCGGAGCCGATTGGCGCCGAGGGAAGTCAGCAGATCGGGGAGCTGCGGCGGCAGCGCCTGGACCGAGGCCGCCGTGAAGCCGATGACCAGCGGCGTCGCGATGAGGAATTGCGCCAGCACCATGGCGCGGCGGGTGTAGATGAGGTCGAGCCCGCCGAAGGGGCCGCTCCGGGTGAGGAGGAGCCACACGATCAGTCCGACGACCACGGGTGGCATGCCCATCCCCGTATTCACCAGCGCGAGCAGCATCGTCCGGCCACGGAAGCTGCCACGGGCGAGCGCGTAGCCGAGCGGCACGCCGGCCACCATGGCGAGGAGCGTGGCCGCGCCGGAGATGGCGAGTGTCCGGAGGATGATCGACCACAGCTCCGGGTCGCCGCGGCCGAGGAGGCGCAGCGCTTCAGCGAACCCCTGCGCCAGATCGCTCACGGGAGCTCGCGGGCCGGCCGAGAGCGGCCTCATCCTTGCCGGCATCAGGGTAGAAGAGCGGCTGGCCGAAGCGGGCGCGGCCGAAGTCCCTGATCAGGCGCTGCGTGGCCGGCGCCACCATGAACGCCACGAACGCGCGCGCCTCGGGCAGGCGGACGCCCGGATGCCGCGAGGGGTTGACGACGTAGGCATGATAGACGTTCAGCAGCGAGGGCGCGCCCTCGACCAGCGGTACCAGCGTCAGGCGCGCTCCGAGTGCCAGGTAGGTGGCGCGGTCGGTAAGCGTGTAGCCCTGCCGCTGCTCCGCGACCAGCAGCGTCGCGCCCATTCCCTGCCCGGTCTCTTCGCGATGCGCGACGGTCGCGGGATCGACGCCCGCCCGATTCCAGAGCTCCAGCTCCTTCTTCTCCGTACCGGACCCGTCGCCCCGCGCGATGAAGGGACCGGTACGGGCGATGCGCGCCAGCGCCCTGGCGGGGTCCGCGAGGCCTCGGATCCCCGCGGGATCGGCGGCCGGGCCCACGATGAGGAAGTCGTTGTGCATGACGAGCCGGCCCTCGACCAGGTCGCCGGCGTCCACGTACTTCCGTTCGGCGGCCGGGGCGTGCACCAGCACCGCGTCGGCGTCGCCGCGGCGGGCCATCTCGAGGGCGGCGCCGGTGCCGACGGCGATGACCTTGACGCGAATGCGGGTCTGATCGAAGAACACCGGCAGGATGGAGTCCAGCAGCCCGCTGTCCTGGGTGCTCGTGGTCGTCGCGAGGATGAGATCGCGGGGCTGCTGCGCAGCGACCGGCAGGGGCGTGTGCGCCCACAGCATGATTGCCGCGAGCGCGGGAGCTGAGCGAATCATCAGTATTTCACCTGTGCCTGCGCGAGGAGCCTGCCGCGGCGGATGCCCGGATCGCCGGCCTTCCTGGACAGATACTCGAGGGTAAATCTGGTGGAAGGACCGAGCGGGCGGATGTTGGCTCCGAGGCTCCACGCGCGGATCTTCGACTGACTGGAGACTCCGGGCCGCTCGAACTCCTCGTATCTGCTGACGAACTGGACGTCGGGCACGAACGCGCAGGCGCCGACGACATACCAGCCCTTGTCATCGGCGGCTCCTGCCAAGTCGCGCGACTGCCCGAGGTACTCGCCACGGAGGACGAACTGGTCGTCGGTATATGTCGCGTCGACGCCATAGCGAGTGCTGTCGCCGAAGTAGCGCGCGCTGTTGACGCCGATGACCAGGTGGGGCACCGGGCGCAGCGCCACGCGGGCCACGCCGAGAGCGGTCGAATCGGCGTTGGCAGTTACGTTGGTCCCCTCGCCGTTGAAGACGCCGGCGTACGCAGTGGCCACCTGGCCAACCGCGTACTCTCCCATCACGCCGATGTCCCGCTTGGGGGCCAGCGAGTCCACGACTGCGGCCCGGTCGGCGGTCTCGACGTCGGCGAGCGAAATGAGGTACTCGCTGGCGAACGGCGTCTTGAACTGTCCCGCCTGGACGGCCCACCGCGACCGGGCGAACCGCACGTAGGCGTCCGTCAGGCTGACACTGGCGCGTCCGTTGCCGACCGAGCCGGTGCGGAACTCCGCCTGCACGCGGTAGGTGACCGGCGGGGCCACGGCGCCGGTGGCCCCGAGCCGCGCCCGGTTGATGGAGCTGGTGAGCCCGAACTGCTCCTGCCAGGTTTCTCGCGCCTGCAGATAGCCGCTCAGCCTGATGGTCGGAGTCGCGGGTTCGGGCGCCGGGGCCGGGGTCTGCGCGGTGGCGGGGACGGCAACCAGAGCGGCCAGCAGGAGCGGAACGACGGCGTGACGGGCCATGCGCACCTCGGCTCGGGAGCGGCCCGGTGGGAACGCCCCAAGCTAGCCGCGGCCGTCCCGATAGGCAATGTGTTGCCTATCGCTCGTCGAGATAGCGGGCGAACGACTCACGGCTGAACGCGGCCACGGCCTTCTGCCAGCGCTCGAAGCCGCGCACCAGTCGCCGGGCCTCCGGGCTGAGGCGCGACCCGCCGTGCGCGCGGCCGCCGCGCGCCGTGAGCAGCACCGGCCGGCCGAGCGCGCGCTCCATGCGCCGCACGCGGTTGAGGCAGGTGCGGTAGCTCCAGCCGACCGCCTTCCCCCCGTCGCGGATGGTGCCGGTCTCGTCCACGGCACGGAGGAAGCGCAGGTAGTTCGGTCCCATCAGAAAGAGGTTGTCGCAGAGGAGCCAGACCTTGAGCCGCGGGGCGAGCCGGGCGGGCCGTGGCCTGGGGGCGGAGGGCATGGGCGGGCTCCGGTTCAGCGCCCTGGGCGCAGGGCGTCGGCCAGCGCGCGCAGCGCACGGCCGCGGTGACTCACGGCGTCCTTCTCGTCGGCGCCGGCCTCGCCGAAGGTGCGGCCGAGCTCGTCGCTGAAGAAGAGCGGGTCGTAGCCGAAGCCGTTGGTGCCCTTTGGCGCCTCGAGAATCCGGCCGGTGCAGAGCCCTTCGAACACCTCGGGGACCGCCCCCGCATCCCGCAGCAGCACGAGGACGCAGCGGTACCGGGCCCGGCGGCGTGCCTCGGCGGCCCCATGGAGGCGGCGCAGCAGCTCCGCGTTGTTGGCGGCGTCCACGGCCTCCCGGGGTCCGCTCGCGCCGGCCCAGCGGCGCGAGCGGCACCCGGGCGCGCCGCCCAGCGAGAAGACCTCGAGCCCCGAATCGTCGGCCACCGTGGGAAGCGCGCTCAGCCGCGCGAAATACTCGGCCTTGCGGCGAGCGTTCGCTCCGAAGCTCTCCCCCAGCTCCAGGGCGTCCTCCGCCGGGCTTTCCCACAGTCCGATCTCGGCGGGGAAGACCACGTCGATGCCGGCGGGCTCGAGTACACGGCGGATCTCGGGCTCCTTCCCCGGGCTTCGGGTGGCTGCCAGCAGCTTCACCAGTCCAGCACCTGCCGCTGGGCGGCGAAGAGCTCGGTCATGCCGCGCTCGGCCAGGTCGAGGAGCACCTCGAGCTGGCTCCGCGAGAAGCTGTCGTGCTCCCCGGTGGCCTGCACTTCGACGAACCGGGCCGGATCGAGCATCACGATATTCGCGTCCACGTGGGCGTCGCGATCTTCGAGATAGGCCAGGTCGAGTCGCTCCTCCCCCTCGACGACCCCGACCGACACCGCGGCGACCAGACGCCCGAAGGGCGACGGGATGCCGGAGCGCTCCGCGAGCCAGGCACAGGCGTCGGCCAGCGCCACGCAGCCGCCGGTGATGCCGGCCGTGCGGGTGCCGCCGTCGGCCTGGAGGACGTCGCAGTCGATGCGGATGGTGTGCTCACCGAACGCCATGGTGGCCATCGCGGCGCGGAGCGAGCGGCCGATGAGCCGCTGGATCTCCTGGGTGCGGCCGCCGGGCCCGTTCCGCTCGCGCGAGGTGCGCTCGACGGTGGCGCGCGGGAGCATGGCGTATTCGGCCGTGACCCACCCCTCCCCGCTGCCCTTCTTGAAGCCGGGGACGCCGGGTTCGACGGAGGCGGTGCAGTGCACCAGGGTGCCGCCCAGGCGGATCAGGCAGGATCCCTCGGCGTAGGGATTGGCCCGGCGCTCGAGCACGAGCGGACGGAGCTGGGTGCTGGCGCGGCCATCAGGACGGGGCACGGAGACGCTCCACGAGAATAGTCGTTGAGAAACCCGGCAGGACGGGAACGCGGACGACCCGGCCGCCGCGGGACTCGATCCAATCGGCGCCGACGATCCGGTCACGGGGGTAGTCGGCGCCCTTGACGAGCACGTCGGGTTCGAGCGCGTGGATGAGCCGGAGCGGGGTGTCTTCGTCGAAGACCACCACGCAATCGACGGCCGCGAGTGCCGCCAGCACCCGGGCGCGCGCGTCCTGCCCGGCCACCGGCCGCGCCGTTCCCTTGCCCAGCCGGCGGGCCGAGGCATCGCTGTTGAGCCCGACCACGAGGACGTCGCCCTCGCGGCGGGCGGCCTCGAGCAGCTCGACGTGGCCGGGGTGCAGCAGGTCGAACACGCCGTTGGTGAACGCGACGGGGCCGCGCTGAGCGGCCCGCCAGGCGACCGCCTCGCCGAGGCCCCGCACCTTGGGGGCGCTGCTGTCGGACGGCGTCATCCGGAGGGGCCTCGCGAGGTGCCGAGCAGCGCCTTCAGGCCGGGCGGCGCCACGAAGGTGGTGGCCATGACCATGAGCAGCACGGCGCCGAAGACGCCCTCGGTCAGGATCCCGGAGCGGCGGCCGATGTCGGCGAAGATCAGGCCGACCTCGCCGCGCGGTACCATGCCGACGCCCACGACCAGGCGGCGCATCGGCACCCACGGCGCGGCCCAGCCGGCGACCAGCTTGCCCGCGATGGCGATGACGATGAGCGCCCCCGCCACGACCAGCGTACCGCGCGCGGACGGCGAGCTCGGGTCGAGCAGGCGCAGATTGAGCGAGGCGCCGACGCTCACGAAGAAGATCGGGGTGAAGATCGCGGCGACGGGCCGCACCTCGTGCTCGATGGTGTCGAACTGATTGGTGCCGGAGAGGATGATCCCGGCCGCGAAGGCGCCGATGATCAGCGCCGAACCGGCGACGGCGGCGAGCGAGGAGAGCCCGAGTGCGAAGGCGAGGGCGAAGACGAGCAGCACGTAGCGCACCCGCATGCGGACGACCAGGTCGAACAGCCGCGGCACCAGGAAGCGCCCCGCGAGCACCGCGACGACCAGGAACCCGACCGCCACCGCGAGCGTACGCAGGACCCCGAGGAACGATACCGCGGCGCCGGCCGCCACGCCGGAGACGACGCTCAGGATCACCAGCCCGAGCACGTCGTCGATCACCGCCGCGCCGATGATCACCCGCGCCTCCTGGGTCGCCATCTTGCCCAGGTCGGAGAGCACCCGGGCCGTGATCCCGACGGAGGTCGCGGTCAGGGTGGCGCCGATGAAGATCGCCGAGGTCGTGAGGTCACCCTCGCTCGCCGAGGGGTGCGGCACCCAGGCCCAGTACGCAAAGCCGAGCCCGAACGGTACGATGACGCCCACGAGCGCGACCGCGAGCGAGGCCGAGCCGACGCGGGACATCTCCCGCAGGTCGGTCTCGAGGCCGATCTCGAAGAGGAGCAGCAGCACGCCCAGCTCGGCGAGGACGTGGACCAGTTCCCCGGGAACGCCCGTGTCCGGCACGACCCCCAGCACGCTCCCGCCCAGCAGCACGCCGGCGACGAGCTCGCCCAGCACCGCCGGCTGGCCGATCCGCTCGGCCAGCTCGCCCAGCAGCTTGGCGGCCACGAGGATGGCCGCCAGGACGAGGAAGAAATGGGGGATGTCCAGCACCCTAGAGCGGCGCCTCGGCCCGGGGGCGCAGAACGAAGGTGTGCCGGAACAGGGGCAGATCGACCGTTTCGGAGTACTCGGTCTGGATGGTCACCTGGCCGCGCCCGCGATGGATGGTGAAGTCGGGCGCCTGGCCGAGGAGCGAGTCGGCCTGCGCGAGCAACCGGGTCTCGATGACGTCGTCGGAGTTCTCCGCCGCGAACCTCGCCTGCTGACCCATGTCGTCACGCAGCTCGTAGTAGCGGAGATAGACACCGCCGATGTGCACGCCGTAATACGCCGCGGCCGCCAGCAACGCCAGGGAGAACAGGCAGCCAAGGGCGCTGGCGCCCCGGCGGCTTCGGCGGGGGCTCACCATTGCGACTGGGCTCCTTCCACGATGTTGGTGACCAGCTTGTCGAGCGCGCGGTCGCGGCCCTCGCGCTCCTGGCCGGGGTCGTACTCCCCCTCGAGCACCAGACCGCTGCGCTGCCAGAGCGGCTTCTCCTGCCGCTGATCCATGATCTCCACCGCCACCGTGATCTGTACCAGCCGCCGGGTGACGTTCACCGGTTCGCCCTCGCCGCCGGTGTACTGCACGGGGAGGTCGGGCTCGTAGCGCACGATGGTGCCGCGCACGAGCGCGTCGGCCTGGGTCTCGGAGGCCTGCCGCAGCCCCAGGCGGCTCTCGACCGCCTCGCGAACGCGATCGGATACTTCCTTGGTCAGCGTCGGCTCGGCGGTCTGGTTGTCGAACGGGAGCAGCGCCACCGTCTTGATGGACGGCGGGAGCCCGCCGCCGGCAAAGCCGTAGAGACACCCGGTCAGGCAGGCTCCGGCGAGCAGCGGGGCGAGGAGCCTACGGCCGGCGAGCAGTCCAGACATCAGGCGCAAAGGAATCCCGCGAGCTGGAGAGAAAGGTCAGATCGAGTCTGGCCGGGACGCCCGGGACCACGAGGCGCGCGCGCAGCGGCGCTCCGGTGCTGTCGAGTGTGGTTTCCGCGCGGCCGACCACCTCGCCGGCCTGGCGCACCTCCGCGACGAGCGTGCCCGGGTGGCCCCGGGTCCGGACGTAGTCCACCGTGTCGGTGGCGCCGGCGTACTGCCACGCAGTCACGGCGTCCTCGTTGACACCACGGAGCACGGCGCCGGGGTCGGGGAGTCGGGCGATCCCGAACATCGCCCACATCAGCGGGTAGTTGGGCACCAGTTTCTTCACCGCGTCCGGGGGCTCGGCCCAGAGCGGAGTCTCCCCGACGACGGCGGCCGACGCCGGGTTGGACCCGAACGGCCCCGCGACATCGAAGCGGAGCGAATCGGGCGGCGCGATCCGCGCGCTGCCCCGGCCACCGGCGCTGGAACGCTCGTCCCGGAACAGCCACTTGAAGCGGAGCAGCCGGTGCTCCGGCGGCAGGGTGGCCGAGACCCACTGGGCAACCTGCTCCCGGCTGACCGGGGAGGCCCCGACCGGCACCAGCGCGCCAGGTGCCCCGCGGCAGCCGGCGAGCACCAGGGCAAGATAGGACGCACGGATTCCACGGTCAACGAGAAGGCGTTGTCGCATCAATAGTTATAGCCGAAAAAGAAGCTGACGAAGCCGGGGTCCTTCTGGTCGGCGGTGAGGCTGTAGCCGCCGAAGCCGCGGCTGCTGAACCGGCGGCCCACGTCGAGCCGAAGCACCGTGAGGGGGCCGAGCGCCATGCGGAAGCTAACGCCGTAACTGCCGAGGAGCGCGCGGTCGGTGGAGGTGGAGAACCTGGCCTTGCCGACGTCGGTAAAGAGCCCCGCCTGGATCTCGGGAAGGTCGAGGTCACCCAGCGGCGTGCCCAGCGTGAGGTGGGTGAGCAGCGGCACCCGCAGCTCCTGATTGAACATGAACGCTTCGGAGCCGACGATGTAGCCGAACTGCGGGTAGCCCCGGAGCGCGAGCGTGCCGCCGAGGTTCACTCGCCGCGGCCGGTCGCCGCCGCTGTAGAAGCCGTAGGCCCGCAGGGCCCACGCGCTCCGCTGGCCCAGCCGGAAGTAGCGGCGCCAGTCACCCGAGAGCAGGTAGCTGTCGAACCGGCTGTTGGAGAAGTCGCTGGAAATGCCGGCGGTGATCGCGAGCCGGCCGCCGTCGATCGGGCCGCTGGGAATCCAGAGCGCGTTGTCCCGCACGTAGCTCAGGTAATTCGAGGCAATCCAGCCGACCCGCCGCGGCTCCTCGACCGGCAGGGTGAAGTCCACCCGGTCCGAGTGCTCCACCACGACCGTGCCCTCGATCCGGGTGAACCGCGTCAGGGGATAGCGGAGCAGGCCGAGCATGCCGTACGCCGTCTCGTTGTAGGCGATGACCTGGTCGCCCTCGAAGTTGCGGCTCCGGGTGCGGTATGCGCCGACGCCCCAGTTCACCCGGCGCGACTGATTGAGGTAGACCGCGCTGCCGCTCAGGTTGGAGAAGATGCTGCCCAGCCGCCGGCCCTGGTACGACGAGAGCGAGCCGTAGAGCACGTTGTCGCCGAGGAGGTCGCTCGCGACGAAGTAGAGGCCTTGCGCGCCGCCGTAGCCCGGGATGAGCACGGCGTCGCCTGCGGCGAAGTCGAGCGAGAATCGGCGGTGGTACGGCTCGCCCCGAGCGACCGCACCGGCCGCGGTGTCGCCGGGAACTCGCCAGTTCCAGCGGGCCGCGGGCTCCGGCTGGATGGCCGCGAAGCGGTCCTGGCGGGCGGCGGAGTCCGCCGGGATCCGGTAGAGATTCCAGCTCAGGTCGTGGAAGCCACCCACCACCAGGGCGCCGTCCGGCAACGGCACGGCATCGAACGCGCCGGTCCAGGCGGACGTTTCACGACGGCCCGAGCCGGCCGAGTCGACGGAGAAGACGTTGAGTACGCCGTCACGGTCGGAGGTGAAGTAGATCCGGCCATCGGCAGCCCAGGTGGGCGACTCGTCGACCCAGGCGCCGGCGGTGAGCTGCGAGGTGCGCCCGGAGGCGAGGTCCAGCAGGAATAGATTGACCGCCCCCTGTTTGCCGCCCGCGGTCCGGTCGGAGGCGAAGACCAGCCGCCGCCCGTCGGCACTCGGACTCGGGTCCAGATCCTGGTACCGGTCCGCCGTGAGCGGCTCGAGCTTCCCGCCGGGGAGCCGCACGCGGTAGAGATCCGAGACGCCGCGCTCGGACAGCCCGCTCAGGACGATGCTCTGCCCGTCCGGCATCCAGTGGGGCGAGAGGAGCGACACCAGCTCGGAGAACTGGTAGCGGCCGGCCATCCGGTTGCGCTCGAGGTCCCACAGGATCAGAGCGTCCCGGTCGCCGTAGCGCGCGGTGAACAGCAGCAGCCCCGGGCGCGAGGCGTCCATCCGCGAGTCGAACGAGTGGAACGACTCCAGCTCGGCCGAGCGGCCGCTGGTGACGATGGACCGCGCCTTTCCCCCGTCGAGCGGCTTCCGGTAGATCGAGACATACCCGCCCGCCGGCGAGAGGTAGGCGATCTGCGCCAGGCTGTCGCCGCCGGTCGTATCCGGCAGCACGACCGCCTTGACCCCCGGCCGCGCGAGCTCGGTACCGAGAACGTTGAGCGGGGCCAGGCTGTCCACGGATGGATAGTACCGGCGCCGCATGGCGAGCTGGAACTCGTCGCTCAACTGGTCGAGCGTGCGGCCGTATACGGCCTTGATGGCGGCCTCGAAACTCTCGTGCCGATCGAGCTCCTTGTACATCAGCGCGGCGCGCCAGTCGCCGTAGGCGTCGGCGAGCCAGCGGTGGATCTGGCCGCCCAGCGGGTAGACGATACCGCTGGTGACGTAGGTGAGCTGCTTGAGCGGCGGCAGGCGCCCGCTCAGCGTGAGGTCCCGCATCACCATCTCGTCCCGCGCGTCCTGCCCGGCCGACCAGAGCTCGGCAAGCCCTTCGCTCCACCACAGCGGGAACGCAAAGCGGCGTGAGCGCGGGGCGAGGGCGTAGCTCTCGCTGAGCATATCGAGCTGGAAGACGTGCACCATCTCGTGGCGCATCGTGTGGCGGAACTCGGAGAAATTGCCGCGGAACGGCAGCGCCACGCGGCGCTTGAGGTAGTCGGTGGCGCCAAGCAACCCTTCGGGCGGGGTGAAGGGAAGGATGTTCGTCTGCTCGAAGTCGGTATGCGAGGCGTAGACGATGAGCGGGACCCGGCGGGCCACCGCATGGCCGAATTGCACGCTGAGCGTGTCGTAGCTCGCCTCGGCGTAGGCCAGTGCGGCCGGCGCGAGATCGGCCTCGGCCGGGTAGAAGTAGAGGTCCACGTGCGGCCCCTTGATCACGC
>DASSBA010000030.1:0-6826 GCA_035699205.1 Gemmatimonadales bacterium
GGCTCGACCGGTCGCGGCCAGCGCAGCTCATCCCCCGGATGCCCTCGAGGCTCACCTCGGCCGAGCCGGCGGCGAGGCGCTGGCCGATGGCGAGATCGTCCAGGTACTGCGGCCGGGCCGTCGCGTCGGAGCGATGCCGGAGGCTCACCCTTCTCCCCCCAAGGCGCCGAGCCGCTCGCGGACCGCGTCGACCGTCCCTCGCAGCTCCGGATCGGCCCGGCTCCAGAGCTGCAGCAGCTCGCTGTACACTCGGGCCGCGGCGGAGCGGTCCCCCGCGACTTCGTCCAGTTCGGCCAACCGCTTCATGGTCCATCCCAGCTCGGCCGCGTCGGGCTCGTAGCGCCAGAGCCACGGCGTGGCCAGGTAGCGCTCGTAGATCTGGCGAGCTGCTGCCGGCTGGCCGGCGGCCTCGTATGCCCGGCCGAGGTCCGGCAACACGCAGATGGTGCAGAGGTGGGTGTCGGCGGCGCGGCGGAGCTGCCGTATCGCCTCGGCGCTACGCCCTTCCGCCAGTGCGAGCGCGCCCAGGGTCCAGCTCCGCTCCGCCTCCGACCGGCGGCCGATCAGGCTGTCGTTTGCGGCGGCCGCCTGGAGCAGAGGCCGCACCCGGGCGGGCTCGCCGGCGGCGATGTAGAACCTGGCGAGCTCGTCGTAGCGCCGGTCGCCGGGAAGCAGGCTGTCGAGCGGCGTCACTTTCATGGCGGAGTCCACCAGGGCGAGGGACTGCGCCTCGTCGTTCCGGTACCGCAGCTCGAGGGTGGCGAGCTGGAGAACCCCGAAGAAATAGCGCCCCATCACTCCGGCGGCTCTACTCAGCGCCAGTTGGCGCCGCCACAGCCGCTCGGCCTCTCCCAGCCGCCCTTGCGTCATGGCGGAGCCCGCCAGCGCCTCGTACGGGTCCACCAGCTGGAGCGTGTCGGTTCCCTTCTGCGCGATCGTGGCTCGCGCGATCCGCTCGGTTCCGGACCAGTCCTGCCGGGCCGCCGCGTCCTGCATCTCCTCGGTGAGCCGTACCGGATGATCCGGGAAGCGCCGCGCGATCGTGTCCAACGTCGCACGGGCGCCCGGGAAGTCGCCGCCGAGCACCTGCGAGCTGTGCAACCCGAAGTACAGGTTGGCGATCGTGGAGTCGGTCCGGGTGGCCTGCCGAAACAGGCTTTCGGCCCGGGAGAACTGCCGCGAGTTCCGGTACGCCAGGGCGAGGTTGTTCAAGGCCGGCACATTGTCGGGATAGCGCTCCAACACGCTGGTGTAGGCCTCGATGGCGCTCCGATAGTCCTCGCTGCCATGCGCCTTGCTGCCCATGAGAAAAGCGCGTTCGAGGTACGGCAGCCGCTCCTGGTTCGCCAGCGCGTGTTCTCCGGCAGCAAATGTCCGCCCGAGATCGCCGATACTGCCGTAGGCCATGCTGAGGCCGATGTGGGCCGAGGCGAACCCCGTGTCCAACGCGACCGCCGCCTGGAATCGATCGATGGCGGCAGTGCGATCGCCCCGGCGGACCAGCCGCTGCGCCTCGGTATACAGCCGGAGCGCCGGGAGCGAGGCCGTGGTGACCTGCTCCAGCTTCGGCATGCGCTTCAGGTCCCGGAGCGACTCACCGATGCGGCGCCGGAGCGTCTTGCTGGCGCGATCCACGGCCGGGATCAGCTCCGATGAGTCCACGGCGGTCTCCCGCACGGCCGCGAGCGCTTCGCCGTCCCGGGCGCCGACCAGCTGCACGGTGACCGTGTACGCGCCCGAGAGCTTTGCGAGGCTGCCGGTCACGAAGGCCGCGACGTCCTCACGCAGCGCCACCTCGCGGGCCAGCGAGTCGTTCAGCGCCACGTCGGCCGAATGTTCCATCCGCTCCAGGGAGGCGCGCAGCTGCCTCGCTGTCATCACCCGAACGACCGGTGACTGTGCGAGATCGATCCGAAAGGCCTCCGTCACCGTGGCGGTGAGCGTGGTGTCTCCCGTACGGTCGGCGAAGTCCGCCACCAGGATCCGAGCACGTGGCGCCAGCGCCCGGGTCGCGAGCAGCGAGGTGTCGTCCCGGTCAGCGGATCGGGCGAGCGAAAGACCGGCCGCCGCCAGGGCCGCTGCGCCGACGATGGCGACGGCGCCCGCGAGCACACCCGCCCGGTTCCGCCGCACGAACTTCCGCATTCGGTAGCCCACCCCGTCGGCGCGTGCGATCACCGGCCGTTCGTCGAGGTGCCGTCGGAGATCGTCGGCCAGGCTGGCCACCGAGGAGTAGCGCCGAGCAGGCTCCTTGCGGATGGCGGTGAGCACGATCGTGTCGAGGTCGCCGCGAAGGCGGCGGCTGAGCTGCCTGGCGGTGACCGGGTCGGGAGCCGGGGACCCGACGGCAGCTCCGCTGCACCTGGGCCGCCCACTGCTGCCCGCCGGCCGGGTGACGACGGTGCTCGGGCGGTCGGGCTCTGTGGTGCACACCGCGGCGGCGATGTCCTGTGGCGCACGGCTGGTAAGACGGTACGGCGAGCGGCCGGTCAGCAGCTCGTACAGCACGACGCCGAGCGAGTACACATCGCTCGCCGCGGCCGCGTGGCGCCCTTCCACCTGCTCCGGACTGGCGTATTCGGGGGTGAGCAGCCGGAGCCCGGTGACCGTGGAAGTGATCTCGTCCGGGTTCTCCTGGAGCACCTTCGCGATCCCGAAGTCCAGCAGCTTGGGCACGCCCGAAGGCGTCACCAGAATGTTGACCGGCTTGATGTCCCGGTGAATCACACCGCGCTCGTGAGCGTAGGACACCGCGTCGCAGACCTGGAGAAACAGGCGGAGCCGCTCCTCCACGCGGAGCCGGCCGGCGTCGGCGAAAGCGTCGACCGGCTGCCCGTCGATGTACTCCATGGTGAAGTACGGCAGCCCCTCGTCGGTCGTCCCACCGTCGAGCAACCGGGCGATGTTGGGGTGGTCGAGCGAGGCGAGGATCTGGCGTTCGGCGCGGAAGCGGGCAAGCACCTGGTCGGTATCCATGCCCCGCTTGATCAGCTTGATCGCCACCCGCTGCGAGAAGGCACCGTCGTCCCGTTCGGCGAGATAGACCGCGCCCATGCCGCCGCGTCCCAGCTCGCGCGCCAGGCGGTACGCGCCGATCCGCCGGCCGGCAATGGGGAGCTCAGCCGGCGGCTCCCAGGGGCCGGGAAGGGCAACTGCCGGCTTCTGGATGAAGCCGGCCGAGCGGTCGTGCGCCGCGAGCAGTCGTTCCACATCTGCCCGGAACGCAGCGTCCCCACCGGTTTCCCGCGCGAGGAAGTCCTGCCGATCCTTCGGCGCGAGCGGGATCGCCGCGTGAAACAACTGCTCGAGCCGCTCCCACCGGCCGTCTGTCACGGCGCGGCGCCCTGGTCTGGCACAGAGTCGTCGGTCATTCCGGTCGGCCAAGGATGGGAGATGTGCTGGAGGCGTGCCATTGCCGAATGAGGCATTCTACGCCCGGATGGCGTGTTGCTCAATAGCACCGAAGGGCACGCGGTGAATGCAGCCGGGCAGAACTATGTGCCGAGAGGGGCTCGAGCTGCGAGCGCACCTGCGCTACTGCAGCCTGGCGACCACCACTTTCCCCAGCTCCACGACCGCCGGCTGCAGTGACTCGGCAGTCTCCGATTTCTCCGCCATGACCTTGGCGCAGGACGCCTGCTCCTTCTTCGAGAGCTTGTCGCCCGTGCAGGACGCCTTCAGGGCCGCGCCCATCGGGCCGTCCAGCGGAGACTTCCGCGCGTTGAGCGAGATGCCGAGCGTATAGGGGCCCGTCCGCGTGACCAGATAGGCCGCCCGGTCCTGGTACTCGTCGCGGGGCTTGGGGAACATGATATAGCTGCGATCCCCCACGCCCGAGACCGGGGTGCGCTTCTCCTGGTCGGCGTTGAAGCGCTTGAGAAACGCCTCGAAGCGCGCTTCCGACTTGGCCCCGGCGAAGAGCACGATCTGGCCGAAGCCTCCGAATTCGCAGGCCGAGTCGGCAATGCCGAGCGAGGTGCTGTCCGTCTCCACCGGAGCGCCGTGCGTGTCCTGCCCCCGCACCACGAGGCGGTCGATCTCCGCCGCCGAGAGTAGCGAGCACACCTGCGGAGCCACCGGGGTGCCGCTGGCCCGCGCGGTGCCGGCCGACTGCGAGGCGACCGGGATCCAGCCACCACTCACGACCCCGGCAGCGAGCGACAGCGACGCGATTCGTGACACGCGATTCATGTGAGTCTCCAGGTTGGCGGTGACAGGGCGCAGGAAGCGACCAGTACCCGGCGAGCTCAGCCGTCTCTCGTCTTCAAACGCCCGAGCTCCGCCGCAAGTCCCTCACGGCTTCCTCACGTCTCCTGCTCGCCGAATCGCAGACCTTCGTCCTTCCACCCGAATGCCGCCGCCCCGGAATCGGAGCGAGTGAGGCACTGCGCTTCCGATCCGGGCGTTGCTCCTTAGGCGGGCATTCGACCCCGGGTCCCCCCGACCCTAACCAGGAGCTCACCCATGGACACCACCGTGCCACCGTCCGAAGCCGTCGCCGCCGGCACCGAGGACAAGACCGTCGCCATCCTGAGCTACATCACCCTCATCGGCTTCATCGCCGCGATCATCATGCACCAGAACAACAGGACTCGGCTGGGCGCGTTCCACCTCCGGCAGGTGCTCGGCCTGGCGCTGACCTCCGCGGCCGGAGCGGTCTTCTGGGTGGTTCCGATTCTCGGCTGGATTGCCTGGTTCCTGTTGCTCATCCCTCTGTTCGTGCTCTGGATCCTGGGCCTTCTGTCCGCGATCAGGGGTGAGATGCGGCCGGTTCCCATCCTGGGCGCGCAGTATCAACGGTGGTTCGCGAACGCATTCGCCTCGGTTGACGAGACGGCCGTCCCCAGACTGGAGGCGCAATGAAGAAGCTCGCGATCGGGTGCGCGGTGCTCCTGGGGCTCGGGATCGCCGGTGGCGCCACGGCCTCGTACCTCACCTATCGCAAGGTGACCTCCGCCTTCGCGGGATTCGCCGAGCTCGGCACGCTCCCGGACTTGGAGCGGTCTGTTCGGAAGCGGGGCCCCTACACCCCGCCGGCCTCCGGCGAGCCGAGCCGGGCGCAGATCGAAGGGGTGCTGGTGGTACAGCAGGGGGTGCGGGCCCGGCTTGGCAGCCGGGCGGACGAGTTCGAGCATCGCTACCGCCGGCTCCTGGCTCAGGACAAGGCGACCGCGGCGAACTGGCCGGAGCTGGTCAGCGCCTACCGCGACCTCGCCGCGGCCTACGTGGACGGCAAGCGGGCCCAAGTGGAAGCGCTCAACCACGCGGGGCTTTCGCTGGAGGAGTACCGCTGGACCCGAGCGCAGATGTACGCCGCGCTCGGTATGCCGCTCATGGACATCGACGTGTCGCGGATGATCGAGGACGTGAAGGCAGGGCGGCAGCCCGAGGCGCCGGCGTACCAAATGACGGTGGCTCCGACCAGACCGCCCGCCGTGCAGCGGCTGGTCGAACCCCACCGGAAGGCGCTCGAGGCGAACGCGGGACTGGCCATTTTCGGGCTATAGAGGCTCGCGCAAAGACGTCAACCGGCCCGACGGGCGTGCGCCGCATCCCGATCGACCACCCGACATGAGGGTTTGTCCGGCCAGACGGGGCGCTACTCAATAGCGGCCACGAAGGTCGATCCAGGGCCATCCCCACGCTCGATGGAGGCGACAATGTCTCGAGTTCGATGCCCGTGCCTCTGGCAAGGGTCGCTCCTGCTGCTCGCGGCCGTCGCGACCGCCGAGGCGCAGTATCCCGCCTCGCCGCGGAGCCCGACCCGGAGCACGACCAGCGTGGTGGGCCAGCTCCCGCTCAACGATTCCGCCTCCGCGGCTCCGAAGACCGGGGTACTACGGCAGCTGGTGTGCCGGGGAGGTGAGGGCGTGCAGATCACAGTCCAGCAGGACCCGAGCCCGCGCAACCCCGCCCAGGTCGCCGTCTCGCTGTCCTATCGGCGCAACTCGCGGCCGGCGGGCAGCGCCTACGAGCAACTCGAGCCCGGCGCCTGCTCCTGGAACCAGCTCGGCAACGGCGTCCCGGCCGAGGCCGGGATCGTCCACTTCGACCTCGACCGGCAGGGCGCCGAGGAAATCCCCGATCCGGCCACTCTGCCGGTTTACCTGGGCGATCCCCGGCACTACTGGGTCTTCTACGTGGACGACGTCACCCAGATTTCCGGCAGCCACGGCGCCTATGGCGGCCGGTTCCGGGTGGACAGCACGCTCACCCGGCCCCGCAAGCCCAGCGCGACGGCGCTGCGGCGGGAGCGGCTCCGCTGCCGCGGCGGCGCCGGCCTGGCGTTCAACCGCAGGGCGCGCCAGGGCCCGAACCTGTTCGGAATGACGCTCCGCTACCCGGTGGCCTCCACCGCCGCCGGTCCCGTTGGCACGGGACTGCAGCCCGGCACCTGTGCCTGGGCCGACCGCACCGACGCTCGAGCGGAGCCGGGCCGCATCCGGTTCACGACGGCGGGCAACGCCCAGCTCAAGCAGAAACAGAGCGGCAGCGCCGTCGACACCTCGGCGACGGCGGCCGAGCGCTGGCCCGACGTGCACACCATCCCGGCCTACATGACGGACCCGGCGCACCTCTGGACTTTCACCGTCAGCCTGGCGGACCCCGACAGCGCCCGGCAGCATCACGCCTGGCTGCCGTCGATTGCCGAGCAGATCGCATCGCAGCCGCCCGCGAGCGCCTCGCCGACCCTCCAGCCCGAGGGCCCTGCCGGCGCCAAGCCCCCCGGCGGCAGCGGCACCAGCGTGAGCTTCCCCGGCGCGTCGCCCGGCGGCGAGCGCTACACGCCGGGCGAGGGCGCGCCGTCGTTCAATCCGAGCGCACT
>DASSBA010000031.1:0-62078 GCA_035699205.1 Gemmatimonadales bacterium
CGAAGCAGGCCACCCTGGTCTGGGACCTGTCGCCCGACCTGCCGGCCATCACGGCCGACCCTACCCAGGTGCGCCAGGTCGTGATGAATCTCATCACCAACGCCTCCGATGCCCTGGGCGATGCGCCCGGGGGGATCACCCTTCGCACCGGCCTGGTCCGGGACGCGAGCGCGAACGAGTCGCACCCGTTCGTGTTCCTCGAAGTGAGCGACACCGGCTGCGGCATGGATACGGACACCCTGCAGCGCATCTTCGACCCGTTCTTCTCCACCAAGTTCACCGGCCGTGGGCTCGGGCTCGCTGCGGTCATGGGGATCGTGGAGAGCCATCACGGGCACGTCCGCATCCGTACCGCCCCGGGCGACGGCACTACCTTCCGGATCCTCTTCCCGGCCGTGCTGGATTCCGCCGACAGCGCGCCGCGTCGCATCTCGGTCCCGCAGTGGCGCGGCCGGGGCACCGTGCTCGTGGTCGAGGACGAGGAAGGCGTGCGCGAGGTCGTGGGCCGGATGCTCGAGCGGCTCGGGTTCGAGGTCATCACCGCGGAGGACGGCATCGAGGCCCTCGGGCGGCTCGACCACCACGAGGGCGCCATGGCCGCGGTCCTGCTCGACCTCTCGATGCCGCGGATGGGCGGGCCGGAGGTGCTGCAGCAGATCCGTGAGCGCCGGCCGGAGCTGCCCGTCGTGCTGATGAGCGGGTACACCGAGCAGGAGGTGGCCTCGAAGCTGCTCGGTCCCGAGGGCGCCGCCGCCTTTCTGCAGAAGCCTTTCCTTCCCGAGGACCTGACCAGCGTGCTTCGGCACGTGTCTCAGTCCGTCGGGGCGTGACGCAACGGGCACGAGACGTGCAAGTCGGCCCGCCCGGCGCATCTCCAACGGTTCCGGCGCCCCACCCGGCGGCCCGATCAAGATGGCTAAGTCACCGACCTCACGCAGCTTGCATCCGTCGGCCGGCCGGGTCTGGACTCCCGTTCCCCGGCCCGGTAGGATGCGCATCACGGTACACCTGTCCCTCCGGCGCCAAGATTGGCCGGCTCGGGCGCTCGTCCATCACCCCAGGGGTCCATGACGGCCGACCTCGCCCAGTTGTTCGAGCAGTACTATGCCTCGCTGGTCCGCATGCTGTATCGCCGGACCGGCGACCGCGACCGGGCGGAGGACCTGGCGCAGGAGACGTTCGCCCGCGCCGTCGCCGCGCCGCCGGACAACCCGCGACCGTGGCTGTTCGCCGTGGCGCTCAATCTCGTGCGGGAGGATGGCCGCCGGTCGGCCACCCGAGGGCGGCGGCTGGAGTTGCTTCGGGCCGAGCAGGACCAGCCGGCTGCCGGTCCCGAGGCGGACTTCGACCGGCGCGAGGCCACCGCGCAGGTGCGGGCGGCGCTGGCCACGCTGAACGAGCGGGACCGGGAGGCGCTGCTGCTCAAGGCTGAAGGCTTCGACTACGAGGAGATCGCCGCGACGCTGGGACTCGCGAAGGGCGCGGTCGGCACCACGCTGGCCCGTGCGCGCCGGCGGCTGGTCGAGGCGTATCGGACGCAGGACCGAGGGAAGCATGTCGCATCTTGACGAAGGCACCCTGCACGCGCTGCTGGATGGCGAGCTCGCGACCAACGAGGTGGCGGAGATCCAGGCCCATCTGGGTGCCTGCTCCGCCTGCGGCCTGCGCCTGCGCGAAGTCAAGGAGTTCCTCTCCGAATCCGATCGCCTGATCGCCTCCGTGGACATGGGAGACGCGCAGACCCCGCAGCCGGAGCCCCGGCCCCGGCCGCGCCCCCCGGCCAGGGCTCCCGTCACGGAGCCGTGGAACGAGCCGCCCCCGCTGCTCATGCCGGACAACGAGACCGCGGCCGATCGACGCATGAACCGGCTGCGGCGTCTGAACCAGGCGGCGATGCTGGCTGTCGTCGTGGGCATCGGGCTGGTGTGGAACAACCTCTACCGGAGGAATTCTGCCGGGCTGGACGCCGCGCCGGGCGACTCGGCTCTGAACCAGCCCACCGCCGTCGTGAGCGCCGCCGAAACCGCCCGTCCCACCGACTCCCAGCCTTCCCGGGTGGTTCCGACAGCACCGCCCGAGGCGGACACGCAGGCCGCTGCGGCACAGGCGCGGACGCCACCGGCGCGGACCCAGCCTGACCCGAGACCGCCGGCCCAGACATCGCCGGCCGCAGCGGAAAAGGCCGCTGCGCCGGCGGCGGAGCAGCAGCTCGCCGACAGCGACAGCCCCCAGAACGACCTCCAGACCGTCGATTCGATCGCGGAGAGCGCGGGCGGCGGGAACGGCGCCGATACGGCCGCCGCCGAGGACATCGCCACGGTGCGGGCACGCGCCGCGGAGGCGCTGGCGGACCTGGATCGCGAGCGGCGCCGCGATCAGGCCGCCGCAGCCACCGCGGCCCTCGATAACCAGAGGCGCCGGCGCGCCGCCGCCCCGGCCCCCGCCCGGATCGAAGCGGCAGCCGCACCGGCGCCGCCCCCGCCGCCGACACCCGAGCAGCGGGCCGGCATTTACCTCCGCATCGGGCTGGACGAGGCTTCCCGCCAGCTCGGCGCCCCGGTCCACGTAATCGAGGGGATGGTGCCGATGTTCATGGGGCTGGCGCAGGGACGCACCGTTCAGGGCGCGGACACGACACGACCGGTGGTGCGGGTGGTGTACCAGGACCCGCAAGGCCGGCTGATCCTGCTGGACCAGCAGCGGCTGCGCTCGGGAGCGTCGGGGTTCCGCGGCTCCGCGCTGGCGTGGACCCAGGGCGAGCACGCGCTCTGGCTTCACGGGGAGCCCAACGCGGAGGTGCTCCGCACCTACCGTCCGCGGGTCCGCTAGCGCCGGTGCTCAGGCGCGTGCGTCGTCGAGCAGCGCGCGGACCCGCCTGACCAGCTCCTCGGCGGCAAACGGCTTCCGCAGAAACGCCACCTCCGGACCGCTGACCCCGCGCTGCAGTATCTCGTCGTCGGTGTAGCCCGAGACGTAGAGCACCTTCAGGTCGGGGCGGCGGTGGCGCAGCGCCTGCACCAGCTCGCGGCCGCTCATCTCGGGCATCACCACATCCGTCACCAGCAGATCGATATCGGCCGCCGCCTCGCCGGCGAGCATCAAGGCATCGCGACCGTGCCGCGCGGTGAGTACCGTGTAGCCGAACTCGGTCAGGATCTTGCGCAGCAGCTCGCGCACGCCGTCCTCGTCTTCAGCCACGAGCACCGTTTCGCTTCCCCGCGAGGCGTCTGCGTCCGACGGCGCGGCATCCTCCCCGGCACCGGCGTCGAGGCGCGGCAGGTACACCTTCACCGTGGTGCCCTCGCCCGCCTCGCTCGCCACGCGCACCACCCCGCCGTACTGCCGCACGATGCCGAACACGATCGACCGGCCGAGCGCACTCCGGAGCAGCGACGGAGCGTCGCCGTCGGTCCCGGTCTCTTCGTGCGGACCGGACCCCGAGTCGCCCACGGCGAGCACGACATAGCGGCCCGGGCGCACGGGGCGGCTCCGGTTGAGCTCGCTGATCCGCCGCTCGGCGGTCTCGATGGTGAGCCGCCCGCCCGCCGGCATGGCGTCGCGGGCATTGAGGACGAGGTTTACGACGACATGCTCGAGCTGCGCGGGATCGATCCGCACCTGGCCCAGCCCGCCGGCCAGCCGGACGTCGAGCGCCACGTCCGCGCCGACCAGGCGCCGGATCAGGGGCTCCATCCCCCGCACGACGTCGTTCAGGTTCACCGGGCACGGTGCCTGCGCCTGGTTGCGCCCGAACGACAGCAGTTGCCGGGTGAGCAGCGCGCCCCGGTCGGCGGCCTGACAGATCCGCTCGACGTCGTGCCGCCGGCGGTCGTCGGGAACCAGGTCGCGCAGCAGCATTTCGCCGAAGCCGCGGATGGTCGTGAGCAGGTTGTTGAAGTCGTGGGCCACCCCGCCCGCGATCCGGCCCAGCGCCTCGGTGCGCTGGGCGTGCCGGAGCTGCTCCTCGCTCTGGTGCAGCGCCGCGCGGGCGCGGGTCCGGTCCGTGATGTCGGTGGCAAGGACCAGGCGGGCCCGCCGGCCGTCCAGCTCCAGCTCGTGAGAGACGATCTCCATGTCCACCAGCGTCCCGTCCCGGCGCTGGTGGTGCGCGAGGGCCGTCTCGCCCCGCAGCGTGCCGTGGCCCGGGTCGGTCGCGGCCTGGGGCGGAGCGTCCTCGGGCGGCAGGAGATCCATGATGGTCATCCCCAGGAACTCATCTCGCGTGTACCCGTAGTGGTGAACCGCCGCGTCGTTCACCGCCAGGAACGCCAGCGTGTCGGTATCGAAGATCCACATCGGCTGGGGATGGGACTCGAAGACGAGCCGTGACCGCCGGTCGGCTTCGTGCGCCTCCTGCCGCAGCCGGGCGTTCTCCACCGCCACGGCGGTGCCCTGGGCCAGCTCCTCGGCCAGCTCGACGTCCGCCGGGGGGAACCGACGCCCCGAGCCGGCGGCCTGGACCAGCGTGAGCATGCCACAGATGCGGTCGCGCACCAGCAGGGGCAGCCGCAGCACCGACGCCGGCGCGAGCGCGCGATAGAGCTTGAGCTCTTCGTCGTCGGCGGCCGCGGCGCGGAGCAGGTCGTCGGTCAGCTCGACCACGCGGCGGGGAACGATGGTCTCCCCGAACGGCAGCGCGCGCCCGCCGTAGCCGGCGAGCGCGCGCACGACGAAGTCGCGCGAGGGGTCGCGGTGCGCGCCCGCGACGTAGCGGAGCGTGCCGTCCTCGCCGGCCAGGTGGATGGTGCACCAGTCGGAAAGGGTGGGCACGATCAGGCGGGCCAGATCGCGGAAGATGGCCTCGAAATTACGCGCGGAGCTCAGGATCAGCGCCGCCTGCTCCAGGAACGCGAAGCGCCGGGCCAGCGCCTCCGCGTCCGCGGCGGAGAGCTCGAGCGCCTGGGCCTGGCGCAGGCGCTCCCGCAGGCGCGCCACTACCAGCCCGGCGAGCAGCGCCGAGGCGGCGACCGCGAGGAGGCTCGCGGCGTTCTGCTGCGTATAGTGAAGCGGCAGCCCCGGCTGGGCGAAGAAGTGCAGCGCGTTGAGGACGGTGAACGCGACGCTCACGAGGGCCGGCAGGACGCCGCCCACGTACGCCGAGTAGACGACGGTCAGGATGAGGATGGGGAACGGCGAATCCAGCCCCACGTCCTGCCGCCGCAGGACGTCCAGCAGCACCGCCGCCCCCAGCGTCGCCAGGGGGCCGCGGACGCACTGGCCGATGCGGCCCCAGTCGGGCGCCGTGCCCGCGAAGCGCCGCACCCATCCTCGGGTGCCCTGAATGCTCGGGCTGGCGCTGCTTTGGGTCATGGCTCCATTCGCGGCGGGGGCTCGTCAAGCTTCCATTCCCGCGGTGACAATTCTGTGACAGGCCACACACCCGCCTTGCCGCCGGTCATCCGCAGCGGTATCCTATCCCCGCCCACCATCACAAGTCCACCTCAGAGGGAGCTCCGCCATGCCGGTGCCCTGTCCGACACGCTCGGCCATACCTCTGCTGTTCGGCCTCGTCCTGGCCACACTGCCCGGCCGGCTCCACGGCCAGGCGCAGGCGACCACCGGTGTCATCCGCGGCACCGTGACCGACTCGGCCGGCGGCACGCTGGCCGGCGCGGCCGTGACCCTGCGCAACGCGGAGACCAACGCCGAACGGGTACTCATGACCAATGACCGCGGCGTCTACGTGGCCACGCTGCTCCGCGTCGGCACCTACGACGTGACCGCGCGGGCGCTGGGCTTCCGCGAGTCCAGCCGCACCGGCGTGGTGCTCCGCCTGGGCGAGACGCAGGACCTGTCCTTCGCGCTGGCGCCCCAGGCGGTGCAGCTCCAGGAGATCACCGTCGCGGCCGCCGAGCCCCCGGTGGACGTCACCAAGTCGGAGAGCTCGACCCGGCTGGGGGTCGAGGCGGTGGAGGGACTGCCGAACAACGGCCGCAACATCTTCAACTTCACCACGCTCACGCCGAACGTCGCCATCGTGCAGGGCCCGGACGGCGACGAGATCAGCATCGGCGGGCAGCGCGGGATCCACAACAACGTGTCGGTGGACGGCGCCGACTTCAACAACCCGTTCTTCGGCGAGCAGCGCGGTGGCCAGCGGCCCGCCTTCACCTTCAACCTCGACGCCGTGCAGGACTTCGTCGTCGTGGCCGATGGCGCCAACGCGGAATTCGGACGCTCGAGCGGCGGGTTCGTGAACGTGATCACCAAGTCGGGCACCAACGAGTTCCACGGCTCGGCGCACTATTTCGGGAAGTACGACCAGCTCTCCAACGATTTCAGCCACACCTTCCCGGGCGGCGGTACGACCGGGTTCACCCCCGACTTCGCCCAGCACCAGTTCGGCGCCACCCTGGGCGGCCCCCTGGTGCGCGACAAGGCGTTCTTCTTCCTGGCCTACGACCAGCAGGAATACAACGACACCAAGCAGACGGACCGGCTGGCATCCATCGATCCGGCGCTGGTGGCGTTCACCGACACCGCGTTCGGCGGCGTGCTCCGGAACGAGTTCGGGCCGATTCGGCGGACCAACGACGCGAACGCCCTGCTGGGCAAGCTGGATTTCCGCCTGAGCCCGAAGCACAGCGCAACGCTCAAGTACAACTACACCCGCTCCAGCCAGGAGAACGGCACCTTCGACGTGGACTCCTGGGGCCGGAGCGCGAACGCCCTGGAGAACGACCACTCGCATGCGGTGAACGGCAGCCTGACGTCGTTGTTCAGCTCGTCGCTCTCCAACGAGTTCCGTTTTCAGTGGGCGCGGGAGGACCGGCCCCGCCCCTACGAGGGCGCGACCAACCCCGCCACCGGTCGCCCCTTCCCCGACACGGACATCGGTTTCGTGGGGCCCGGCGGGTTTGCGTCCTACCGGATGGGCATGCCGTTCTTCATCCCGCTGGAGACCGCGTACGACTATCGCTTCCAGGTGCTGGACAACGTCTCGCTGCTCCGCGGGAACCACCTGTTCAAGCTGGGCGCCGAGTGGAACCGCACCGGTGTGAACCAGACGTTCCTCGGATTCGGGAACGGGCGGATCGCTTTCACCTCAGTCAACGGGTTCCTCAACTACGTGGCCAACGGCAACGGCTACGTCGAGTGCTCGGACGGGACGACCAGCACCACGGGAGCCTGCGCCGACCCCACGGCTACGATCACCGGCCCCGTCGCCCTCTACCTCCAGCAGGCCGGCATCGGCGGCCTCTCGGTGGCCGACGCGGGGACGCAAACCATCATCCAGCACGAGCTCGCGCTGTTCCTGCAGGACAGCTGGAAGCCGCGGGCCAACCTCACCGTGAACTACGGCCTCCGCTGGGAGGCACAGATCGAGCCCAGTCTGATCACGCCGACGGAGGACCTGTTCTACGCTCCGTTCATCGGGCAGACGGTCACCAACGCGGTGGGCACCTTCGAGTTCCCCGGCGACGGCACCATTCCCAGCGACTACGGCATGTTCCAGCCGCGGCTCGGCGTGGCCTACGACGTGAAGGGCGACGGAAAGCAGGTGATCCGGGCCAACGCAGGCATCTACTACGCCCGCATCCCCGGCCTCAACCTGGCCAGCAGCCGGAGCACGGACGGCTCCCGCGGCCAGAGCATCTTCCGGAGCAGCGAACTGATCCCGATCCTGGGTGCGCCGCCCAGCTACGGCGAGCTGCTCCCGGCGCCCGCCGGCGCGCCGTTTCAGCCGGGCGTGACCCTGTTCGACAAGGACTTCCAGAACCCGCGCACGTTTACCGCCACGGCGGGCTACGAGCGCGAGCTGGGGCGTGGCATCGCCGCGTCGCTCAGCTACACGCACGCGCGGACCGATCACCTGACCCGGTTCTTCAACGCGAACGACGCGGTCTTCGGCAGCCCCTGGGGCACCGGGCTCGCCGGCGGCAACGGGATCGGCGCGCTCACGGTGGTGCAGAGCAGCGCCAGGTCGCGCTACAACGGGATTACGGCCGAGCTCCGGCGGACGGCGGGGACCCATCTCCAGTTCCAGCTCAACTACACGCTCGGCTTCGACAAGTCGGACGATGACAACGAGCGCGACCCGTTCACCTTCCGCTACGCCCAGGCCGATTCGCTGGGGCGGGAGTACAACTGGAGCGACCGCGACCAGCGCCACCGCTTCAACGCCTGGGTGCTGGCGATCCTGCCGGGCGACTTCTACCTCAACAACCGGCTGAGCGCCTATTCACCCCAGCCGGCCTCCGAGTCGTGCGGGGCGGACAACCAGGGAACCGGGGAGCGCGCGGCGCAGCCGACGGACCGCATCTGCCCCGACGGCCACATCCTGCAGCGGAATACCATCCGCCGCGACAACGGCTACTTCTCCTGGGACATCCGCCTGAGCCGCCCGTTCAACTTCGGCCGCCAGGGGACGTTCGAGGCCATCTTCGAGGTCTTCAACGTCACCAACGCCGACAACTTCAAGGACCCCGCGTCAGGCGGCACGTTCCTCAACTTCGACGGGACGATCCGCAGCGGGCTCGGCGAGCCGAGGCAGTTTCAGGTGGGGGGCAGGTACCTCTTCTAGGGGGACGGAAAGGCGGAAAGACGGAACGGCGGAAAGGAACTGCGCATCGGGGCTGCGGTCCCGCTCCAACGTTCCGTCGTTCCAGCTTTCCGCCCTTCCGCCTCAAAACGTCAACGCCAGCACCACCCCGTACCCCCGGTTCCGCACGTCGAAGTCCTCGAGCACCGACCGGAGCCCGCTGGTGTAGCGACCCTCCAGCGAGAGCGAGGACTGCGGCCAGCGCATCTCGATCCCGCCGCCGACGACGAAGGCGAAGTCGAACTGGCGGAACACCGCGAAATCGGCGGCGTCGCAGGTGGAGCGGAAGGGCTGATCGGGGCCGATGAGCTGCAGGTCGCAGCCGATCTGGAGCGCGCCCGCGGGACCGCCGAAGAGCATCGGGCGGAAGCGGCCCCGCGGCACGCCCACCCGGAGGAGCAACGGGACCTCGAGGTAGGCGAGTTCGATGTCGAGCAGGGCGGTCCCGCCGCCCTCGACCGTGGCCTGCGCCCCGCCGCCCTTCAGGGCGAACAGGAGCTCGGGCCGCAGGCTGAACGGGCCCCCGAGCGGCGCCTGCAGGAAGAGACCGGTGATCGCGCCCTGCCGGCTCCGGAGCCCCTGCGCATCCGGGCCGCCCAGCGTGGTGCGCGAGTAGCCCACCTCGGCGCCGACGGCCGCGCGACGCCGCGGGAGCGGCGGCGCGCCCTGCGCCGGAAGCGCGGCGGGCAGCGCGAACAACAGGATGCAGAGCGGCAGCGGGCGGAAGCGCATCGCTTCGAATCTAGGGTGTCCCCGGCCTCCTCGCTTGCGCGCCCGGAACTCCCTCCGGTAGAATGCGGCCTCGCCACCGGCCTGTCCCCTCGGGCCAGGCCGTGCCCGAGGCAGCCTCGACGTGCACATCCGGATCTCCTCACCAGCATGCGTCTTGCCCAGCCTCGTCGCGAGCGGCGTCGTTTCGCTGCTCCTCGCCTGCGCATCGGCTCGCACTCCGCCCGTCACGAAGCCGATCTCGTTCGCCGTGCTCGAGGACTACGACAAGGGCACCGACCTGCGGCTGGTCGCACGCGACTTCGCCCTCCTGCGCGAGCTTGGCGTACCGGCCTGGCGGGGCAGCTTCGGGTGGGACGACTACGAACCCGAACGGGGCCGCTACGATCTCGGGTGGCTCCGGTCGTTCGCCGCCCTGGCCGACAACATGGGTATCGCACTGCGCCCATACCTCGGCTACACCCCGGCATGGGCGGCCCGAGGCGGCCGGGACGACCAGGCGTGGAACGACCCGCCCGGCCGGATTCAGGAGTGGTCGCGGTTCGTCGAGACGGTGGCGCGGGCGCTTGCACCCTACCCCTCCGTGCGTTCGTACGAGATCTACAATGAGGAGAACGTGCCGCTCTGGTGGGACGGCAGCCCGGAAGCGTATGCCGCCGTGCTGCGCGAGGGCGCCGCCGGGATCCGCCGCGGCGATCCCGGCGCCGAGGTACTGCTCGGCGGGATGGTCTGGCCCGACGCCGAGTGGCTCGAGCACGTCTGCGCGGGAGCGGCGGCGGACGCGCCGTTCGACGTGCTGCCGTTTCACGCCTACCCCGAGACATGGACTCCCGATTCGGTCACGGTGGAGCGCTACCTCGGCCCGGGCTTCGCGTCGGCGTTCCTGCCGGCGGCCGACTCCCTCTGCGGCCGCCGGCCGGTGTGGATCAACGAGACCGGCTTCGCGACGACCCCCGCGCGATCGGAGCGCGAGCAGGCCGAATGGTGGGCGCGCGCCTTCGCCACGTTCATTGCGGCGCCGCGGGTCGAGCACCTTGGCATCTACGAGATCCGGGACCAGCGTCTCGATACGCCCGTCATCGGCGATGCGCCGAACTACTATCTCGGACTGGTGCGGAGGGAGGGGACGCCCAAGCCCGCGTTCGCGACCGTGCGGATGCTGGTCCGGCTGTTCGGCGCCGATTCGATCACGGTGGCGGATGGGGATTTCGACGTGCGCGTGGCGCGGGGAGCGCCGGGCGAGCTGTACCAGCACCTCTTCATACGTCCCGATGGACGCCGGCTGGTATTCCTGTGGGACCGGAGCGGCAGCCCGATGGTCGAGGTCCGGCTGCGGCGCGCGATCGGGCGCGTGACGCTGTACGAGATCGATGGATCAAGTCGTGAATGGACAGCAACCGACCGGCGGAGGATTCGCGATGTGGAGCTCTCGCCGGGCTCCGTCCGGATATTCGAGATCGAGCCACCGTGAGGCGGGTAGATGGGCAGAGGCTTGGGCGAGCAGGCGGACGGCGTGTGGCCGAGTAGGGAGAACCCTGTCATCCCTCATCCCTGTCATCCCTCCTCCCTATCATCCCGAGCGAAGCGAGGGATCTTCTTCGCGGGTTTCCGAGCCCGGCGGAGCAGGTCTCTCGCTTCGCTCGGGATGACAGGGCCCGCCTGCATCCGCGGGTCCGTTCCGCCTTTCCCTCTTTCCGCCTTTCCGCCTTTCCGCCCTTCCACCTTCCCCTACTCCCAGCTCCCCCCCAGCGCCCGGAACAGTTGCACCACCGAGCCGAGCTCGAGCAGTTGCGCCTGGCTCAGCCCCAGCTCCGCCGAGAAGAGCCCCCGCTGCGCGTCGAGCACTTCGAGGTAACTCGCCACCCCGCCGCGGTAGCGGAGTTCCGCCAACTCCACGGCCTGCCGCAGCGCCGCGACCTGGCTGGCCTGGGCCACCCGCTGGTCCCGGCTGGTGCGCACCGCGACGAGCGCGTCGTTCGCCTCCCTGAACGCCTGGAGCACCGTCTCCTCGAACTGCAGCCGCGCCTGCTCGGAGCGGGCCCGGGCCACACCGACCTGGTTGGACAGCCGGCCCCCCGTGAACAGCGGGACCGAGATGCCGCCCTGCAGCTGATACACCTCGGTGTTGCCGGTGAAGAGATCTCCCGCGGTGGTGGCCTGGCTGCCGTAGTTGCCCGTGATGCTGATGGTCGGGAGCCGCGCCGCCTGTGCCGCGCCGATGCGCGCCACCGACGCCGCGTACGTCCGCTCGGCGATCTGCACGTCGGGACGGCGACCCAGCAGGGTGGCGGGGATCGAGTCGGGCACCTGGACGCGCTGGACCGCGCCGGCGAGATCCGTCCCCGCGGGAATGTCGAAAGGCAACCGGCCCACCAGCGCGGCCAGTTGATGCTCGCGCTCGGCGCGGAGCCGGCGCGCCTGGGCCAGCGAGGCCGCGGGCACGGCCACCTCGGCCTCGAACTGGTGCACGTCGAGCGCGGAGATGACGCCCCGCGCGAACCGGTCGCGCGCCAGCGCGAGGGTGCTCCGGCGCGACGCGAGCGTCCGCTCCGCAATCGCCTCCTCCTGCGTGAGCTCGACCAGGCCGAGGTAGGCGGTGGCGACGTCGCTCACCAGCGACAGCAACGTGGCGCGATAGGCCGCTTCCTCCGCCTGGACGTCCGCCCGCGAGGCCTGCACCCCGCGGCGGATCCGTCCCCAGAAATCGAGCTCCCACGCGAGGTCGGCGGTGACCCGGAAGGCGTCGAACTGCACCGGCGGGAACGCGCCGATGGCAATCTGGTTGGTACTGACCGTCCCGTTGGCCGAGAGCTGGGGCAGGAGATCCGCCCGGGTAATGCCGAGCTGCGCGCGGAACTCCCGGATGCGCGCCTGGGCCGTCTGCACGTCCCGATTTTCCCGCACCGCGGTTCGCACCAGCCCGACGAGCGTGGTATCCCGCAGCACCTCGAGCCAGTGCAGGTCGGCCGAGTCGGCGACGAGCGGCGCCGGCCCGGTGACCGGCGGCCGAGCCTGCTCGCTCACCGAGTCCGCGGTCCTGGCCAGGGAATCGTAGAAGCTCCGGAGCGCCGCGGAGTCGGGCTTCACCCGCAGTGCCGCGCCATCCGGCGCCACGGCCGGCTCGTGATAGCTCGGGCCGACCGCGCACGCGGCGAGCAGCAGGCTCGCGGCGCCCACGGCCCACGCGCGCCGGATCATGCCCCCTCCTCCACGGAGGAGGCCGGCGCGGCCGCCGCGTGGGTCCGGCGCCCGAACCGCTCAGCGAGGCCACGGATCACCGCGAAGAACAGCGGGATGAAGAAGATCGCCACCAGCGTGGCCCCAAGCATCCCGAAGAACACGGCGGTGCCCAGGGAGTGCCGGCTGGCCGCGCCCGCGCCGGTCGCGATGGTGAGCGGCGCCACGCCCAGGATGAACGCGAACGAGGTCATGAGAATGGGGCGGAACCGCTCGCGCGCGGCTTCCGTCGCCGCCTCGATCACGCCGGCTCCCTGCGCGCGAAGCGCGTTGGCGAACTCCACGATCAGGATCGCGTTCTTGGCCGCCAGCCCCACCACGGTGATCAGACCCACCTGGAAATAGATGTCGCTCGGGATGTCGCGGAGCCACACCCCGAGGAATGCGCCGAGCACGCCGAAGGGGACTCCCAGGATGACCGCGAACGGAATCGACCAGCTCTCGTACTGCGCGGCGAGCACCAGGAACACCAGGATGAGCCCGAGCCCGAAGACGAGGCCCGCATCTCCGCCCGACGCCCGCTCCTGGAACGACTGGCCGCTGTACGCGAACCCCAGGCCCTGCGGCTCGTACTTGGTCCGGAGCAGTTGCTCCACCGCGTCGAGCTGCTGCCCCGAGCTCACTCCCGGCGGGGCCGATGCCGTCACCAGGGCCGAGGTGAACCCGTTGAACCGGCTCAGCACGCTCGGCGCGCCCCGGAACTCGGTCCGGATCAGGGCCGAGAGCGGGATCATCTCCTTGTCCGGCGCGTCCTCCGCCCGGACGTAGAGCCGCCCCAGGTCCTCCGGCGTCTGCCGGAAGCGCGGCTGCGCCTCGGCCTGCACCTTGTAGGTGCGGCCGTACAGATTGAAGTCGTTGATGTAGAGCGACGAGAGCATCGCCTGGAGCGAGGCGAAGAGATCCCCCAGCTTGACCCCCCGCGCCTTGGCCGTTTCCCGGTCCACCTGCACGAACACCTGGGGCACCTCGGCGCGGAACGTGGTCGCGGCCGCCGGGGTCTCCGGCAGCTTGCCGATGTCGGCCACGGCCGCCTGAACCTGGCGCGAGAACGTCTGGATGTCCTGGCCGCTGCGCGCCTGCAAGTTGAGCTCGAGGCCCGCCGTCGACCCGAGGCCGGGGATCTCGGGAAAGTTGAAGCCGAACGCCAGCGCGTCCTTGAGGCCGAAGAGCTGGCCGTTCACCCGCCCGAGCACGTTGTCGAGCGCGTCCTCCTTGCCCCGCTCGCTCCAGTCCTTGAGGTTGATGAAGATCGTCGCCCCGTTGGGCTGGTTGGCCTGGGCCAGCAGGTTGAAGCCGACCAGATCCACGAAGTGCTCGACGGCCGGGTCCTTCCGCAGGATCCCTTCCACCCGCTCCACCACCTTGTCGGTCCGCTGGCGCGAGGCGCCGTCGGGGAGCTGGATGGCGATCACGAAGAAGCCCTTGTCCTCGGTCGGAATGAACGCCCGCGGCACGTTCCGGAACAGCACAAAGGTGAGCGCCAGCAGCACCGCGAACGCCGCCAGCCACGCGCGCGGGCGCCGGAGCACCCGGCCGACGTTACGCGAGTAGCCGGCCGTGGTGCGGTCGAACAGGTCGTTGAACCTCCGGAAGAACCGGTTGTGCGTCTCGTGGGGCGTCTCCTTGAGCAGGAGCGCGCAGAGCGCGGGCGTGAGCGTCAGGGCGACGAGCCCGGACAGCACCACCGCCACCACGAGGGTGACGGCGAACTGGCGCAGCATCGTCCCCGTGATGCCGCCCAGGAACGCCACCGGTACGAACACGGAGCAGAGCACGAGGACGATGGCCACCAGCGCGGAGGCCACCTGCTGCATGGCGCGGTCGGCGGCCACGGGGGCCGGCAATTTCTCCTCGTCCATGATGCGTTCGACGTTTTCGATCACCACGATGGCGTCGTCCACCACGATGCCGATCGCGAGCACCAGAGCGAACAGCGTGAGCACGTTGATCGAGTAGCCCAGCGCGAAGAGCCCCAGGAAGGTCCCGATCACGCTCACCGGCACCGCGAGAATCGGGATGAGTGTCGCCCGCCAGCTCTGGAGGAACAGGAAGACCACCAGCGTCACGAGCAGCATCGCCTCGCCCAGCGTCTTCGCGACCTCCTCGATCGAGGCGGTCACGAACGGCGTCGCGTCGAACGGGACCTGCCACTTCACCCCGGCCGGGAAGCCGAGGGCCAGTTCTTCCATCCGGTGCTGGAACGCCTCCCGCACCTCGAGCTGGTTGGCACCCGGGCGGAGGTAGATGAGGATGTTCGCCGTCGGCTTGCCGTCGAACCGGCCGATCAGGTCGAGGTTCTGCGAGGTGAGCTCCACCGTGCCGATGTCCCGTACCCGCACGAACGAGCCGTCTTCCTGGGCCCGCACGATGATGTCGGCGAACTGGTCGGCCGTCTGCAGCCGGCCGAGCGCGGTCACCGGCAGGGTGAACTCGGTCCCGGCCGGGGCCGGCTCCCGGCCCAGCGTGCCGGCCGGGTTGGTGGCGTTCTGCTCCTGGACCGCATCGCGGACGTCGCCCACCGTGAGGCCGAGCTGCGCCATCCGGTCCGGGTCGAGCCGGATCGTCATGGCGAAGTCGAGCCCGCCGAACGCCGTCGCGTCGCCCACGCCGTTGAGGCGCTTGAGCTCGTCCACCACGTACAGCTTGGCGTAGTTCGTGAGGTACGTCGCGTCGAACCGCGGATCGTCGGAGTAGAGCGAGGCGACGAGCAGGATGTCGGTCTGCGACTTCCGGATGGTGACGCCCTGGCGGCGCACCTCCTCGGGGAGCTGCGGCTCGGCCACCTTGATGGCGTTCTGGACGTCCACGGCCGCCAGGTCGGGATCCCGGCTGATGTCGAAATACACCTGCAGGTTCATGATCCCGCTGCTGGAGTTCGACGACCGGTAGTACAGCAGGCCGTCGAGTCCCGAGAGCTGCTGCTCGATCGGCGCCGCCACGGCCTGCGCCACGTCTTCCGCGGTGGCGCCCGGGTAGACCGCCGAGACCTGGACGGCGGGCGGAGTGATCTGCGGATAGCGCGCGATCGGAAGCTGCAGCAGGCAGAAGCCGCCCAGCAGCACGATCACGATCGAGATCACCGCGGCCAGCACCGGCCGACGGATGAAGAAATAGCGGATGACCGGGGGCTCGCCCCCGGCCCTGGGTGCCTGCGTCACTCGGCGCCTCCCGTCCGCGCGCCCGGCGAGCTGGTGGTGTCGCGCAGGGGGACCGGATGCACCGGCTGGCCCGGCGCCGCCTTCTGCACCCCGTCCACGATCACCCGGTCACCGGAGGCGAGGCCGCGCTCGATGATCCACGCGTCCCCGCTCCAGGGGCCGGTCTCCACATCGCGGGTCTTGACCGTGTCGCCCTTGCCCACCACCAGCACGAACTGGCGTCCCAGTGTCTGCTGGACCGCGCGGCGCGGCACCGCCAGAGTGCTGTCGCGCTCGAAACCCGTCAGGCGCACGCGCACGAACTGGCCGCTCACGAGGATGTGATCCGTATTGGCGAACAGCGCCCGGAACTCCTGCGTGCCGGTGGCGGGGTCGAGCGAGGGGCTCACGTAGTCCAGCTTGCCGGGCCGCGGCAGCTCCGTGCCGTCCGGCAGCACCACCGTCACCACCAGCCCGCCCCCGGGCCGGATCAGCTCGCGGGACTCGGCATCCTGCCGCCAGCGGAGCAGATCCTGCGATGAGGGCCGGAACACCACGTAGACCGGATCGAGCTGCTCCACCGTGGTCAGCAGGTCACCGGGGCCGGTGACTCGCGCCCCGACCTCGAGCAGCGTGCGGCCGACCCGGCCAGAGATCTCGGCGCGCACCACGGCATCCTCCCGGTCCTTTCGGGCGTCATCGTAGGCGGCCTCGGCGGATTCGACCTCCGTCCGGGCGTTGTCGACGTCCTGCTGGGCGACCGCGTTGCGCTCGAGCAGCGGCGCCAGCCGGTCGAGCGTGCGCTTCGCGTTGGCCAGCCGGGCCGCCGCGCTCCGGTAGGCGGCGTCGTAGCGGACCCGCTCCAGCCGGTACAGCACGGCGCCCTGCTTGACGAATGAGCCTTCGTTGAATGGGCGCGACTCGATGATCCCGTCCACCCGCGCCCGAACCTCGACCCGGCGGGTCGGTTGGACCTCGCCCACGAACTCGTAGCTGAGCGGCATCGTGCGAGGCATCACCGAGACCACGTTCACCTCGGCCGGCGGCGGAGCCGGCGGGGCGCCGGAATCCTTGTGGCAGCCGCCCAGGCCCGCGAGGAGGACGACAGCCAGCACACGTCTCATGGGGATGCTCCTTGGTGATTCCGGTTCACGCACGGGGCTGTCGTGAGCACCCCGTGGTCGAGCAGGCTCACGAGCGCGTCCCACAGCTCGTCGGGTGACGAGGGACGCCCGTCGCAGGCGCAGAAGCAGCGGGACGACTCGACGATCCCCACGATGGCCGGGCCGATCACCCGGGCCGCGTGCGGGCCGTGCCAGCGGAATTCGCCGTGCCGGGCCCCCGCCTCCAGCACCGCCTCGAACAGCCGGCGCCACCGGTCGCCCAGCTCCCGAAACAGCGTACGGGTGGCCTCCGGGAATTCGGCGCGCTCGGCCTTCACGATCGCCATGAGCTCGACGATGCCCGGCTGCCACAGGTGCTCCCACATCCGTCGTACGATCCGCTCGAGCAGGTCGCGGTAGGAGCCCTGGTGGGCGGCGAGGAGCGACTCTTCGCCGGCCACGAATCCCACGAACCGGTCTTCCACCACCGCGGTGAACAGGTCGGCCTTGGTGCGGTAGTAGTGCACCACGAGCGGCGGGCTCACGCCGGCTCGCCGCGCCACGTCCGCGATGGTGGCGCCTTCGTAGCCGGTAGCCGCAAAGGCGGCCACCGCCGCGTCGAGGATTTCGCGGGGCCGGGACTCGGGACGGCGTTGCCAACGGGGACAGTACCGGGAGTCTGGCGGGGAGGGATCGGGCGTCAATCCAGGTCCGACGTTCGGGAAGACATTTGAACAGTCATTCAACAACGGGCCTAAACTAGAGGAGCTTGCCGTTTCACGCAATCCCCCGGGTGGCTGGGTTCGCGGTAAGCCCCGCACGCGAAACCGTACGCCTCGCGGCCGCGCGAACGGCCGGCGGGGGCCCTTTCACAGGGGCCGAACAGGATGGAGCAGGAGAGTGGGACCGGCGCGGCCGCTGGACGGCCGGGGGCGGCCGGGGAGGGTGGAATGGGAGGTTGGCGACCCCGCTATGGAGCCTGGCAGCGGAACACCCACGCGGGCAGCACGTTGAGCGGCTCGAACTCCCGGCGTACCCGCCCGAAGATCTTTCGCAGGTCCGGCAACGCGGACCGCGTGAACTGGTAAATCAGCAGCTCGCCGCCCGGCCGGAGCAGCCGGCGCCAGCCGTCGAGCAGCTCGAGCCGGGCATCGCGCGAGAGGCCGCTCAGCGGGATCCCGGACACCAGCAGGTCGATCCGCCCCATGCCCCGCTCGGCCAGCGCCGCCTCGGCCTCAGCCGCCGAGCGCTGCAGGACGGCGAACCGGCGGTCGGGAATTTCCTTTCGGAGGTGCGAGACGAACGTGGGGTTCATCTCGAAGGCAACCAGCGCCCCGTCTCCCCCAAGCCGGTCCAGGATCGGGGTCGTGAGCGTCCCCACGCCCGGGCCGGCCTCCACCACCACCCGGGTGCGAGGCCAGTCCACCGGCCGGAGGACCCTCGAAATGAGGAACCTGCTGCTCGGCACGGCCGACCCCAGCATGCGCGGGTGGCGGAGGAAGGTTCGGCCGAAGAGAATGCCCGCCGGAAGCGGGCGGCGTTGGGGACGCATGTCGAGAGTCTCGTGCGGCGGTGCACTGGCGGCTCCGCCGATCCGGGGTCAGCGCGCGGGTGGGCGCGGGAAGATATACCGGACAATGATGCGCGCAGTGGTGACGTTGATCAACGTCCAGGTTTCCCGACTCCCGCATCTTGCGGGATGTCGACCCTGCCCCCGCCCTGCGTGCTGGTGGTCGAACCGGAGCCCATGCTGCGCCGGACGATCACCAAGGTGCTGCAGGATGCCGGGTATCGCGTGATCGCGGTGCCGGGCGTCCCCGCCTCACCCACCCCTGGGCCCGGGGAGGCACGGCCGCAGTTGATCGTGCTCGGAACGCGTCTGCTGGATGCGGAGTTCGCGGCCACGGCGCATCGGCTGCGGGTGATGGAACCCTCCGCGCCGATTCTGGCCGTCGCCGACGAAGTCGATCCCAGGTATACCGACCCGAGCCTGCTGCCGCAGGGCTCGCGCTGCCTCGCCCCGCCGTTCGATCTCCCGGATCTCCTCCGGGCCGTCCAGTCGCAGCTCGATTCCTGGTGACCATGGTCACCGACGCCGTGGTCACCGCGGGTTAACTGTCCCGCACGTCCCCGCGGCCGGCTCGGCGGTCCCGCCTGTTGCACCTCCATCGACATCGATGACGCGACGGCGTGCGTCCGCCGGGGCAACAGCATCTCCGGCCCGAATGCCCAGTGATGAAGGAGGAACGATGACCACGGCAACACACCGAACCGACTCCGGCGGAACATCGCCGGGGCTGTTCGACGACCCCGCACGCGTAGCCCGCGGGCTCGGCTGGTTCAGCATCGGCCTGGGGCTCGCGGAGATCGCCGCGCCGCGGGGCCTGGCCCGCATGATCGGCGTGGACGATGACGATGACAACCGCACGACCCTGTTCGCGCTCGGCCTGCGCGAGATCGCGAGCGGCGTGGGGGTGCTCGCACGCCCCCGGTCGCCGGTTCCGATGTGGGCGCGGCTGGGCGGCGACGTGATGGATCTCGCGCTGCTGGGCCGCGCGCTGAGGTCGGACGCGAGCCAGACCGGCCGGGTGACCGCCGCGACCGCCGCGGTGGTCGGCGTGACCGTCCTCGACGCGCTGACCGCGCAGCAACTCCACGGCGAGTCCCGCGCCGGCACGGGCAACGGGAGGCGCCGCGGCGAGGTGCAGGTTTCCCGCGCGATCACCGTGAATCGTCCGCGGGCGGAGGTGTACGGCTTCTGGCGCGACCTCGAGAACCTGCCCCGGTTCATGGAGCACCTCGAATCCGTGCGGGTCCTGGGTCAGAAGCGGTCGCACTGGAAGGCCCGCGCCCCGGCCGGCACCACGGTCGAGTGGGACGCCGAGACCATCGACGAGCGGCCGAACGAGCTCATCGCCTGGCGGTCGCTCCCGGGGGCCGACGTGACGAACGCCGGGAACGTCCGTTTCGCCGACGCGCCCGCCGGCGGGACCGAGGTGCTGGTCCAGCTCAGCTACGAGCCACCGGGCGGCAAGCTCGCCGCCACCCTCGCCAAGCTGTTCGGGGAGGAGCCGTCGCTCCAGCTCTCCGGTGATCTGCGCCGCTTCAAGCAGGTCATGGAACTGGGCGAGGTGATCCGCTCCGACGCCACGGTCACACGCGGCCCGCACCCGGCGCGTCCGCCGGAGCTCGACGAGATCCCGGACGACGACTCCAGCGCCGCTCGGGAGGAAGCCCTGGAAGGAGCCACGCGATGAAAGCCGTCTGCTGGGAAGGCAGGAAGAACGTGCGGGTCGAGGAGGTTCCCGACCCGAAGATCCTCAACACGCGGGACGTGATCCTGCGGGTCACCTCGACGGCGATCTGCGGCTCCGACCTCCACCTCTACAACGGCTTCATCCCGACCATGAAGCGCGGCGACATCGTGGGGCACGAGTTCATGGGGGAGGTCATGGAGGCCGGCCCGGCGGTGCGGAACCTCAAGGTGGGCGATCGGGTCGTCGTACCCTTCCCCATCGCCTGCGGCGAGTGCGCGATGTGCCGGCAGGACCTCTTCTCGGTGTGCGAGAATTCCAATCCGAACGGCTGGATGGCGGAGAAGCTGTGGGGGCATTCGCCCGCGGGCATCTTCGGCTACTCCCACCTGCTCGGCGGGTTCGCCGGCGGCCAGGCGGAGTACGTGCGCGTGCCCTTTGCCGACGTGGGGCCGCTCAAGGTCCCGGCCGGGATGCCGGACGAGCAGGCGCTCTTCCTGTCGGACATCTTCCCGACCGGGTACATGGGCGCGGACATGTGCGGCATCAAGCCGGGCGACGTGATCGCGGTCTGGGGCGCGGGTCCGGTCGGGCTCTTTGCCATGGCCAGCGCCTACCTGCTCGGCGCGGAGCGCGTCATCGCGATCGACCGCTTCCCCTACCGGCTGCAGTTGGCCCGGGAGCGGGCTCGCGTCTGGGAGACGATCAATTACGAGGAGACCGACGTCCTGGACCGCCTCAACGAGCTCACGGGCGGACGCGGGCCGGACGCCTGCATCGACGCCGTCGGGATGGAAGCACACGGGCCCGCGGCGATGTACGCCTACGACCGCGCCAAGCAGGCGCTGATGCTGGAGACCGACCGGCCGCTCGCGCTCCGCGAAGCCATCCAGGCGTGCCGCAACGGCGGCACGGTCTCGGTGATCGGCGTGTACGGGGGGTTCATCGACAAGTTCCCCATGGGCTCGCTGATGAACCGGTCGCTCACCATCCGCACGGGCCAGTGCCACGTGCAGCGCTACATGCGACCGCTGCTCGAGCGCATTCAGCGGGGGGAGATCGACCCCAGCTTCGTCATCACCCACCGCATGCGGCTGGAGGACGCGCCCAGGGGATACGATATGTTCCTGCACAAGCGGGACAACTGCGAGAAGGTCGTGCTCTCGACCTGACTCGCGCGCCCCTCGACTTTCACGCCGGCGCGGGACGGGCGCGGGCGCCGGCCGGCCGCGGGGGCGCGGCGCTCGTGAGCGCGGACGCGTCCACCGGGCTGCGCGCCCCGTTCCGGACCCGGTACCACACGGTGCCGGGTCCGTAGGCGTCGCGCTTCCGCTTCGCCACGATGCCCGCCAGGTCCATTTTCCTCGCCGCCTGGAACAGGGCCCGGCCGTGCTCCTCCAGGGTAAAGATCTTGTAGAGCGGTCCGGTGTCGGACGGCAGCAGCGCCGCCAGCCGCGCCTTCCGCTCGGCCAGCGGGAGCGCCCGGAGGTCGTGGCCGTCCAGCCAGAGCAGGTCGGACGCGGCGAAGGCGAGGAAGCCCCGACCTCGGAGCAGGTCGCGCAGATTGGGCTTGCCCTTGCCGTCGAGCGAGACGATCACTCCCTCGAGAATGACCTGCCGGGCGCCGATCACCCGGGCTACCCGCTCGCGGAGCTCCGCGGCGCCCTCGAATCGGGTCTCCTGCAGCATCCGTATCTCGCAGCCTGTGCCGGAAGCGTAGAGCCGGGCCGGAACGCCGTCGTACTCGGGCTCGAACATCCAATCGGGGCCGTCGAACGGGTCGGCCCGGAAGAGGAGCCCCACCGGCTCGATGTCGGGGAGCCCGGCCTCGGACGCGTGATCGGTCAGGGGAAGGCTGAAGGTCGTGGGCATGATGGCTCCGGGGCCTGGGTGCACGGCCAAGAGCCCTCCCCACGAGGAGGGAACGAACGGCAGATGTTACGTCCGGGGCGCGGGGTTGGCTAGGGGGTGCGGCGCCCGGGGACTACGCTCGCTCGTGCCGCGTCGCACTCGGCGCACCCGGCCGCCGGAGGATGGAGAAACAGGAGCGGGTCCCGCACCAGGTGCTCGATCGCGGCGTCCACGATGTGGCGGGAGCGCGCGAGCCGCGCGTGCGCGTGCCCCACGCGCGTTTCGGTCTGCAGGCCCCGCGGCCGCAGCCATCCGTCCGCCAACGCGAACCGGGCGCAGCAATGGTCGTTCTCCCCATAGTCGATCCGGACGGGCCGCCCGTCCTGGACCACGGTGCAGTGCTTCGGCACCCGGTAGGGGACGCCGGCGAGGAGCTCCGCCAGATGCAGCGTCGTGTCCGCGTCGTGCCCGACGCCGAGCAGGAGCACCTGGCCGTCCAGCTCGTGCACCCGGCCGGCCGGGCTCTTGGCAGCGTGCGGCGGGATCGGGAGCGGGTCGGAGGTGATCCGGGCGGCTTCGGGACCGCCCGCCGCGAAGGCGAAGCAGTGCGCGCTTCGCAGCACACCAGGCAGGCGCCGGAATAACTCCGCTACGACGCCGAGCTCCGGAGACGCCGGCGTGCTCAGCGGGTCGAAGGGCTCGTCGTCGCTGCCCGACCAGGACGGCATCACCAGCGTGCCCGTCGGACCGAGGGCATCACCCAGTGCCCCGATCAGGCCGAGCGGACCTCCCTCGACCGGCCGCGTAGCGCGAAACGACGTGTGTACGAGCAGGACGCCGCCCGGCTCGACTCCGAGCTCCCGGAGCTGGTCGGCCAGCTCGGCCCGGCTCGGCTCATCCCGATCGGTCAGGGGGTCGGTCATGCGCGGCCGTTTTTGATGGTTATAGTTGTTGCCGACTGGCACTTCGACCCACGACGGCGAACGATGCGCGATACCCGGTCCCGGTGACGATACTCCTCTTCTCGCTTCTCGTCGCGCTCGGCTCGTTCACCGCGGGGCTGCTCGGCGCCTTGACCGGCCTGGGCGGCGGTGTGGTGATCGTGCCCCTCCTCACGCTCGGCTTCGGCATCGATTTCCGGTACGCCGTCGGGGCGTCGCTGGTGGCCGTGATCGCGACCTCGTCCGGTGCGGCCGCCGCCTACGTGCGGGAAGGCTACACCAACGTGCGGGTCGGAATGCTGCTCGAGATGGCGACGACGGTCGGCGCGCTCCTGGGGGCCTACCTCGCCGGCGTCGTCTCCACGTCGGCACTGGCGATCGTGTTCGGGCTGGTGCTGCTCTATTCCGCGTATGCCTCGAGCCGGCCGAGACCGGAGCACCTCGTCGGCACGCCGGACCCGCTCGCGCGACGCTTGCGCCTCGACGACTCGTTCCCCACGTCCGCGGGTGAGCAGGCCTATCACGTTCAGCGCGTGCCGCTCGGGTTCGCGCTGATGACGGCCGCCGGGACGCTGTCCGGGTTGCTCGGGATCGGGTCCGGAGCGGTCAAGGTGCTCGCGATGGACCAGGCCATGTGTCTCCCCTTCAAGGTGTCCACCACGACCAGCAATTTCATGATCGGCGTGACCGCGGCGGCGAGCGCCGGCGTCTACCTGAGCCGAGGCTACATCGACCCGGGGCTCGCCATGCCGGTGGTCCTCGGCGTGCTCGGCGGAGCGATGCTTGGCGCCCGGATTCTCACCCGGACCCGCTCCGCCCGGCTGCGCACGCTGTTCGTCGTCGTGATTCTCGCGCTGGGCGCGGAGATGATCTACAATGGCGCGACCGGACGCATCTGAGTTCGCGGCTCCGGCCCCGCCGCCGCACGGCGGGTGGACCGAGCACGAGGTGGAGCTGCTGCTGGGGCGGCTGCTGCAGGTGGGCGTCGCCCTCGCCGCCGCCGTGGTGCTCGCGGGCGGCGCGATGTATCTCGTCCGGCATGGCGGCGCTCGGCCGCACTACGGGACGTTCGTGGGCGAACCGGAAGAGCTGCGGAGCGTCACGGGCATCCTGCACGCCGTGGCGGCCATGCGGGGCCGAGCCATCATCCAGCTTGGCCTCCTGCTGCTCATCGCCACCCCGGTTGCGCGGGTAGCGTTCTCGCTGGTCGCCTTCCTGCGCGAGCGCGACCGCGCCTACGTCCTGATCACATCGTTCGTGCTGGCCCTGCTGCTGGTGAGTCTGGCGGGTATCGGCGGCTGATGTCGTCCGGATCACAGCCCCGGCGCTCTCGACCCGATACCCTGGTTCGAGCACCTCGACCGCCCTCTTCGTGGAGAGGGCCCCACGGCGCGTCCGCCGCCCGGAGGCCCGCATGCACCACGCAGAGGACGACCCCATCCTTCCCGCCGCGCCGGGACCGCTGGTCCTCTTGGCGGACGACGAGCTCACACCTCGCTCGATCGTCAGCCGCATGGTCCGGACGCTCGGGTACCAGGTCCGGAGCTGCAGCGGCGCCCGCGAGGCCCTCCGGTTCATGGAGACCCATCCGCGCGAGACACGTCTCCTCATCGCCGACCTCCTCATGCCGCGGATGGATGGCGGCGAGCTGGCCGAGCGCGCGCTGGATCTGGATCCGGGACTTCGCGTGCTGCTCATGGTCGGTCCGGGCGACCCCCACGCCGCCGATCTGCTCACCGGCTACCGGGACCTCCCGTGCATCGCCAAGCCGGTCGGCTTCGCCGCGCTCGCCGGCAAGCTCGACGAGCTGCTCGGCGCGCCGTCCGTCCCGCCGGGTTACCCACCTTCCATGGGCCCTCCGCGCACGACCGGGCCCAACCGCGTTCGCCGCCGGACCTCCGGCCGCCACGAGGTGTGAATTCAGCAGGGAAGCACGGAAGACCGGAAGCAACACGGACAATCCAGCGGGTAGCCCTCGCGGATGAGCTCGAACAGCGTCCGCCGCGTCGCCGTCATCGGCGCCGGCGCCGCCGGATCGATGGCGGCGATCTTCGCGGCTTCGGCCGGGGCCGAGACGCTGCTGCTCGAGCGAACCCCCGATGGCGGGCGCAAGATCCTCATCAGCGGCGGCGGACGCTGCAACATCCTCCCGGCCCGGGTGGACGAGCGGCGGTTCGTCACCGACTCCTCGCCCCACACCCTGCGCAAAATCCTCCGATCCTGGCCGCTGGCGGAGCAGGTGTCCTTCTTCGAGCGTGAGCTGGCGCTGCCGCTGGTCGAGGAGGAGGAGTCGGCCAAACTCTTCCCGGCGTCCCAGCGCGCCCGCGACGTGCGGGACGGTCTGCTGGCGCACGCGGCACGGCGGGGCGCCCGGTTTCTGCCCGGCACTCTCGTGAGCGGCCTCGCTCCGGCAGGCGCGGGCTGGAGGGTGGAGCTGGCGAGCGGGCCGGCGCTGAGCGTGGACGCCGTGGTCGTGGCCACAGGCGGGCTCTCGGTGCCCACCACCGGCAGCGACGGCCGCGGGCTCGCGATCCTCGCGAGGCTGGGCCACACGATTCACCCCACCTATGCGGCGCTCACGCCGGTCTTGTCGGATCCCGCGCCGCTCGGGGGACTGGCCGGCGTCTCGCTGCCCGTGACGATCACGGTCACCGACGGCGCGCGGAGCGCCGCCGCCACGGGCGGGTTCCTCTTCACTCATCGCGGCTACAGCGGCCCGTCGGTGCTGGACGTCTCTCATGTCGTGGTGCGCTCGCGGGCCGAGGGCGTGGGCGACGCCCGGCTCCTGGTCCGCTGGACGCGGCTCGACGCGGCCGGGTGGGAGGCCGCATTGCGACCCATGGGGACCCGCACGGTAGCGGGAGTGCTCCGGCGGGAGTTGCCGGAGCGGCTCGCGGATGCGCTCGCCGGCGTGGCCCGCGTTCCGCCGTCCCGACCGCTGGCCCAGCTCCGGCGCGACGAGCGGGCCCGGCTGATCGAGGTGCTGGTGAGTGGGGAGCTGCCCTGGACCGGTGACGAGGGCTACAGGAAGGCGGAGGTGACGGGGGGCGGCATCAGTCTGGCCGACATCGATCCGCGCACGATGGAGAGCCGCCGGCATCCCGGACTGTACCTGTGCGGCGAGGTGCTGGACGCGTTCGGTCCGATCGGCGGATACAATTTTCTCTGGGCCTGGGCGACGGGGCGGGCCGCCGGGCGGGCCGCGGCGCGGCCGCACCAACGCTCCGGCGGGTGAATCGACCGGCGGGACGGACTCCTCTGGCGCGGTCCAGCATCCGGGTCCACCTTCTTACGATCCCTTGCATCCGAGGCACCCGTGGAATCGGTCTCCTCCCGCCGAGACTTCCTGGCGCGGATCGGTGGCCTGTGGATGGCCGCCAATCTGCCTCTGGTCCTCTCGCTCGGCGCGCGTGCGCGCGAGGCCGCGGCGCGGGGCGGCGCGTTCTCCACCTTCGCCGAGTCGGAGGCGCGGGCCTTCGAGGCGGTGGCCGCCCAGATCCTTCCGTCCGGCGGGTTGCCCGGCGCGCGCGAAGCCGGCGCCGTGTACTTCGCCGACGGGGCGCTCGGAACGTTCTTCGCGGACCAGCTGCCCGACATGCGGCTGGGTCTCGCCGAGCTCGACCAGCGCGCGCGCAGCATGGGCGGCGCGGCCTTTGCCGGGCTCGATGACGAGCACCAGAAAACCCTCCTCCACGAGCTCGAGCCGACCGCGTTGTTCCAGGGGATCTGGATGCTCACCATGATGGGCGTCTTCGCCGAGCCCAGCTATGGCGGCAATCGCGAGGACGCGGCGCAGCAGCTCCTCGGCATCACGCGCGCCCCGACGTACCAGCCGCCGTTCGGCTACTACGACGCGGGGAAGGGAGCCGAGGATTGAAACCCGTGGATTTCGTGATCGTCGGCTCCGGCGCGGCCGGCGGGGTGCTCGCCAAGCAGCTCGCGGTGAACGGCTTCAGCGTGGTGGTGCTGGAGCAGGGGCCGTGGCGGCAGCCGGCGGACTTCCATCACGACGAGCTGGGCGTCTGGCTCCTGGGCGGCCTGACCGGCTCGCCGCGGGACTTTCCGCAGACCTTTCGGCGGTCCCCCGAAGAGACCGCCACGACCCAGCCTGCGCCGGGCCCGCTCCTCTACGCGCGTGGCGTCGGCGGCAGCAGCGTGCACTTCACCGCCAACTACTGGCGCTTCCATCCGGTCGATTTCAGGGAGCGGACCAGATGGGGGCCGATCGGCGGCACCCGGTTCGACGACTGGCCAGTGACCTACGAGGAGTTGGAGCCGTACTACACCAAGGTGGATTGGGAAGTCGGCGTCTCCGGCACGCCCGGACCGTTCGATCCGCCCAGGTCCCGCCCCTATCCCGTGCCGCCGTTGCCGGTCAAGTCATCGGGCGTGCTGCTGAGCCGCGGCGCGCGCAAGCTCGGGCTTCACCCGCAGCCCGCGCCGATGGCCATCCTGTCCGAGGCGCATGACGGCCGGGTGCCCTGTCACCACTGCGGCTTCTGCATGGGCTACGGCTGCGAGTTCGGCGCCAAGTCCTCCACGCTGGTCAGCATGATTCCCAAGGCGGTGGCCACCGGCCGCTGCGAACTGCGGCCGAACGCAACGGTTCATCGCGTGGAGACGGATGCGAAGGGCCGGGCCACCGGCGTGCTCTACTGGGACGAGAAGGGGCGCGAGCAGCGGCAGGCCGCGCGCGCCGTGGTCCTGGCGGCCAACGGGGCCGAGACCGCGCGGCTGCTGCTCATGTCCACGTCCGGCGCGTTTCCGGACGGCCTGGCCAATTCCAGCGGCATGGTGGGCAAGTGCCTGATGTGGAACGGCAACGTATCGGCCTGGGGCACGTTTCCGGAGCCGCTCAACGAATACAAGAGCGTCGAGGTTACCCGCATCGTGCACGACTTCTACGATGCGGACCCGAAGCGCGGCTTCTACGGCGGCGGCGGATTCGACGGCCGCTTCAGCTTCGGCCCCATCCTGTACGCGGCGCTGACGCTGCCACCCGACCTGCCGCGCTGGGGCGCCGGGTTCAAGCAGTACCTCCACGACTCCTACACCCGCACGATGGAGGTGGCGTGCCATTCCACGTCACTTCCCGTGGAGACGAACTCCGTCTCGCTGGACCCGTCCCTCAAGGACAAATGGGGCCGGCCCGCGCTGCGCGTCACCTACCAGGATCACGCTGACGACCTGAAGACGATGCAATTCCTCCAGGATCGCGCGCTGGAGGTGCTGCAGGCTGCCGGGGCGACGCGGGCCTGGGCCTTTCCGGTGGTCCCGCAGAACATCGGGGCGCACCTGCTCGGCACCTGCCGCATGGGGACCGATCCGGCCGCGTCGGTCGTGGACGCGGACCACCGCGCGCACGACGTCCCCAACCTCTTCATCTGCGACGGCAGCAGCTTCGTGACGTCCGGCCGGGGCCAGCCCACCATGACCATCCAGGCGTTGGCGTTCCGCGCGGCGGACCGGATCACGGCGCTGGCCCGGGCGCACGGGATCTGAAGGCGCCACTCCGGCAGGCTCGGCCGGACCTGACTCCCCCGAACCATCCTATTGACGCCGCGACCACCGCAGACCATAGTGGCCCGCCGTGTGTGCGTCGCGACACCTCGCGTAGAGTCACGCCACCCGCAATCCGAACCGGCAGGATCGTTTAACCCATCATGGGTGAGTCGATCGCGCTCCTGGTGATCGAGGACAACCCCTTGCTGCGAGAGGGCATCGCGGTCCTGCTCGGGGATCAGCGCGATTTCGAGGTAGCCACCGCCGCCAGCACCATGATGGCACTCGCGCTGATGCGCGATTCGAAGCCGCAGGTGGTGCTCCTGGACTCGGGGTTGGCGGATCTCGAGAGCCTGAGCGCGCTGCGGTCGGGGCCGGAGGGCTGGCCTGAAGCAAGGTTCATCGTCATGGAAGTGCTTCCCATGCAGCAGGAGATCGTCGAGTTCATCCGCGCGGGAGTTTCCGGCTTCATCGCGAAGGATGCGAGCGTGGTGGAGTTCATCAGGACGATCCGTTCCGTCGCGGCGGGGGGATCGGTCCTCCCGCCGCACTACACGAGCACGCTTTTTTCTCACATCGCGGGCCGGGCCCTGAATCGGGGCCCTCAGGAAATGGCCGATGCGGTGCGGATGACCAACCGCGAGCGCGAGGTGATGGAACTCATCGGAGAAGGACTCAGCAACAAGGAAATCGCCCAGCGGCTGGCCATCTCCGTCCAGACCGTCAAGTCCCATGTACACAACATCCTGGAGAAGCTCGCGCTGCGTTCCCGACTCCAGCTCGCGGTGTATGTGCGCCGGTAGCTCCGCCAGTCGGCCTAGTCCGAAAGATGTACCTTCCCTCCCCCCGAATAGGTGATGGCGTCGGTGCTACAATGCTCGCACATTTCGGGCGCCGACTCTCCCGCAAACGGGCGCCACAGGCCACGATCCGGACCGGATGGCTGCCCGGTAGTTCGTTTCCACCACTCGGCGGGAAGCCGACGGTACGACGGGCGGATCACGTCGGACCCGGGATGCGAGGTGAAGTGGGATGGCACCGCTTGAAACTGAATGGCCCCAGCCGGATCCGCGCCAGCCGGCTGACCTGCACTCGTCGCTGGGGGCGTGGAGCAGCCGCCGGGAGCATCGTCCGGTGCGCGTGCTGGTGGTCGACGATGACTCCGGGATACGCGGGCTGGTCCGCCGGATTCTGGAAGCCGCAGGGTACGGGGTGCTGATGGCCTGCGACGGCGCCGCGGCGATGCGGGCCGTCGAGCTGGCCATGACGGACTCGCGCTGTGCGATACACCTGGTACTGACCGATCTGGACATGCCCGGTCTCGACGGCTTCGAGGTGGGGCGCCGGCTGGCGGCGCGGCGGCCGCCGATTCCGGTCATTTACATGTCGGGCACGACGTACGGGCTCTCTCACCGGGGCCGACTCTCCCCGGACGAGCACTTCATCGAGAAGCCGTTTTCCGCGCATACGCTGCTTCGCGAGGTCGCGATCATGCTCCCGATGGCCGCGGCCGCCGGCATCGACGCTCGCTGAACCGCGCAAGGAAATGCCCCGCGATCACGGAAGTGACCACGGGGCGGACGGTTCGGACGAATGGGCCTGGGTAGAGTTGAACTACCGACCTCACGCTTATCAGGCGTGCGCTCTAACCACCTGAGCTACAGGCCCGTCCAACGGGGACGGGAGGATAGCCCGCTGCCGGCGCCGGCGCAAGCCGGGGCGCGGACGCCAGCCGGGCTCAGCGCAGCTCCTCCTCGTCGAGCTCCTCGATCTCCTCGAGCTCCTCGTCGTCCAGGTCCTCGTCCTCGTCGAGGTCCTCTTCGTCGTCGAGGTCGTCCTCTTCGTCCTCTTCGTCGTCGAAGGTAAACCCGTCGTCCTCGAACTCGTCCTCGTCGTCGTCGAACTTGCGGCGCAGCTCCAGAGCCTCCACCGACGTCTCCCAGGCCGACATGATGATGTCCTCCGCCATCAGAGAGAGTGTAGTTCGCGCCCTGTCCTAGGACGCATCCGCCACCCGCGCGGCCCGGGCGGCCTTCTTGCGGTCGTTTGCCGTCAGGACCCGCTTGCGGAGACGGATGTTCTTCGGCGTCACCTCGATGAGCTCATCCTCCTCGATGTACTCCAGCGCGTACTCGAGGGTGATCTGGCGGGGCGGCTCCAGGATGATGTTGTCGTCCGAGGCCGTGGTCCGCATGTTGGTGAGCTTCTTCTCCTTGGTCACGTTCACGTCCATGTCGCCCGGCCGGGAGCTCTCCCCGGCGATCATCCCCTCGTAGACATGATCACCGGGCGTCACGAACATCTGGGCCCGCTCCTGCAGATTCCCCAGCGCGAACGCCACCACGTTCCCCTCGCGGTCGGCCACCATCACGCCGCGCTTCCGGCCGGCCAGCGGGCCGGCCCACGGGCCGTAGTCGAGGAACCGGTGGTGCATGATCCCGGTGCCGCGGGTGTCCGTCAGGAAATCGGAGCGGTAGCCGAACAGCCCGCGCGCCGGGATCCGGAAGGTGAGCCGCACCATCCCCTGCCCCGGGTTCCGCATTTCGGTCATCTCGCTCCGGCGCGGCCCCAGCTTCTCCATCACCACGCCCATGTGCTCCTCGGCGACGTCCACCGTCAGCTCCTCGTACGGCTCCAGCCGCTCCCCGTCCGCGCCGAGCCGGGTGATGACCCGCGGCCGGGAGACCTGGAACTCGTACCCCTCGCGCCGCATCGTCTCCATGAGGATGCCAAGATGGAGCTCGCCGCGGCCCGACACGGTGTGGGTATCCGGGCTGTCGGTCTCGTCGACCCGCAGCGCCACGTTCCGCTCCAGTTCCCGGTACAGCCGGTCCTTGAGCTGGCGGCTGGTGACGTACTTCCCCTCGCGCCCCGCGAACGGACTGTTGTTGACGATGAAGTCCACCGAGATCGTGGGCTCCTCGACCGCGATGCCGGCCAGCCGCTCGGGCGCGTCGACGGACGTGAAGGTCTTGCCGATCTCGATGGTTTCGAAGCCCGACAGCGCCACGATGTCGCCTGCGCCGGCCACGTCCACCTCGACCCGGGTGAGCCCGTCGAAGGTGTAGAGCCGGGTGACCCGGTTCCGCTCGAAGACCTCGTCCGCCACCGGCCCGGGCTCGCCGAGCGGCAGGAGCGCCACCTGGTCGCCCACCCGCACCCGGCCCCGCTCGATCCGGCCGATCGCAATGCGGCCGAGAAAGCTCGAGAAGTCGAGCGTCGAGACCAGCATCTGGAACGGACCCTCCGGATCGCCCGTGGGGGGCGGGACGTGGTCCAGGATGGCCTGGAAGAGCGGCCGCAGATCGGTGCCCGGCTGGTCGAGCTCGGTGGTGGCCGTCCCCAGCCGGCTCGAGGTATAAAGGAAGGCCGCGTCGAGCTGCTCGGGGGTGGCGTCGAGGTCGATGAACAGGCCGAGGACCTCGTCGTGCACCCGGAGCGGCTCGGCGTCGGCCCGGTCGATCTTGTTGATCGCGACGATCGGGCGGAGTCCCAGCGCCAGCGCCTTCCGGGTGACGAACCGGGTCTGCGGCATGGGCCCTTCGGCGGCATCCACCAGGATCAGCACGCCGTCCACCATGCGCAGGATCCGCTCGACCTCGCCCCCGAAGTCGGCGTGGCCGGGGGTATCCACGATGTTGATCTTGACGCCCTGCCACCGGACGGCGGTGTTCTTGGCCAGGATGGTGATCCCGCGCTCCCGCTCGAGCGGGTTCGAGTCCATGACCCGCTCTTCCACCTGCTGGTTGGCGCGGAACGCCCCCGCCTGACGCAGCATCTGGTCCACCAGAGTGGTCTTGCCGTGGTCGACGTGAGCGATGATGGCCAGATTACGGATCAAGCAGCACTTCCCTCGCGCGGAACGGGTGAGGCCCGGACGCCCGGGCCTCCGCGGCGCATATATAGACTAGGCCGGGCAAGGCCGCAAGAAGGGAGGAAAGGCGGAAAGACGGAAAGGTGGAAAGGCGGAAAGGTGGAAAGGGACAACCCGGCGCGAGGCCCCGGGTTCCGCTCACCCCGCTCCTCCTTTCCGTCTTTCCCCCTTTCCGTCTTTCCGCCTTTCAGTGCCTGTGCCCCTCGTGCCCTGCCGAGGCCACGGCCCGCACCTCCTCGCACTCGTCCGCCACCTCGAGCTGCATCGTCACGTGGCCGATCCCGAGCGCCGCCAGTTCGCTGCGGATGCCCTCCAGTACCCCGGGATGGGCGTCCAGGTCGGGCACGACGGCATGCCCGCTCATCGCCACCATGCCGCTGACGACGGTCCAGACGTGGAGGTCGTGCACGGCAGCCACGCCCGGGACGCCCAGGATGCGGCTCTGCACCTCCGACAGGGCGACGTGGCGGGGCACCGACTCGAGCAGGATGTCGGTGCTCTCGCGGATGAGTCGCCAGGCCCCTGCCAGGATCAGGAGGGACAGGGCGATCGAGGCGATCGGGTCGGCCGCGGTCCAGCCGGTGAACCAGATGATCGCCGCCGCGCCCAGCGCGCCGACGGATCCCAGCGCGTCGCCCAGCACGTGCAGGTAGGCGCCGCGGACGTTGAGGCTTCCGTGCCGGGAGCGGTGAAGCAGGGCCAGGCTCACCAGGTTGACCACGAGGCCCGCCGCGGCCACCGCCAGGAAGAGTCCCGTCCGGATCGGCGCGGGATGCTGGAGCCGCTGGACGGCCTCGACCACCACCCAGCCGGCGATCCCGAAGAGCGCCGCGCCGTTCACCAGCGCGGCCAGGATCTCCCAGCGGAGATAGCCGTACGTCTTGGTGTCGTCAGCCGGCCGGTGGGCGATCCAGGCCGTCAGCAGGGTGAGGCCGAGCGCGCCGACGTCGGTGAGCATGTGCCCCGCGTCGGCCAGCAGCGCCAGCGAGCCGCTGAGCCAGCCGCCCACCGCCTCGAGCACCATGAACGTCCCGGTGAGCCCGAGAACCGCCCAGAGGCGCGGCATCGGGGTCGCCTGGCCTCGGGTCAGGTGGGCGCAATCGGTGCGGGTGGCGAACGTGGGCATGGTCGAAAAGTAACGGCAGGGGAGCAGTAAGCAGTAAGAGGTGAGCGGTGAGCGGTGAGCGGTAGGAAGCCCGCTTACCGCTCACCGCTCACCGCTCACCGCTCGCAGCCTCACCGCCTCCGCATGCCCGAACAGCCCCTCCGCCTCCGCCAGGGCGATGATCGCATCGGCGTCTTCCGCCAGGCGGGAGCGGGTGTAGCGGATCACGCTGGTGCGCTTCACGAAGTCGTAGACGCCCAGGGGCGAGGCGTAGCGGGCGGTGCCGCCGGTGGGGAGCACGTGGCTCGGCCCCGCCAGGTAATCGCCCACCGGCTCGGGGGTGTCGTCGCCCAGGAAGATGGCGCCCGCGTGGCGGATGGCGGCGGCCACCCGTTCGGCGCCCTCGGCCACGATCGCCAGGTGCTCGGGCGCGCGGCGGTTGGCCACTTCGATCGCCTCCCGCATCGAGGGCACCAGCACCAGGAGACCGTTCCGCTCGAGCGCCGCGCGGGCGATCGCCGCGCGGGGCGCCCGCGCCAGCGCCGCCTCGAGCGCCGCCGGGAGCGCGTCCGCCAGCGCTGGATCGGTGGTGACGCACCAGCTCACCGCGTCTTCGTCATGCTCCGCCTGCGCGATCAGGTCGGCCGCGACCCGCGCCGGCCGCGCGGTGGCGTCCGCGATAATCAGGATCTCGGTCGGCCCGGCGATCATGTCGATCCCCACGTCGCCCACGACCTGCCGCTTGGCCTCCGCCACCCAGCGGCTCCCCGGTCCCACGATCTTGTCCACCCGCGGCACCGTGGCCGTCCCGAAGGCCAGCGCCCCGACGGCCTGGGCGCCGCCGATGCGGAAGATCCGGGTGACACCCGACAGCGCGCACGCGGCGAGCACCGCGTCGGTGACGCCGCTCGGGGGCGCCACCGCGACGATCTCCTGCACGCCCGCGACCAGCGCCGGCACCGCGTTCATGACCACCGACGACGGGTAGGAGGCCTTCCCGCCCGGGACGTAGAGCCCGACCCGGTCCAGCGGGCTCACCTTCATTCCGACGACGCTGCCGTCGTCCTCGGTGAGGTGGAACCCCGGCTCCCGCTGATGCTCGTGGTAGGCGCGCACCCGGTCTACCGCCCGGACCAGCGCGGCCCGGAGCGCGGGCGCGATCCGCTCGAGCGCACCCTGCCAGGTGCCCGAGTCGAGCTCCCATTCGCCGGGCGGGAGATCGATTCCGTCGAACCGGCGTCCGTACTCGCGAACCGCCTCGTCGCCCCGCGCGGCCACGTCCTCGAGAATGCGGCGCACCGCCTCCCGCGTGTCCGGATCGGTCCCGGTGCCGCGGGGAAGCAGGGCGTCCAGCCGCTCGAAGGGCGGCACGGCCAGCCGGCGGATCATCCGGGGACCTCGCGGTAAGACTTTCGAAGCACTACGCTTAAGCGTATGGAACCTGCCGCCCCAACCGCCATCGGCCTGGGACTCGTCTCGGTCGTCGTTCTGGTGCTCCTCAACGCCTTCTTCGTGGCCGCCGAGTTCGCGCTGGTGGGCGCCCGGCGCACCCGGCTGGACGAGCTGGTCCGCTCGGGGGACCGCAAAGCTAGGCTGGCGCGCCGCGCGGTACAATCACTCGACCGCTACATCTCCGCCACCCAGCTCGGCATTACCCTGGCCTCCCTGGGCCTGGGCTGGATCGGCGAGCCGGCGCTGGCCGGCCTGATCCGCGGCGCGTTCGGCTGGCTCCCGGCCTCGATGGCGGCGATCGCCACGCACGGTGTCGCCTCCATCGTCGCGTTCGTCATCATTACGATCCTGCACATCATCCTGGGCGAGCTCGTCCCCAAGGCCGTGGCTCTGCTGTACCCCGAGACGGTGAGCAGCTGGGTGGCGGGGCCCCTCATCGGCTTCTCCTGGATCATGCAGTGGCCGATCGCGCTGCTCAACGGCACGGCCAACCGGCTGCTGCGGCTGATGGGGATCTCGCCGCCCGGGGAGCACGAGCGGCTCCACTCGCCCGAAGAGATCCGGATGCTGGTCGAGCAGAGCACCGAGGGAGGCAGCATGCTCCAGGAGGACGCCCGGCTGCTCGAGGGCGTGTTCGAGTTCAGCGAGAAGACCGCCCTGGAGGTGATGACGCCGCGCACCCAGATGATCGCGCTCGAAGCGTCGCTCCCGGTGGAGGATGCCGCCGACGAGGTGGCGGTCGCGCGGCGCTCCCGCTATCCGGTGTACACGGAGTCGCTCGACGAGATCGTCGGCGTGGTGCACGCGAAGGACATTCTCACCGCGCTCCGGGCCCACCCGCACGAGACGGTGCGCGGCATCATGCGGCCGCCGCTGTTCGTCCCAGGCACCCGCGAGGTCGAGGACGTGCTGGCCGACATGAAGCGGCTCAAGTCCCACCTGGCCGTGGTGCTCGACGAGTATGGCGGCACGGCCGGCCTGGTCACCATGGAGGACCTGCTGGAGGAGATCGTCGGCCCGATCTACGACGAACACGATCCCCAGGACCGGATCGTCTCGGGCGACGGGGCGGCGCGGCTGGACGGCGCGATGCCGATCACCGAGTTCAACTCCAAGTACGACGCCGCGCTGGACGACACCGACTACACCACGCTCGGCGGGTATGTCTTCGGCCAGCTCGGGCGGCTCCCCCGCCTGGGCGACCGGGTTACGGAGGGCCCCCACACGTTCGAGGTGGTCGAGATGGACGGCCGCCGGGTCAACAGCCTCCGCCTGCATGCCGCGCCCCAGGCCGGGGTCGAGCAGGGTGACCATGGCTAGCGCCGAGCGGACGCGGGCCGCGTTCTTCGAGGTGAGCCGCCGGCTCGGCGCGGCGCGAACGCCCGCGGAGGCGGCCCGCATCATCGTCGACGTCGCCCAAGAGCTCCTCGGCTGGGACTGCTGCAGTCTCGATCTGTACTTCCCGGAGACCGATCAGGTGCAGGCCGTGCTCTCGATGGATACCGTCGACGGCTCCCCGGGGGACGTCCCCCACGCCTACACCGCCACCACGCCCGGGCCGGTGACCGCGCGCGTCATCCGCGAGGGCGGGAAGCTCATCCCCGCGTCCGGCCCGGACGACGCCGCCCAGGGACTGATCCCGTTCGGTACCGGCCGCCCGTCCCGCTCCCGGATGTTCGTGCCGGTCCGCCACGGCGACCGCACGACCGGCGTGCTCTCGATCCAGAGCTACACCGCGGACGCGTACGACGAGGACGACCTCGCGACGCTGCAGGAGCTGGCCGACCACTGCGGGGGCGCAATCGAGCGGCTGCGCATCGAGCACGCGCTGCGTGAGAGCCAGGCGCAACTCGCGCGGACCGAGGCGTTCGCGCTGGTCATGACGGCGCACCTGAGCCTCGACGGGCGCTGGCTCAAGGTGCCGCCCACCCTGTGCCGGCTGCTCGGGATGGAGCAGGACCGGCTGCTGGGAACCTCGATCGACACGCTGCTGCATCCCGACGACGCGGCGACCGAGCGGGCCGGGCGGGAGCGCCTCCTCCGGGGAGAGACCCGCACGGTGGACCTCGAGACCCGCTGCCAGCGACCGGACGGGAAGCCGCTCTGGATGTACCTCAATGCCTCGGTGGTGCAGGGCGCGGACGGGGAGCCGCTCTATCTGCTGCTCTATCTCCGCGACGTCACCGAGCGGAAGAGCCTCGAGGACCAGCTCCGGCAGGCGCAGAAGATGGAGGCGGTGGGACAGCTCGCCGGCGGGATCGCCCACGACTTCAACAACCTGCTGACGGCGATTCTGGGCAGCACCGAGCTGCTGCTGGCCGATACCCCGCCCGACGATCCCCGCCGGGTGGACATGCAGGAGATCGGCCGTTCGGCGCACCGTGCGGCCGCGCTCGTCCGCCAGCTCCTGGCCTACAGCCGGAAGCAGGTGCTGCAGCCGCGGCTGGTGAACCTCAACGCCATCGTGCGGGACATGGGCGCGATGCTGCGCCGGGTGGTGGGCGAGCGGATCACGCTGGAGCTCGATCTGGATCCGGCGCTGGGCCACGTCACCGCGGACCCGGGACAGCTCGAGCAGGTGATCGCGAACCTGGGCGTGAATGCGCGCGATGCCATGCCCGACGGCGGCACCCTGACGATCACCACCGCCAACGTGAGCGGGCCCGGCGTTCCGGCCGCCGCCGACGAAGGCCCGCCGGCCGGTGGCCCCCTCGTGGCGCTCGCCGTGGCCGACACCGGCACCGGCATGGAAGAGCAGGTGCTGGCCCGGCTGTTCGAGCCGTTCTTCACGACCAAGGAGCTGGGCCGCGGCACGGGACTCGGCCTGGCGACGGTGTACGGGATCGTGCGGCAGAGCGGCGGACACATCCAGGTCAGCTCGCGGCCGGGCGAAGGGAGCAGCTTCACGGTCTACCTGCCGCGGGCCGAGGCGCCGCGGCAGCCGTCCGCCACCCTGACGCCCGCGGCCCCGGTGCCGGGCGGCTCCGAAACCGTGCTGGTGGCCGAGGACGAGGACGCGGTGCGCCACCTCGTCTGCCGCGTGCTCCGCGCCAGGGGCTACCGTGTGCTCGAGGCGCGGCACGCGGAGGCCGCGCTCGAGCTGGCGGAAACGACCGGCCAGCCGATCGACCTGCTGGTGAGCGACCTGGTCATGCCGGGTCTCGGCGGCCAGGCGCTGGCGGGGCGGCTCGCCGCGGCGCGGCCCGGGCTTCGCGTGCTCTTCATCACCGGCTACGCCGTCGAGGCGGTCGATCGCCAGGGGCAGCTTCCGGCGGGGCACGGCCTCCTCGAGAAGCCGTTCACCGCGGACCAGCTCGCGCGCAAGGTGCGGGAGGCGCTCGCGGTCCGCTGAGCCTCGCGCCGCCCGGGCGCGCGGCGTTACCTTCCCGCCCCATGCTCCCTGCCCAGCTCGCCGTCACGCCGCCCGGTGCGCTCGATCTCACCGGCGAGGCCGCGCGCCGCCGCCGCCACCTGCAGCGCGGGGCACTGCGGGTGCTCGAGGCGGCCGGGTACGAGGAGCTGATCCCGCCCACGCTCGAGTATCAGGACACCTTTCTCCGCGCCGGCGGGCCCGGCATCGGCGAGCGGCTCATCCGCTTTCCCGACCGCGACGGCCGGATCCTGGCGCTGCGGTACGACTTTACCGCCAGCCTCGCGCGCGTCGCCGCGACCACGTTCGCCGGCAGCACGCGGCCGCTGCGCCTCTCCTATTCGGGCCCCGTCTATCGCCAGGAGCCCGAGCGCGGCGGGCGCCCGCGGGAAATGCTGCAGGTCGGCGCCGAGCTGCTCGGCCAGGGTGACCTCGCGGCGGACATCGAGATCGTGCGCCTCACGATTGCCCTCCTCCGTGCCGCCGGACTGCAGGATTTCCAGGTGAACCTCGGCCACGCGGGCGTGCTCGCCCCCGGCATCGCCGCGCTCGAAGACGGGCTCCGGGGAGACGTGCGGCGCTGGATCGACCGGAAGGACCGCGGCAGCCTGTGCCGCGCGCTCGCGGGCGCGGGCGGTGCCGCGGCGACGCTCACCGTACTTCCCTTCCTCATCGGCCGGCGCGAGGCGCTGGCCGGCGCGCTGGGCCTGGCGCCCCGCGCCGCGGCGCCGGCGCTCGAGCATCTGCTCGCGCTCGACGCCGCGCTCGGGCCCGACGAGCGGGGCCACGTGGTGTACGATCTCGGTGAGGTGCGGGGGCTCGACTACTACACGGGAATGCACTTCGAGGTGTACGTCGCGGGTGCCGGGCGCGCCGCCGGCGCCGGCGGCCGGTACGACGAGCTGATGGCCCGCTTCGGGCGGCCCATGCCGGCGGTGGGGGTTTCGCTCGACCTCGACACCATCGCGGAGGTGCCGGTCTGAGCCGGCTGCGCATCGCGCTCGCCAAGGGACGGCTGTACCAGCCGTCGGTCGAGCGCTTCCGCCGGGCCGGCGCCGCTCCCGCCGCGGACGCCGGCCGCCGGCTGCTCATCCCCTCGAGCGATCCCGGCATCGAGTTCCTGGTGGTGAAACCGGGCGACGTGCCCGTCTACGTCGAGTCGGGCGCCGCCGATCTCGGCGTCACCGGCACCGACGTGCTCCGGGAGACCGGCGCGGACGTGCTCGAGCCGCTCGAGCTGGGGTTCGGATTCTGCCGGCTGTCGGTGGCCGCGCCGGCGGACGCGCCCTACCCCGCGCTCCCGGGCGGCATCACCGCGCGGGTCGCCACCAAGTACCCGCGGCTCGCGCAGGCCCACTTCGGCGCCGCGGGTCGGCCGGTCGACATCATCCAGGTGAACGGCTCCGTCGAAGTGGCGCCCCTGCTGAACCTGGCGCACTGGATCGTGGACCTGGTGGATACCGGGAAGACGCTCAGGGCGAATGGGCTGGTCGAGCGGGAGACGGTGCTGGAATGCGGCGCGGTGCTGGTGGCCAACCGGGCGTCGCAGAAGCTGAAGCTGGATGCGTATCTGGGGCTGATGGAGCGGCTCGAGGCGGTGTAGCTGGGCGGGGGGCTGGGCCGGGCTCCGGGCGGGGGCCGGCGGGGGGCGCGGCCGCGCGGCAGAGCCGCGCGGTTCCTACAGAAGTGGCCCATTGCGGGGAGAATGGATGGACACTGCTCGGCCGCGGCTCCGATGGGCGGGCGGAGGCGGGCGGTGGGGCGCGCGGCGGGAGCGTCAGTGCGCACTTGAGGTCCCTGCGCGATCTCCAACGCAGAGCGCACTGCAGCGACCAGAGCGTGCCCCGCCGCCCGCCGCAGCCGCGGACCCCGACGCCCGCCGCGCCTTCAGCGCCGGCGCCCGCCCAGCTCGACCGCCAGCTCGATCGCCGCCCGCATGCTCGACGGATCGGCCCGTCCGGTGCCCGCGATGTCCAGCGCCGTCCCGTGGTCGGGTGAAGTCCGGGGAAACGGCAGCCCGAGCGTCACATTCACCGCGCGCCCGAACGCCGCCACCTTGATGGCGGTCATGCCTACGTCGTGATACGGTGCCAGCACGGCGTCGAACTCCCCCCGCAGCGCCCGCACGAACACCGTGTCCGCCGGCAGCGGGCCGGCCGCCCCCAGCGCCTCCGCGGCCGGCCGGAGCACGCGGGCCTCCTCGTCGCCGAACAGTCCGCTCTCGCCCGCGTGGGGGTTGACCGCGCAGACGGCGAGCCGCGGCGCCGCGATCCCGAACCAGTCCCTGAGCGCCGCCTGGGTGATGCGCCCGGTGCGGGTCACCCGATCCACGGTGAGCAGCGCGGGCACGTCGCGGAACGGCACATGGGTGGTCACGAGCACCACCCGCAGCTCGGGCGACGCGAGCATCATCGCGACGTCCACGCCACCCGCGAGCTCGGCCAGCCACTCCGTGTGCCCGGGATAGGGGAACCCGGCGAGGTGCAGCGCATGCTTGTGCGCGGGCGCGGTGACGATGCCGTCCACCTCGCCCGCGAGCGCCAGCCTGGCTGCGGTCTCCACCGCGTGCCCCGCCAGCCGTCCGGCCCGGATGACCCGCGCGCGGTCGTCCGCCCGCTCCCCGCTCCCCTGACCCCACGCTCCGACGCTCACCCGATGCGCCGCCGTCACCCCGCCGATCTGGTCCTCGGCCCCGACCACGGTGATCTCCGCCGCCACCGGCTCCTCCAGCGCGCGGGCGGTGATCTCCGCCCCGATCCCCCGGGGATCCCCGAGCGTAATGGCGATCCGCGGAAGCATCGACCCTTCGTTCACCCGCTCCGTCCTCTCGGTGCTCTCGAGCTACGTTCGAAGATCCACGTACGTCGTCCGCCGCAGCTCGTCGATGTACCGCCGGATCGCCAGCTGCTGCCCCAACTGGTCGCGGATGCGGTCCCGGACGTCCTCGTAGCGGATGTCGCCCGGGGGGCGCCGGCCGGTCACCTGCAGCACCACGAACTGATCGCGGGTGCCGGTCCCGGCGAGCTTGAACACCGGCACCACCGTGCCCGAGTCGGCGGTCCCGATGGCCTTGGCGTACGCCTCCGGCATCTTGTCCACCGGGACGTTCTCCGCCTGCCGCTCGGCGGAGGGATCGTGCAGCGCGCGCTGCAGGGAGTCGAACGACGCGCCTTGCATGATCATCCGGCGCACCGAATCGGCCAGCGCGCGGGCGCTGTCCACATGCACCGAATCGATCTCGGGGATGAGCAGGATGTGCCGCGCCTGCACCTCGCCCGGCTGGACCCGCTCCACCTGGATGATGTGGTACCCGAACGGCGACTCGACCGGATCCGACACGACGCCGGGCTTGAGGGCGAAGGCGACCCGCTCGAACTCCGGCACCATCACCCCTCGGCGGAACCAGTTGAGCGAGCCGCCCTGGTCCTTCGAGCCGGGGTCCTGCGAGAAGCGCTTGGCGGCCGTGGCGAAGTCGGCGCCGCGCCGCAGCTCTAGCACGATCGAGTCCGCGCGGGCCAGCGTGCGGGCCTTGGCCGCGGGCGAGGGCCGCGGCGCGATGACGACCTGGCGGAAGGAGATGGTCGCCGGCCGGTTGCCCAGATTGGCCTTCTGCTCGTCGAAATACGCCCGCATTTCCTGCTCGGTGGGCGCCACCGGCTTGAGCTTGCCCTCCCCCCGCAGCTTCTCGATCAGCCGGTTCTGGAACGCCGCGCGCCGCTGCTGCTCGGTCAGCCAGCGGCGGTACTCCTCGGGCGTCTGGAAGCCGGCCTTCCGCAGCTCGTTCCGGTAATCCACTTCGGACGTGAAGTTGCCGCGGATCTTGCCGATCTGCTGCTGGACTCCATCGGCGATTTCCTGGTCCGTGACCTTGATGCTCGTGTCCCGCTGGGCCTGCTGTACCAGCAGTTCCTCGTCCACGATCGATGCGACGACCTGCCTACGGATCGCGTTGATCGAATCGGGGTCGTTCGGGAGCTTCTGCCCCTGCGACTGCCGGGAGAACACCTCCTCGTCCACCTGTGACGCGAGCACCGGCCGGTTGCCGACGACGGCCACCACCCGGTCCACGACCACCGCCGTATCCGGCATCTGCATCGGCATCGGCTCCGGAGCCGGCGCCTCGGCGGCGGTCGAGTCCTGCGCCGCGAGGCTCCCGCCCGCCACGGGCCCCAGGAGGGCCGCCAGGGCGAACGCGGCAGCGCCGCGGCTCCTGCGCACGGTCATGGGCGCTTCTCCGGCTGGGCCGGGGCCGGGGCCGGAGCCGTCGGGGCGGCGCCCGGCACCGGCGGCGGCCCCGGGGCGCGCTGCATCGCGCCGGGCGCCGCGGAGGAGGCGGAGGAGTCGGACTCGCCCTTTTCGGCGAGGGCGAGCTCGAGCGCCCGGTTCACGCCGGCGTCGTGGATGGTGTAGCTGAAGTGCTCCCGCAGGAGCGTGGCCAGGGCGGACGGCAGTGGCCGCAGACGCGCCTTGCCTGCGACGAGCTGGTCGAAGTAGCGCTCCACCTTGAGGGCGGCCACCTTCTCGCGCTCGGGCAGGGACACCGACGAGTCGGTGACGTCGCCGTTGAGCCCCATCTCCCCCTTCAGGCTGTCGACCTGGCTCTGGTACCGATCCCGGAGCGAGGTCCACTCCTCCGGGGTAACCGTGATCCCCGCCGAGTCCGCCTGATGCAGCAGCAGGACGTTCTGGGCCACCAGCCGGGCGAAGCGGTTGAGCATCGCGTCGTCCGCCTGCCGGAGCTGGGTCACGTACTGGCCGGGCAGCGCCCGGGTCCAGCGCGTCAGGTCCTTCACCGTCAATGCCCCGCCCTTGTATCGCACGAGTGCCTTGTCCGACCGGCGGGCCTCGTCCGGCGCCTCGAGCGCCGACCGGATGGCGGCGGGCGCGTCTTTCACGACCTCCAGCTTGCTGCTCTGGGCCAGGCTGTCCATGTACAGCGAATCCAGCCTCGCGCCGGCGCGTGACACGAGGTACTGGTGCAGGCGGGGCCGGGCCTCGGCCAGTGTCGGGCGCTTGAGGATGTGGTAGCCGAACGCGGTTTCCACCAGCCCGCTCACCTCGCCCGGATCCAGCGACCAGCCCGCGCTGTCGAACGAGGGCACGAACCGCCCCTTCGGGCCCGGGGGCAGGTACCCGCTGTCCGCCTTGCTGCCCGGATCCTCCGAGAGCTTGGCGGCGAGTCCGCTGAAGCTGGCACCCTTCCGGATCTGTGCGAGCGTCCCCTCGGCCTTCTTGCGGGTGGCGGCGCGCTGCGCCGCCTCGGTGTTCGGCCGCACGCCGAACAGAATGTGCTGGAGCACGCGGATGTCGGACTTGGTGTACAGGCTGTCCACCGAGGCGTCGGAGATCGAGCTCCGCCGCGCCATCAGGGAGTCATGCCAGTGCGTCCCCTTCAACTCGGAGAGCTCCGCCCACACCGCCTCGGCGATGCTGGCCGAATCGCTCGGCAGCCGGCCTTCCGCCACCGCCTGGCCGAGCAGCGAGTAGTCCACCCACGCATTGGCGATGAAGTCGGCCGTCTGGGGCGTCAACCGCACGCCTTTGCCGCCGCCGTTCATGATCTGGGCCAGACGCTCGGCCGAGAGGTTCTGGCCGCCCGCCTCCGCGGCCACGTTGGCGTGGGCGGAGAAGAGGTCGCGAAAGTTCCCGCAGCCGGCAAGGCCGATCGCGAGGACCGCCACGAGGATCACGTTTCGTCGCATGACATCTCCAGAAAGGGGTACTGCACACCAGGGAATCATTTCACCGCCGCCTTCAGTGCGCGCACCAGCGCGGGCACGATCGGCTCCCCACCCAGGCGCAGCAGCCGGAGCGAGAGCGGCAGGGTCCGCCGCACCTCGGCGGCGAGCTGCACGTCGTCCAGGGCCGAGGTAAGGCCGGCGAGCCGCGGCGCCGTGCCGGAGCGGTAGGTCACGCGGGCCTCGTCGCCGCGCACCAGCACGTGCTGGAGGCCGAGCACCGCTCCCAGGACGCGGAGCCGCGCCATGTCGAGCAGCATCTCGGCCTCGGCCGGCAGCGGCCCGAAGCGCTCGCGCAGTTCGTCTCGGAGCCCGTCAATTTCGCCTGACGACGAGGCCCGCGCCAGTCGCCGGTACAGATCGAGCTTCACGTCGTCGTCCGGAACGTAGCCGTCCGGGAGGTGCGCGGGCCGGTCGAGCACCACGTCCGGCGGCGCCGGCTGCTCGGTCGTCCCCTGGCCCCGGAGCGCCTTCACCGTTTCCTCGAGCCAGCGCATGTAGAGATCGAACCCTACCGCCTGCGCGTGGCCCGACTGCTCGGACCCCAGCAGGTTGCCCGCCCCCCGGAGCTCCAGGTCCTTGAGCGCGATCCGGTAGCCCGCGCCCAGGTCGGTATGATGCTCGAGCACCTTCAACCGTTCCTCGGCGTCCGGATCGATCGTGTCGGGCACCAGCAGGTAGCAGTAGGCCCGCCGGTGGCTCCGGCCCACCCGGCCCCGAAGCTGGTAGAGCTGCGCCAGCCCGAACCGGTGGGCGTCGTGCACCACCATCGTGTTCGCGTTGGGCACGTCCAGCCCCGATTCGACGATCATCGTCGAGACCAGGATGTCCACCTCCCCTGCCACGAACCCCCGCATGACGGTCTCGAGCTCCTCGGCCGCCATCTGACCGTGGGCCACGCCCACCCGGGCGCGGGGCGCGAGCGAATGCACCTTGGCCGCGATCGTGTCGATCGTCTCGATCCGGTTGTGCACCACGAACACCTGCCCGCCGCGGTCGATCTCCCGGGCGAAGGCCTCCTCGAGCAGCGCGTCGTCCCACGGCTCCACGAAGGTCAGGATCGGCGAGCGGTCGCGCGGCGGGGTCTCGATGAGGGTCAGGTCGCGGAGCCCGGCCAGGGAGAGGTGGAGCGTCCGCGGGATCGGCGTGGCCGTGAGCGTCAGCACGTCCACCGAGAGCCGCAGCGCCTTGAGCCGCTCCTTGTGCTTCACCCCGAAGCGGTGCTCCTCGTCCACGACCAGCAGGCCGAGCTCCATGAAGAGCACGTCCCGCGACAGGAGCCGGTGGGTGCCGATGACCACGTCGATCCTCCCCGCCGCCAGCCGCTCGAGCGCCGCCTTCTGCTCCTTCCCGGTCCGGAAGCGCGAGAGCACCTCGACCGTCACCGGAAAGTCGGCCAGCCGCTCGAGGAACGTGCGGCCGTGCTGCTCCGCGAGGATCGTCGTCGGCACCAGCACCGCGACCTGCTTGCCTCCCTGCACCGCCTTGAACGCGGCCCGGACCGCGATCTCGGTCTTGCCGTAGCCCACGTCGCCCACCAGCAGCCGGTCCATCGGCCGCGGGCGCTCCATGTCGGCCTTGACCTCTTCGGTGGCTTTCCGCTGGTCGGGGGTGTCCTCGTAGAGGAAGCTCGATTCGAGCTCGCGCTGCCAGCGGGTGTCGGGCGGGAAGGCGTAGCCGCCGGTCACGCTGCGCCGGGCGTAGAGATCGAGCAGCTCCGCGGCCATCTGCTTGATCGCCTGGCGGGTCTTCTCGCGCACCCGCTGCCACGACGAGCCGCCCAGCCGGTGAAGCCGCGGCGGCGGCCGATCGCCGTCCTCGCCCGCCGCGCGGTAGCGCTCGAGCTGATCCAGCCGGTAGAGGGGAACGTTGAGGCGGTCGCCGCCCTCGTACTCCACGATCGCCACCTCGAGCGTGGACTCGCCCGCGGTAATCGTCTGGATGCCGCGGTAGATCCCGATCCCGTGATCGAGGTGGACGACGTAATCGCCTTCGGTGAGCGCGCCCGTGGCGGATGACGGCGCGGCCTCCCGGTAGCGCCGCGGACGCCGGAGCCGGCGGGCGCGGCGGAAGATCTCGTGGTCGGTGAGGACGCGAAGCGACGGCATGACGAACCCGCCGTCGAGCGCGCCGATGGCCAGGGTGGCGTGCCCTCCCCCGCGTGGTCCCTCCTCCAGCAGCTCCTCGAGCCGCTCGAGCTGCCCCTCGTTGTCGCACAGGATGAGCGTCGGCGGTCCGCCCGCCAGCAGCGCGCGCAGGCGGTTCAGGTCCCGGTCGATCCGCTCCGGCGGGAAGAAGCCGAACTGCAGGTCCACGTGCTCGTCGCGGAGCAGGAGCCGGGGGAAGCCGCCCAGCCGGTCGGCCCACTGCTCGGGCGGCTCCAGGATGTCCTCGCGGCCGGGCACCTCCTCGCCCGACCGCCGGGCCACGGCCAGGTGGTGCTGCGCCTCGCTCCAGGCGCGCCGCACCTCGTCGCGGTCGGGGCCGTCGGCTTCCTCGACGAGGATCGTGTCGGATGGGAGGAGCTCGAGCAGGGTCCGGCGTGTCGGAGCGGCACCCGCGGAATCGCCGCCTCCGCCATCCACCCGCTCCAGCAGGCCTTCGGTCGTGATCGGCAGGATGGTGACCTCGCTCAGCTCGTGCAGCGAGCGCTGGGTGGTGAGATCGAACCCGCGGATCGACGAGACGTCGTCGCCCCACCATTCCAGCCGCGCGGGTGCCGCCATGCCGAAGCCATACACGTCCAGGATGCCGCCCCGCACGCTGAACTCGGCGACCTCGCTGACGGTCGGCACCCGCCGGTAGCCCATCCGCTCGAGCGTCCGCGCCACCGCGAGGGGCGGCCGCCGCTCGGCCGTCGCCAGCCGGAGCCGGAGCCGCTCCAGCGCGGCCGGCATCAGCGTCCGCTCGGCGGTGGCGCGCGCGGTCGTCACCAGCACGCGAAGGCGCCCCTGCAGCAGCGCCTCGATCGTCTCGGCGCGCTCGCCGGCGATCTCGTAGTGCGGCTCGTCTTCGCCCAGCGTCTCGCGCTGCGGATACAGCGCGATCCCCTCGCCGGTCAGGTGCGCCAGGTCGGTGAGCCAGCGCTCGGCCTCGCCCGGGGTGGTCGCCACGACGGTGAGCAGCCGCTGCGGGAACCGCGCGGCCAGCCAGGCCACCAGCACGGCGCCGCTCGAGCCGTGCAGTCCGCCGAGACGCAGCGCGCCGCCGCGGGCGGGGAGCCGCTCGGCGAGCTCGACCGCGGCGGGCGTCCGGCCGAACGCCTCCAGGACCGGTCTGAGCTTCATCGCGGCTGCCGCCGCCACAGGCTTGCCAGCGCCATCTCGCCCAGCGCAAGCAGCAGCGCCGCCCACAGCAGCGGTCCGCGCAGGTCGCCGCGGGCAGCCGAGCTGAAGGCGGCATCGCCCGCGTCGGCGAGGGACACCACGCGCGCATCCTTCCACAGCCGGCGCACCTGGGCGTCACCGGCGGCCGCCAGGAGTGATTCGCGGGGGTCGATGTTGGCGGTGATCGCTCCGACCGTGTCTTCGCCCGCAAGGAGGTAGTACGCGCCGGGCTCGTTGGGCCGGAAGACGCCGCCACCTTCCACCCGCCAGCCGCGCTCGCCCTGCCGGACACCGGAGACGAGATCCGGAAGCGTCACCGGGTCGCCCGGCGCGCCATCGGCCAGGGAGACCTCGCCGCGCGCGAGCCGGTTCACCAGCGCGTCCATGAACGGCATGAAGCCGGCGGAGACCGGCAGGTCGGTCCACGAAGGCTCGAGCCGGCTGCCGAGCAGGACGACGTTGCCGCTTCGAACCAGCCACGGCGCCCCGCCCGCCACGGTGGCGAGCACGCCGGTGCGCCCGCTCCCGGTGGGCTGGAGCTGATAGCGCCGCAGCACCCGCACGCGGCCCACCAGCGGACCGCTGTCGGTGGCGGCCGCCTCGCGCATGGGCGGGCCGAACCGCCAGGCCGTGCCCCGCGCGGCGAGCGCGCGGTTAAGCGCTCCGAGCGCCGCCGGATCGTCGGGCGGCTGAACGATCGAGCTCCCGCGCGCGAGCCGGCCGAGGCTCACCTCGCCGCCGCGCGCGATCCGTCCGTTGGCTTCGAGCACCTCGCAGGCGGCGGCCGCGAAGCGGCCGGCCGAATCCCAGCTCACCCGCGCCACCGGCGCCACGCGCACCACGCCGACGCGCCGGTCGTCCAGTCTCAGCTCGTCGGGGTCGAGCTGCGCCTCGGCGTCCCACCAGCCGCTCGGCACGCCCGGGATCGCCAGCACGGCCGCGCCGCCGACGTGCGCCAGCGCCTGCCTGGGCGGCCGCGTTCCCAGCCGTGCGCTGACCGGCGTGCCGCCGCCGGAGTCGCCCGCCAGGGAGACGGTGAGCCGGCCGCCGCCCGCGCCCCACGGCTGCGGCCCGGTCTCCAGCCGCGCGATGCCGACGTTGGCGGGCGGCGGCTCCTCCGGGCGCCCCACCAGGAGGGGCACCGCGAGATCGGCGGGGGAGACCGCGCTGGCCTGGAGGTCGGTGAGCAACGCGATCTCGCCCGGCCGGGATTCGGCGGCCAGGACCTCGCCCGCCAGGCCGAGCGCGGCACCGAGATCCATGCGGCGGGGGGACACCGGCAGCGCGTCCACCTGATCGAGCAGCGTCTGCCGGTCGCCCCGCCTCGGCACGGCGTCGGCGGTGAGCAGCCAGAGCGCGTCCTCGGGCGTGGCGCGCGCGAGCACCCGCCGCGCGGCCGCCCGCAGCTCTCGGAGCCGCGGAGTGCCGGCCACCACCACTCCGCTGCTCGGCGAGTTGTCCACCACCAGCACGAGCGCGCTCGGCGCGTGGCCCGGCACACCGCGGCGGGGAAGCGTCGGCCCCGCCGCGGCCAGCACGAGGGCCACGATGAGCAGCGTGCGGAGCAACAGCAGCAGGAGGTGCTGGAGCTTGAGCCGGCGCTGATGCTCGCGGGTCGTGGCGACCAGATAGCGGACCGCCGGGAAGCTGACCGTCGGCGGCTCCCGGCGGGCCAGCAGGTGGAGCAGAACCGGGATGGCCGCCGCGGCGAGCCCGGCCAGCGCCCACGGGTGGAGAAAATCGATCATGCCGCGCGCGGCGACGGCGCGAGCGCCTCGCGGAGCACCACGCCGTAGGGGGTGTCGGTCGTCACTCTATGGTAGGCGATGCCGTGGCGCCGGCAGGCCAGGCGCCACTCGTGGACCACGGCGCGCACGGTCTCGTGATACGCGCCCGCCCAGTCACGCGGCCTGAGCACCACGGCCGCCCGCGTCTCGGGGTCTTCGAACCGCGCCTCGGCCGGCCCGCCCAGTTCGACCTCGGCCGGGTCCATGAGGTGCAGCACCAGCACCTGGTGGCCCCGGTGCCGGAGGAAGCGAAGCGCCTTGAGCGCGAGGTCCCGGTCCAACAGCAGGTCGGAGACGAAGACGACGAGTCCGCGGCGCCGCAGGTGGTGCACGACGCGCCGGAGCGCCGGCTCGGCGGCGGTCCCCTGCCCCGCCTCCAGCGCGGCCAGCATCGCCACCAGCTGGCGCCAGTGGCTCAGCCGCGCCCGGGGTGGCAGCACGGTGCGCACGTCATCGTCGAAGGTGATGAGGCCGGTCGCATCGCGCTGGCGAAGGAGCACCAGCGATAGCGCGGCAATGAGACGCTGGGCATAGGCCAGCTTGGGAAGCACGTTCTCCGGGCTGCCGCTCCACGCCATCGAGCGGCTGGCGTCGCACACCACCATGGCGCGGAGGTTGGTCTCCTCCTCGAACTGCTTCACGTAGAGGCGGTCGTGGCGGCCCAGAATCTTCCAGTCCACGTAACGCAGCTCGTCGCCGGGCTGGTACATCCGGTGCTCGGCGAACTCCACCGAGAAACCGCGGCGGGGCGACCGGTGGATGCCGGCCAGGAAGCCTTCGACGACCCCTTCGGTGATGACCTCGAGCCCGCCGAGCTTGGAGACCTCGAAAGGATCGAGCAGATCGAGCCGGGGACGGGCGGGAGGGGCAACGGGAAAGTGCATGCAGCCTGGAATCGTATCGGGGTGCGGGGGCGGAGGCAATCGGCGCGGGGTGACGGTCCAGCGCCGGTCCGTCCGCCCCCAGGGACGACTCCTGCCCGGTACTCCCTCCGCCCACCCGCCCAACGCCTTACCCTCACCCGACTTCCACAACTGCCCGGGTTTGGCACATCCCCTGCTTCGAAGCCATTGCTTCGCCTGAAATGCCCGGAGGTCTTTCATGCTCGTCACGCCGCTGGTCCGGCTGCTGCTCGCCGGCCTGCCACTCGTCACACCCGGCCCTGCCCCCGACCTCGTCCCGTTCCCGCCGCCAGGCGCGGCGCGGCGGGTCGCCGTCTGGACCGGCCATGACGCCCCGTACCGGCACGGCGAGACCGCGCGGGTCTATCTGCGCGTGGACGAAGCTTCCTACGTGGCCGTCTTCCGGGTGGACACCGATGGGCGGCTCCGCGTGCTCTTCCCGCGCGAGCCGTGGGGCGATTCCTACCTGCGCGAGCAGCGCGAGCTCGAGCTCACCGGACGACGCGGGGGCGACGGCTTCCGGGTGGACGACGATCCTGGGGTGGGCTACGTGTTCGCCCTCGCTGCCGACCGGCCCTTCGATTTTGGCGCCATCACCCGGGGCGACGCGTGGGACTACCGCCTGATCGACGGCGGCCGCATCCAGGGCGATCCCTACGTCGCCCTGACCGAGCTGGCCGCGCGCCTCTCGCCGGCCGGCGGCTACGACTACGACATCGCGCCGTATTACGTCGGGCGGCACTACGACTATCCGCGCTTCGTCTGTTACGACTGCCATGCCTACGCCGGCTTCGACGAGTGGAACCCGTACGACGCCGCGTGCACCAGGTACCGGGTCGTCGTCCGCGATGCTCCGCGTTATTACCCGTACAGATACGGCGGCACCGACGTCGTGGCCGACCGTCCGGCGCACCCGGGCCCGCGTTTCACGTTCCGCGACACCGGTCGACGCGATCCGGCAGACCTCGGCCGCGGCCGCGGCGCCGTGCCACGGCCACGCCCGCCGTCCGCGCGCCAGGACAGCGCGCGGACGCCTCCCGAACGGCGGCAGGCTCCTGAACGGGTGCGGCCCGCGGCCGACGCCCCCCGCAGCACCGGCGAGCCCGAGCTCCGCCGGCGACGCCCGTGAGCGCGCCGATCCCGCTATAATCCCCCACGATTCGTCCGCCGGACCACCTCGTAGCCAGGACCGCTCCCCGATGCATCGTGTCGTGCTTCTCGGCCTCGTCTTCGCGGCGGGTCCGCTCTCGGCCCAGACCGCGTCCCCCGCCGGTCACGCCGCCGCCACCATCACCGCGGACGACGTGGCCCATCACATCGGCATCATCGCCGACGACTCGATGCTCGGGCGCGACACGCCGAGCCGCGGGCTCGAGCTCACCGCGCGCTACGTGGCCGGCCGGTTCAGCCGGTCTGGCCTTCGTCCGGCGGGCGACGGCGGCACCTGGTTCCAGCGGTATCCGATCACCCGCCGGAAATTCGACGCCGCGGCCTCGCGGGTGGCGCTGCGGGCCGGAGCCGTGGAGGCGGTGGCCCGCTTCGACCGCACCGCGATCTACGTGCAGGGAACGGCTTCCGGGAAGCCGCTCACCGGCGCCGCGGTCCTCCTGGGCGGGCGGCTCGCCCCGGACGAGGTGAGCCGGCTGCCGCTCCGCGGCAGGATCGTGGTCTACGTCCCCGACTCCACCGCGAGGCCTTCCCGACACGCGCCGCAGGTCGGCCGCGCGATCCGGCTGGCCGCCCCGAAGGCGGTGGTGCTCGTGTCCAACCTGGCGCCCGGGCGATTTGCGGCCCGGATCCCCGGGTCGATGTCCGCCCGCACCACCGTCGATCTCCAGCTGGCGAGCCCGCCGTTCGTGGAGGTGAGCGAGGCGGCGGTCGCGCCCGTCCTGCGCGCCGCCGGCGTCGACCTGCGAGCTGTCCGCGCCGACACGACGCCGGTGTTCCGTGAGCTCCCCGGGTTGCGGGTCACGGCCGAGCTGCGGGACTCGGTGCTCCAGTCGGTCACCGCCCCCAACACGGTCGGCATCCTCGAGGGCAGCGACCCGGAGCTCAGGCACGAGTACCTGGTCTATTCCGCGCACATGGATCACATCGGGATCTCGCCCGGCCGGCCGGACAGCGTGAACAACGGCGCCGATGACGACGCGTCCGGCACCACGGGCGTGGTCGAACTGGCCGAGGCGTTCAGCCGTCCCGGCGCGCGGCCCAGGAGGTCCATCATCTTCCTGACCGTGAGCGGCGAGGAGAAGGGGCTCTGGGGGAGCCGCTACTTCACCGAGCATCCGCCGGTGCCGATCGACCGGATCGTGGCCGACCTCAACATCGACATGATCGGCCGGAACTGGCGGGACACCATCGTCGCCATCGGCCGCGAGCACTCGGACCTGGGGGCGACACTCGCGCGGGTGAACCACGCGCATCCGGAGTTGGGGATGACCGCCATCGACGACCCCTGGCCCGAGGAGCGCTTCTATTTCCGCTCCGACCACTACAACTTCGCCCGGAAGGGCGTGCCGATTCTCTTCTTCTTCAACGGCGTCCACCCCGACTACCACCAGGTGACCGACTCGCCCGACAAGATCGACAGCGAAAAGGAGGCGCGGATCCTCCGGCTGCTGTACTACCTCGGCCGCGAGATCGGCGACGCGCCGGCGCGCCCGCGGTGGGATCCGGCAAGCTACCGCGAGATCGTGGACCCGCCGGAGGGGGACTGAATGGGGGACACCATCGCGGAGTTCGACGCCTTCCGCGCGCGAATGAACGAGCTGATCCTCGGCGCCGGGAATCTCACCATCGGGCGCTTCTTTGCCCTGGACAACCGCGCCTACGAGGCGGGCGCGCTGGGCACGAAGACGAAGGAGATGCTGGGCCTGGTCTCCTCCCTGGTCCTCCGGTGCGACGACTGCGTCACCTACCACGTGATCCGCTGCCGCGAGGAAGGCGTCACCCGCGAGGAATTCCTCGAGGTCTTCTCGGTCGGGCTGGTGGTGGGCGGAAGCATCGTCATCCCGCATCTTCGGCGGGCCATGGCGCGGCTGGAGGAGCTGGAGGGCGTGTAGGGACGTGGCTTTCCGCTCCGTCCCTCCGTCCTTCTCACCGCCGCGTCAGCAACACCCCCCCGATGATCAGCACCGCGCCGATCCCCTGCAGCGGCCGCGCGTGCTCGCCCAGGATGACCCAGGCCGCCCCGACGGCCACCAGCGGCGTGATGCACATATAGATCGCCGTGCGCGTCCCGCCGACCTCCTTGACGCTCCGGTTCCACAGGATGTAGGCGACGACGAGCGAGAGCAGTGTGGCGTACGCCAGCGCCCACCACGCCGCGGCCGGGACCGCCTGCCATCGCATGACGAGCAGTCCCGGGAGGCCGGCCAGCAGCAGCCCGGGCATCCCCGCGATCGTGGTGACCGTGGTGACCCGGAGCGGGCTCATCCCCTCGGGCAGGGTGCGGAGCCCCACCGTGTACGCGGCCCAGCAGAGCACCGCCAGAACGGTGAGCAGGTCTCCGGTGAGCGTGCGCGTGGAGAACTCGACCCCACTCGTCGCGATCACGAGCACCACGCCCAGTGTCCCCAGGCCGATCCCCGCCCACATCCGCGGCGTGACGCGTTCGAGCCCGAGCAGCCACGCGAACACGGCCACCACCGTGGGTACCGTCGCGAGGATGAGCGAGCTGTTGGTGGCCGTCGTGTGGGCCAGCCCCAGCATGAACGCGAGCTGGTAGAGGGTGTTGCCCACCACCCCGAGCACGATCAGGCGCCGTAAGTCAGCGGCCGAGAACTCGCCCGGCCCCTCGGTGACCCGGACGATGAGCCAGAGCAGCAGGCTCGCCCCCGCGAACCGCAGCGCCGTGAACGGCAGCACCGGCATCTGGCCGATGGCGAACTTGGAGACGCTGAAGTTGACGCCCCAGACGAGGCAGACGAGGAGCATGCCGGCGTCGTGAGAGGACGGAGAGACGGAGGGACGGGGGGACGGAGAGAGCCGCGCGTCGGCGGGAAGGCTGGTCACGCCCACAAGAGTAACATCGACTGCCCACTCCGTCTGCACCGTCCCTCCGTCCCTCCGTCCTCTTATATTGCCGCCATGTCCCAGCCCGGCATTCGCAATTTCTGCATCGTCGCCCACATCGACCACGGCAAGTCCACCCTGGCGGACCGGCTCATCGAGACCACCGGGGCCGTGCAGAAGCGCCAGATGCGCGAGCAGTTGCTGGACACCATGGACCTCGAGCGCGAGCGCGGGATCACCATCAAGCTCAACGCCGTCCGGATGAGCTACACCGCCCGGAGCGGCGAGACCTACGAGCTCAACCTGATCGACACCCCGGGCCACGTGGACTTCACCTACGAGGTCTCCCGCTCGCTCGCGGCGTGCGAGGGCGCCATTCTCGTGGTGGACGCCTCCCAGGGCGTGCAGGCCCAGACGCTCAGCAACCTCTTCCTGGCCATGGAGGCGGGGCTCGAGATCATTCCGGTCCTCAACAAGATCGATCTGCCCGGGGCCGAGCCCGAGCGCAGGGCGCGGGAGATCATGGACCTGATCGGCGCCAGTCGCGAGGAAATCCTCGCCGTCTCGGCCAAGGAAGGGACCGGCGTGCCCGAGTTGCTCGAGGCGGTGGTGGCCCGGGTGCCGCCGCCGCGCGGGCAGGAGGACGCGCCGCTGCGGGCCCTCATCTTCGACTCCTACTACGACCGCTACCGGGGCGCCATCCCCAGCATCCGGGTGGTGGACGGTACGGTGCGCGAGGGAATGGAGATCGCCTTCGGCTCCCACCCCGACGACGTGTACCACGTGGACGAGGTGGGCTACCTCCAGCTCGGCCAGCACCCCGCCTCCGAGCTTCAGGCCGGCGAGGTAGGCTACCTCGTGGCCAGCCTGCGCGAGGTCCGCGACGCCCGCGTGGGCGACACCATCCTCGACGCCCACGACCGCGCCGCCGAGCTGCTGCCGGGGTATCGCGACGTCAAATCGATGGTCTTCGCCGGCATCTATCCCACCGACTCGGACCAGTACGAGGGCCTCCGCGACGCGCTGGAGCGGCTGGTGCTCAACGACGCCAGCCTGCAGTACGAGCCGGAGTCCTCCACCGCGCTCGGGTTCGGGTTCCGCTGCGGCTTCCTCGGCCTGCTCCACATGGAGATCGTGCAGGAGCGGCTCGAGCGCGAATTCGACCTGAGCCTCATCACCACCGTTCCCACGGTGGAGTACCACGTCTATCGCACCGACGGCGAGATGGTGCTGCTCGAGAACCCGAGCAAGCTCCCCGATCCCGCGGAGATCGACCGCATCGACGAGCCGTACGTGAAGGCGCGCATCATGGCGCCGGCGGACTACATCGGCGGGATCATGAAGCTCGGGCAGGAGCGGCGCGGGGTCTACAACGGCATGCACTACATCGACACGACCCGGGTCGAATTCGACTTCGAGTTCCCGCTCGGCGAGATCGTGCTCGACTTCTACGACAAGCTCAAGTCGCTCTCGCGCGGGTACGCGTCGCTGGACTACGAGATGGCGGGATACCGCGAGTCGGAGCTCGTCAAGCTCGACATGCTCATCAACGGCGACCCGATCGACGCGTTCAGCGTCATCATCCACCGCGAGAAGGCGCAGGAATACGGCCGCAAGATCGCGGAAAAGCTGAAGGAGCTGATTCCCCGGCAGCTCTACCAGGTGGCCATCCAGGCGGCGATCGGCAACAAGGTCATCGCCCGCGAGACGATCTCCGCGTTCCGGAAGGACGTCCTGGCCAAATGCTACGGCGGCGACATCACCCGCAAGCGCAAGCTTCTCGAGAAGCAGAAGGAGGGGAAGAAGCGCATGAAGCAGATCGGCGCCGTCGAGATTCCGCAGGAGGCGTTTCTGGCGGTGTTGCAGGTGGATTGATAGTCGCAAGTCGCAAGTCGTGAGTCGTGGGTTCAAGCAAGGCGAGGCCCGTCCATGCGCGGAAATGATCTCACGACTCACGACTCACGACCCACGACTACCCTCATCATCCAGACCGCCTTCCTCGGCGACGTCGTCCTCACCACCCCGCTCCTGACGGCCCTGGCCGAGCGGCACGGGCCGGTGGACGTGGTGACGACGCCGGCGGCGGCGGCGCTGCTCGAGACACACCCGGCGGTCGGCGCGGTGCTTCGCTACGACAAGCGCGGCGCGGATCGGGGCGCCGCCGGGCTGTGGCGGCTCGGCGCGCGGCTACGGGCGCGGCGCTACGCGCGCGTCTACCTGCCGCACCGCTCGTGGCGCTCGGCGGCGCTGGCGCTGCTCGCGGGCGCGGGCGAGCGCATCGGCTTCGCCGACAGCCCGGCCGCGATTACATATACCCGGCGTGTGCCGCGGCCCGGCACCGGCCACGAGGTCGAGCGGCTGCTGGCGCTGGCCCGGTCGGAGCCCGGCGTGCCCGGGGAGTCGCCGCCCCTCCACCTCGCCCTCACCGCGGACGACCGGGCCGCGGCCGACGCATGGCTCCGCGAGCGCGGCGTGGGCGACGGCTTCGTCGCCCTGGCGCCGGGGTCCATCTGGGGCACGAAGCGGTGGCCCGGGTACGCCGGGCTGGCAGCGGCGCTCGAGCGGCCCGTCGTGGTGATCGGCGGCCGCGAGGACGCCGCGCTCGCCGAGGAGGTGGCGGCCGCGGCGCCGGGCCGGGTCCACAACGCCGCCGGGGCGCTCGGGCTCCGCGGGTCCGCGGCGCTCATCGCCCGGGCGGCGGTGCTCGTCACCAACGACTCGGCGCCCCTGCATCTGGCCACGGCGGTCGGTACGCCGGTCGTCGCCGTGTTTGGGCCGACGGTGCCCGCGCTTGGCTTCGGGCCGCGCGGCGCGCGTGACGTGGTGGTCGAGCACCCGACGCTGGCCTGCCGGCCGTGCTCGGCACACGGCCCGCAGGTCTGTCCGCTTGGCCATCACCGCTGCATGCGGGAAATTCCGGTCGCGGCCGTCGCGGCGGCGGTGGCGGCGGTCTCGGACGTGGAGGCGCACCGTGCGATACGTACTCGGCATTGACATCGGCGGGACCAATCTCGTCGTCGGCAGCGTGGCCGAGGACGGCTCGGCCGTGCTGGCGACCGCCAGCGAGCCGACCCAGTCGGAGGCCGGCGCCGGTGACGTGCTCGACCGGCTGGTCGGGTTGGCGGAGCGAGTCATGATCGGCACGCTGCGCGAGGTACCCGGCGCCGACATCGTGGGCGTGGGGGTGGGCGCGCCGGGGCCGCTCGATACCCGACGCGGCATCGTGCTGCTCACGCCGAACCTGGGGTGGGTGGACCTGCCGCTGCGCCAGATCATCCGCGACCGCCTGGGCCTGCCCGCCGCGCTCGACAACGACGCCAACTGCGCCGTGCTCGGCGAGTGGTGGGTCGGCGCCGCGCGCGGGACGCGGAACGCGATCGGGATCACCATCGGCACCGGCATCGGCGGCGGGCTCATCCTCGACGGGAAGCTCTATCACGGCGCGTCGGACGTGGCGGGCGAGATCGGCCACACCACCATCGACACCGAGGGCCGCCGCTGCAAGTGCGGCAACTACGGCTGTCTCGAAGCGTACGCCTCCGGCCCCAACATCGCGCTCCGCGCCGTCGAGGAGATCCAGGCCGGTGCCGTGAGCCGCCTGCCGTCGCTGGTGAGCGGGGACCTGCGGAAGATCACGGCCCAGACCGTCTACCAGGCGGCCAAGGACGGCGACGAGCTCGCGCTCGAGGTGGTGAACGACACCGCCCGCTTCCTCGGCGTCGGCATTGGCAACCTGCTCAACGTCTTCAATCCGGAGGTGGTCGTGGTCTGCGGCGGCGTGACCCTCGCCGGCGACCATCTCTTCGTGCCGCTCCGCCGCGAGGCCGCCCGCCGGGCGTTCAAGCCCGCGGTCGCCGCGTGCCGCATCGTGCCGGGCGAGCTCGGCGGCACGGCCGGCGTGTACGGCGCGGCCAGGGTGTTCCTCGACCAGACGGCCGCGGGTGCCTAAAGTCGGCGTGATCGGGTCCCTCGTCTGGGACCTCATCCACGGGCGCGACCCGCTCGCGGCCCCCACCGAGGAGTGGGGCGGAATCGCGTACGCCCTGGGCGGGCTCGACGCGAGCCTGCCGCCCGATTGGGAGATCGTGCCGCTCATCAAGGTCGGCCGCGATCTCGCGCCGGAGGCGGCGGAGCTGCTCCGCGGACTCTCGCGGCTCACGCCGGGCGGACGCTGCGTCGAGGTGCCGGCCCCGAACAACCGGGTCGTCCTGCAGTATCAGTCGAGCGAGCGGCGGTGCGAACGGATGTCGGGCGGCGTGCCCGCCTGGACCTGGCTCGAGCTGGGCCCGATGGTGCGGGACCTGGACGCCATCTACCTGAATTTCATTTCCGGGTTCGAGCTCACCCTCGGCACCGCGCAGGCACTACGGCAGGGGTTCGGCGGGCCCATCTACGCGGACCTGCACAGCCTGTTCCTCGGCATGCAGCACGACGGCATCCGCGTGCTCCAGCCGCTGCCGGACGCGGCCGCCTGGTTCGGCTGCTTCGACGTTGTCCAGCTCAACGAGGACGAGATGCGGCAGCTCTCCCCCGATCCACTTTCGCTGTCCGCCCAGGCGCTCGCCGCGGGCGTGTCGCTGCTGGTCGTGACGCTGGGGCCGAAGGGAGCGGCGTACGTGGCGGCGCCGGGGTTCGATGGGTGGAGCGCACCTGCCCCGGGAGTCACCCTGAGCGGAGCGAGGGGAGCCTACGCTGGGCCATGGTCCCTTCGCTCCGCTCAGGGTGACTCCCAAGCCGTCCGCACCGCCTTGATCCCCGCCGCCCCGGTGGACGCCATCGATCCCACCGGCTGCGGCGACGTGTTCGGTGCCGCGGCCTGTGCCCGCCTCCTGGCCGGCGATCCGGTCGAGGATGCTCTGCGCCACGCGACCGCCCTCGCATCGCGCAACGCCTGCCTCCGCGGGGCCGGCGGGCTGAGCCGCCACCTCCGCGGGGAGCTGCTGGTACCGTGACGCGCGTCATCGAGGTGCCCGCCACGTTCGACGATCGTTCGTTCGAGCAGTTCGCCGCCGCCTTCGGGAGCTGGCCGCCCGAGGAGAAGGTGCTGCTCGACGCGCGCGGCGCGCAGTGGGCCTCGCCCTACGGCCTGCTCGCCATGCTCACGGCGGGCCAGGCCATGGCCGAGGCACGGCGCGAGCGGCCGCTGTTCACGGTGCCGACCAACGACGACGTCAAGCGCTATTGGGCGCGCGCCGGGTTTTTCAAGTACGCGGCCGAGTTGTTCGAGCTGCATGGGAAGGTGCCCCGGGCCGCGGCGTCGGGTCCGTCGGATGTCCTGCTCGACGTCACCCCCGTCCGGGCCACGGAGGACGTGCACGAGGTGGTCGAGAAGATCTCCCAGGGCGCCTCGCGCATTCTGCACGGGGAGCTGGGACTCGAAATGAAAGCGACGCTCAGGTTCAGTATGGCGCTTTCGGAGGCGTGCCAGAATATTGTGGAGCACGCGGGCACCAGCGGCTGGGTAGCGGTGCAGGCGTACACCTTCCGGCGGCGGCTGGGCCGGCGCGTGGTGGTCATCGCGGTCAGCGATGCCGGTATCGGCTTCCGGCGCTCGCTCGAGAGCGCCCACGCCAAGCGCTTCGGCGAGCGCTGGGGCGACGGCGCCGCGCTCGAGGCGGCCCTCATCCAGGGCGTCAGCCGCTTCCGCGACCCCGGCCGCGGCCAGGGCCTGGCCTTCATCAAGCGGTTCCTCGACCAGTGGAAAGGCAAGATCTCCATCCGCAGCGGCACGGCCCGGCTGGCCATCGTGCCGCCATGGGACGAGGACGTGCCGTTGAGCGAGCATCTCCCGTTCTTCCCCGGAGCCCAGGTGCAGATCATCATCCCCGCGCAGGAATCCGAGCCCCGATGATCCAGACGATCCACATCGGCCGGCTGCTGCGGGAGACGGTCGCCTCGCCCTACCGCAATCTCGTTACCCGCCCCACCGGGGCCGCCATCCGCGGACGCATCCAGGAAGCGCTGGCCCACTCGGACTGCCGCCTGGCCCTGCTCGACTTCTCGGGAATCGAGCTGCTGGACCTGAGCTGCGCCGACGAGGTGGTAGCCAAGCTGCTCCTGGCCGACGGCGAGTGCGGCGGCCGGTGCGTGGTGCTGCGGGGGCTGCGCGAGGACCAGCACGAGGCCATCGAGCACGTGCTCACCCACCACCACCTGGCCATCGCGGTGGTGGCGCCCGGGACCGACGACGAGGGGCCGCGGCTCCTCGGTTGGGTCACCGCCGATGCGCGGGCGGCGTTCACCTGCATCTGCAGCCGTGGCGCGCTCACCGCGGACGGGGTTGCCGCCGCGTTGGAGTGGTCCCGGGCGCGGGTGGAGGAAGCGCTCGGCGCACTGGCGCTGCACCGCCTGGTGCGGGCCGAGGGCGAGCTGTACCACCCGCTGCCGCTCGCATGAGCGCCCGCCGCGCCGGGCCGTCCACGACCGCCGTTCACGGCGTGCCGCACCGGCGCCCCGACTGGGCCCCCGTGTCGCCGGCCATCCAGCAGAGCAGCACCTTCGTGAGCCCGGTCGGCTCGGACCAGGACATCGTCTACAGCCGCTACGGGAACAACCCCAACCAGATTGCCGTGGCCAGGAAGTACGCGCTGCTCGAGGGGTCGGAGGACGCGATCTTCCTGTCGAGCGGCATGGGCGCCACCTCGCTGGCGCACCTGGCCGTGCTCCGCCCGGGCGACCACCTGGTCAGCAGCAGCTGGATCTACGGCGGCACCCGCCAGCTGTTCGACGAGGAGCTGGGCCGGTTCGGCATCGACATCACCTATGTGACGCCCGATCACCCGCGGCTCTGGCGCAAATCGGTCCGGAAGCGCACCCGCGCCATCTTCGTCGAGACCCCCACCAACCCCCTGATGCGGGTGGTGGACCTCGCCCCGGTGGCTCACGTCGCGCGCGAGTTCGGGCTGGCGCTGCTGGTGGACGCCACCTTCGCCAGCCCGATCAACTTCCGGCCGCTCGAGCACGGCGCCGACGTGGCCATTACGAGCGCCACCAAATACCTCAACGGTCACAGCGACGTGATCGCGGGCGCGGTGGCGGGCTCCGCCTCGCTGGTCGAGGAGGTGAACCGTCTCATGCGGCGCTGGGGCCAGTCGATCGATCCGCACACCGCCTGGCTGGTGGACCGCGGCATGCGCACGCTCGCGCTCCGCATGGAGCGCCACAACGCGAACGGCCAGGCGGTCGCGGAGTGGGCCGAGTCGCAGGAAGCGTTCGCCCGGGTCCACTACCCCGGCCTCTCCTCGCACCCGGACCACGAGCTCGCCAGGTCGGTCCTCGACGGCTTCGGCGGGATGGTCGGCCTCGAGCTGGCTGGGGGACCGGCAGCCGCCGAACGAATGCTGCAGCGGCTCGAGCTGGTCACCCACGCGCCGAGCCTGGCCGGGGTGGAGACTCTGGTCTCCGAGCCGCGCCTCACTTCGCATCGGGGCATCGCTCCGGAAGAGCGCGCCACCCTCGGCATTCCCGACGGCTTTCTCCGGCTGAGCTGTGGAATCGAGGACGCGGCCGACATCATTGGGGATCTGGAGCAGGCGGTGGAGCGGTGAGCGTTAGCGGTGAGTGGTGAGTTGGAAGGAAGCCGGGCTGTCGACCCTCATCCCGAGCATCGGCACTGTCATCCCGAGCGGAGCGAGGGATCTTGCCGGGCCGAGTTCGAACACCGGGTGAGTAGATCCCTCGCTTCGCTCGGGATGACAGTGCCCGCCGACATGTCCCGCTTACCGCTCACCGCTCACCGCTCACCGCTCACCGCTTACCTCTCACCGCTCTTCTCCCCGCCCGGCGTCCGTTGTAGCTTCCGACCGTGATCCGTCTCACCCACGTCGACAAATCCTTTCCGAACGGCGCGCTGGCCCTGAGGGACGTCTCCTTCCGGATCAGCCGGGGCGAGTTCGTCTTCCTCACCGGCCATTCCGGCGCCGGCAAGTCCACCATCATGAAGCTGCTGTTCGCGGAGCAGCGGCCCACCTCGGGCGAGGTCCGCGTCTCCGGCTACGACGTGAGCGCGCTCCGCCGCGACGAGATTCCCAAGCTCCGCCGCCGGCTGGGCGTGGTCTTCCAGGATTTCCGGCTGCTGGACGACCGCACCGCGGCGGAAAATATCGCCTTCGCGCTCGAGGTGACCGGTGCGCGGCGGGACACCATCAACGCCCGGGTGATGCGGGTGCTGGCGCAGGTGGGCCTCTCGGCCAAGAGCCGGGCCCATCCGCGCGA